>ALAO01000489.1 GCA_000307955.1 Solidesulfovibrio magneticus str. Maddingley MBC34 | reverse complement strand
GGCGGCCGGGGGCCTGAGGCCCCCGGACCCCCCGATTGCAAAAAGTCGTAAAGGGGATGCGTCGTTGCACGCCGTCCCTTCGCATGGAGAAAAGAATGCGCCTTGCCGCTTGCTGCGCCGCCCTGGCCCTGATGCTCACCGCGTCGCTTTTTGTCCTCTCACGGGCCATGCCCGCCGAAGCCTTCACCGCCTACAGCCAGGAACTCGCCGTCAATCCCCAAAGCTGCCTCGGCTGCGGCTGCCCGGCCTGCCCAAGCTGCAGCTGCGTGCGGTGTGGATAATCACCGAAGAAAGAGGAAGATGCCTCCGGCGGCTGGGGGCCTGAGGCCCC
>ALAO01000488.1 GCA_000307955.1 Solidesulfovibrio magneticus str. Maddingley MBC34 | reverse complement strand
GGACTTCAACGGCATCTATCTGCTCAACGGCAACCTGTCCTCGACCGTGCACAACGGCAGCGGGCTTACGTCCGAAGGCAAGCTCAAGGTCCACTTCGGCACCGGCAACGCCAGCTCCGAAGACTATTACTACATCCAGATCGGCACCTCCACCGCCTCCGCCTTCGGTCTTGGCCTCGGCGCCGCCGCCACCAGCGCCGGCGGACGCAGCATTTCCACCCAGGATCTGGCCCAGCAGGCCCTGGACGCCATCACCGCCGCCATCGTGTCCAAGGACAAGATCCGCGCCAACCTGGGC
>ALAO01000487.1 GCA_000307955.1 Solidesulfovibrio magneticus str. Maddingley MBC34 | reverse complement strand
GCGGCCAAAGGGGCTGAGCCCCTTTGGAAACCCCACATGGAGGGCCGCCCTTTAGCGCTTGGGCAGATTGGGCAGGATCTCGTTGGCGGCGGCCACGATGCTGCGCCGCAGGCTGGGGTCGCTGTTGAGAAATTCGGCCACGGCCGTGGCCAGGGGTTCGGGAATGCCGGTGAGGTCGCGGATGCCCAGGCGGGCGTCCACGGCCTTGCCGGCCGCGTCGATGCGCACCACCGGCGCGAGATGGAAGCGCACCGGCACCGGGTCGCCGCCGGAGACGAGATTGCAGCGCACTTCCTGGGGCGGCAGGGCCACGTCGCCCTTGGCGTGGAGCCGGGCGACGACTTCCGAGCGTTTGGCCGTGATGACGGCGGAGCAAGCCAGATCGGTGACGAAGCCGAAAGAATTGTTTTCCAGTCGCGAGCGGGTGGCGGGATCAAGACGGAAGCCGGTTTGGCAGGCGATCTGCTCGGCCTTGGGGTTGTCGAACACCTGACGGCAGGCGTCGCCATCAAGGACCACCCCGGCGCGCGACGGCGCGGGCAGGGCCAGGCAGCACAGGACGACGACGAGGGCGGACAGCTTCATGGGTTCCTCCGGGAAGCGCATGGCGCTCCCCTACCGCCGCCGCCTCCGTGCAGCAAGCGGAACCTCGCGCCCCACGCCC
>ALAO01000486.1 GCA_000307955.1 Solidesulfovibrio magneticus str. Maddingley MBC34 | reverse complement strand
CCCCCGGCCGCCGGAGGCATCTTTTCCCCGCAAACTAACGCCCTTGGGCGCGTTTGCCGGCTTCCCAGACGAGGCGGCCGATGCGGCGGCCGAGGTCGGCTTGGCGGGCGCGCAGCAGGGCTTCGGCGGCCTCGGGGTTGCCTTGGGTGGTGAGCAGCGAGGCGGATTCCAGGTCGCGCAGATGCCGGGCGCATTCCTTGACGAGGCTCGTGAGGTCGATGGACTCGATCTCCGGCGGCACCCGCACCGAGCGGACCTTGTTTGGCATTGCCCCCTCCCTTTTGTTCATGGAAATCGGAAAATGGGTCGCCTGTCAACGCAACACGCGGCCCTGCTTGCCCCTTGAGGGAATCGGCAACCTCGGGTAGCGTCCGGCCCGATACCGCGTCCATGCTCTGCATGGCGCGAAAGGGGGAAGCCATGGCTCTGACTCGGGGCGACAAGATGATCATTGCGGGGGCGGCGGCCCTGGCCGTCACCGTGGTGCTCGGCTTGGCCGTTGTGAAAAAGCCCTATCTGTTCGGCCTTGGCGACAAGCCCGCCCCGGCCGACATTCCCCCGGCTCCGGCCGCCGCCGCGCCCGACATGCCGGTCGGCCCGCCGCCCATCACCGCGCCGCCGGCGGCCATCGCCAAGCCGGCAGCCAGCGCCGCCTCGCCGGCTGGGGCCGCCGC
>ALAO01000485.1 GCA_000307955.1 Solidesulfovibrio magneticus str. Maddingley MBC34 | reverse complement strand
GGTTAAAGGGGGTCTCGTCGAAGATTAGCTCTCTGTCGGGCGGAAAGCTCAAGGACCGTCGATGGCGTTTGACGGGAGATACCGTTGCGCCAGCGGCCGGGAGGGGGACCCCTCCCACTCCCTGATTAGGGGGCGAGAAAACACGGGAGAACGTCGAACAGGTGGGGGGCCTGGGGGCCTCAGGCCCCCAGCGGAGAGGTCCAGGAGAGG
>ALAO01000484.1 GCA_000307955.1 Solidesulfovibrio magneticus str. Maddingley MBC34 | reverse complement strand
CGGGCGCGGCTTCGCCGTGGTGGCCTCGGAAGTGCGCAAGCTGGCCGAACGCAGCCAGGCCGCCGCCGCCGAGATCACCAACCTGGCCGCCACCTCCACCGACATCGCCGAAACCGCCGGCCAACTGCTGGAAAAGCTCGTGCCCGACATCCAGCGGACGGCCGAGCTGGTCCAGGAGATCAACGCCGCCAGCCAGGAGCAGAGCCAGGGCGCAAGCCAGGTCAACCAGGCCCTGCAGCAGCTCGACCAGGTCATCCAGCAAAACGCCGCCGCCGCCGAGGAAATCGCCTCCACCTCGGAGGAACTCTCGGCCCAGGCCGCCCAGCTCCAGCAGACCAGCGCCTTTTTCCGGGTGGAGCGCGACGACGAGGAAGATTCCCGTCCGGCCGCCGCGTCGGGCCGGCGGGCCTTCATGCCGTCGTCCCCGGCCGGCAAGGCCCTGCCCCGCCAGACGGGCGGCCAGACCGGCGGTTCGCTCATCAGCCTGGACGACGAGGACCCGGGCGACAGCCGGTTCGAGCGCTATTAACATTCGGGTTGCTGATACCCTGGCTCTCTTTGGCCGGGATGCACACGACACAGGGGCGGCTCCACGGGGCCGTCTCTGTATTTTGTGCCAGGATCTGGCCGGCGGCGGCAAGGCTGTCGCCGCCGCCAGAGGCCAGCATCGCGACGCCCTGTAGACGGCGGCCGGCGATTGGGTGACAAGGACGGCAGACGGCCCGAAATCGCGACCTTAAGTCGTGGCCAGACTGGCCGAAGGGATGGCATGGGTCCAAATACCAGCCCGGGAGGCGCGCATGAAACGGCTTTTCCCCATTTTTCTCATCGCGGCGTTGGCCTGGGCCGGTCTGCCCGGCCGGGCGGCGGCTTTTGACGAACAGTCCGTCATGATCTGCGCTTTTCGCCAGGCCCTGGCCATGCTCACCTGCAAGACGCCCGACAAGTACAGCTTTGTCGGCGTGCGCGACGGCGTCTACGTGTTCAACAGCCACTTCGCCAAGGGATTCGCCGACTTCTACGTGCAGTTAAACGGCGACCTGGCCATCTTCTCCAGCCGCGTCTGGCACGGCCGCATGCCCTCGGGGCGCATCGTCAAGGATTACGCCGCCGGCTGCGTCCAGATCATCATCGATCCGCTGCCCTGCTCAAGCTTCCACACCGCCCGCTGCTGCGGCAGCCAGTAAGAGAAGAGGCCTCCGGCGGCCGGGGG
>ALAO01000483.1 GCA_000307955.1 Solidesulfovibrio magneticus str. Maddingley MBC34 | reverse complement strand
GGCCCCCAGACCCCCCATCTGGGGAAAGGGTTTAAGGGGTTTTGGTCGTTGTTGGTTCTCTGGTCGGCTCACAGAGGCCGACAATGCCTGTGACGGCAAGCACTGTGGCTTTGGCGGCGGGCAGGCTTTGTGACCGGCTGGTCAGACGGCCAGGATATGACGGGCCGTGGCCAGGACATGCAGCGCGGCCGGACCGGCCGGCAGGATCATCCCGGCGGGCGCGGCCGCGTCGGGCTGCGCGACGAGTCCGGCCTCGATCAGCGCCCTCACAAGCGCCATGGCCCCGCATTGGCGGCTCGTCGCCGTCCCCGACCAGACGCCGTCGGCCACATACTTTCCTGAAACATAGGCCGTGGTGAAGCTCCACAGATACGGGCTATGGATGGCCGGAGCGCGGCGGCGGTAGCCAAAGCCGTTGTAGCGCTCGAACACGTAGGCCGTGCCGGCCAGGCTCCAATCCTCCCAAACGTCCAGCCCGGCCAGGGCCAGGGCGTCCATGGCGCTTTCCTCCCAGGAAAAAGGCGGTCGCCCGGCCGTTGGACGGCCCTTGGGCACGTGCACGGTGCGGCCGGCCAGCGGATCGCCGTTGTGCAGGTGGCGCGTGAAATCCCCGCCCGATTCCAGCAGATGCAGGATGCCGACCACATGCCAGGGCAGGCCAAGGTCGACCCCCACGGCCGCATAGCGGGCCTTGGACCCCGGTTCGGCCAGCCGGCGGGCCAGCCGGGCCGTCTCGGCGGCCCGTTCGGGTCGGATGGAGGAAGCGTGAAACAGGTCGCGGTACTCGGCGGCCAGGGACGCGGTCAGGGGAAAGGCTTGGGCCATGGGACACTCCTTGCGTTGCAGGTTCTGCAACACAGGAGTCCACGCAAGTCGGACAACGTCCAGCCACTCCACGTCCGGGACGGCAGCGAGGGGAACCCTCTAAACTTTTCTCCAGATGGGGGGTCTGGGGGCCTCAGGCCCCCAGC
>ALAO01000482.1 GCA_000307955.1 Solidesulfovibrio magneticus str. Maddingley MBC34 | reverse complement strand
CCCCCCGAATAAAGGGGGATAAGGGGGAGCCGTTGCCACGACGGACTGAACGAGTCCGCAAACCTGAAACCACGCTGCGGCCGGAGCCGGCCAGGCGGCGGGGGAGCCATGGAACTGTCCGCGCAACTGTCTGGAACCTGCCTGGTGGCGACGGTCGGCGTATCCGAAGTGGACCATACCGTCAGCGACGACTTCCGCGACGCGCTCCTGTCCCGCTATGAGCGCTCCGGAGCCGTCGACCTGCTCCTGGACCTGAGCCAGGTGACCTTCATGGACAGCAAGGCCATCGGAGCCATGGTGTCGGTGCGAAAGGCCGTGGCCGCCAGGGACGGGCGCATGGGGCTGTGCGACCTGCACCCCCACGTCGCCAAGATCGTGCGCGTGGTCACCCTCGGCGCGATCTTCGACGTCTTCGCCGACGCCGACCAGGGTCTGGTCCAGTATCGGTAAGCGGGA
>ALAO01000481.1 GCA_000307955.1 Solidesulfovibrio magneticus str. Maddingley MBC34 | reverse complement strand
CCCAGACCCCCCAGCGGGGAAAGTGTTTTAAGGGGGTTCGACGAGGGTTGGCTCCTTGTCCCCGGAAAGCTCAAAAGACCTTTATGGCGTTTGACGGGATACGCCATTGCTCGGCGGCCGGGGCCTCAGGCCCCAGCTAGGCCGGGCGGTCGCCCGGCCCCAGGCGGCGCACGGCCACCATGGCCAGGTCGTCGTGGAGGATGCCCTTGCAAAAGGGCAGGGCCGTTTCGATGATCTCGCCGATGAGGTCGCGCGGCGCCGTGCCCGGCCGCAGCTTCCCCAACACCCGCTCTTCCCCGAAAAATTCCCCTTCCGGCGAACGCAGCTCGGTTAAGCCGTCCGTGTAGAGAAACAGCGTGTCCCCAGGCCCGAACGTCGTGGTCTGGGGCGTCCAGGCGCAGTCCGGCAGGATGCCCAGGGCCGGCCCCAGGGACGGCAGTTCGGTCAACCCCGACCGCCCAAGGACGTAGACCGGCACATGGCCGGCCGAGACCACGGTCAAAAGCGGCGCGGCCCGGTCGATGCGGCAAAGGGCCATGGTCATGAACATGTTGTCGAGATCGCCGCCCAGCAGCAGGTCGCACAGCATGGCGTTGAGCGAAGCCACTAGTTCCACCGGCCCCAGCCCGGCCTGGCGCAGGGACACCAGATAGCCCTTGCAGGCGGCCATGAGCATGGCCGCCGAGGCCCCGTGGCCGGAGATGTCGGCCATGAGCACGTACACGGCCGCGCCGTCGTCCCAGGCGTCGTAGAAATCGCCGCCCACCTGCTCCTGGGCCTGATAGACCGCCGCCGACTCCAGGCCCGAAAAATCCAGGTCCCGGGGCAACAGCTGGCGCTGGACGCAGCCGGCCAGGTAGCGTTCCCGGGTGAGCAGGTCGTTTTGACGGCGCAGTTCCTGGCCGAGGTTGGCGAGCTTGAGGTGGAGGTTGATGCGGGCGGCCAGTTCCGAGCGGTGGTAGGGCTTGGGCATGAAGTCGTTGGCCCCGGCCGAGAGCGCCTCGGCCCAGACGCGCCGGTCGGTCTCGGCGGACAGGAAGATGATGGGCACGTCGGCCAGGCGCGGATTGGCCCGGATGCGTCGGATGACCTCGATGCCGTCGAGGCCCGGCATGACCAGATCGAGCAGGATCAGGTCGGGATGGCGGGTTTCGGCCAGGGCGCAGGCTTCAAGGCCCGTGGCGGCCTCGATGACGTCATAGCCGAACAGCGAAGCCACGTGCCGTTTGAGCACTTCCCGGAAGATCGCGTTGTCGTCGGCGATGAGCACCTGCGTCATGGCTTCGCCTTGTGTCGCTCCAAAACATGTCCCGCCCCCT
>ALAO01000480.1 GCA_000307955.1 Solidesulfovibrio magneticus str. Maddingley MBC34 | reverse complement strand
CCCCCGGCCGCCGGAGGCCTCTTCCTTTTTCCCTACTTCGGCACCAACACGTAAGCCTTGGCCGTGCCTTTCATGAGCCCGGCCTGATGGGCGGCTTTTTCGCCCGGGCCAAGGTAGAGGTCGAAGTGGTTGCCCCGCATGCAGCCGGTGTCCTGGGCCATGACGAAGCCGGTGAAGCGTTCGACGCCGGGGCCTGTGCCGGGCGGATAGCCGGGCAGGTCGCCGTCCACGGCCAGCAGCGAACCGTAGGGCATGAAGCCCGGGTCCACGGCCACGCTGGCGTGGGGGGTGACGGGCACGCCCATGGCCCCGACGGGCGAGGTCTGGGAGGCCTTGAAAAAGATGTAGCTGGGATTCTTGGTCAGGTAGTCGCGCACCTGGGTCGGGTTTTCTTCCAGGTAGCGGCGGATGCGCTGCATGCTCATCTCTTCCTCGGGGAAGCAGCCCCGTTCCACCATGACGCGCCCCACGCCCACGTAGCGGTGGGCGTTCTTGCCGTCGAAGAGCGCGTAGACCGTGGAGCCGTCCTCGATGTAGCGCAGCTTGCCTGAGCCTTGGACGTGCAGGAAAAAGACGGCGATGGGGTCCTTGGCGAAGCCCAGTTCCAGGCCTTTGCCGGAGAGCGCGCCGGCGTAGTCGATGGCTTCGCGGCTGTGGTGTTTGCCGGCTGCGCCGGGGTTGCGGTAGATGCCCCAGACGTAGGGGCCGTGCTTGGTGCGCGAAACCTCGATGGTAGGTTCGTAGTAGCCGGTGAGCAGGGTGTCCGTGGAGAGCGGAACCCAGGAGAAGTATTTGGACAGCACCGACGGATCGCGGTCCAGTTCGGGCAGGATGCGGCGGAAGGTGGTCAGTCCCTGGTGGAGCTGGCCCCAGGTCAGGCGCACGCCGGGCTGGTCGATGGCCACGGCTCCGGCCGGTTTGCGGGCGACGAAGGCGATGGAGCGGTCCACGGCCGGGGCCAGAGCGGCGAAGCTTTGGATCTGCTGGCTGGCCGGGCTGATGCGGGTGTTCCAGGGCGTGGTCGGGGCCGGCGCGACCGGGGCGCGCATCTGGGGCGGCGCGCCGGCCAGCCCGGTTCCCGGCGAGACCTGGGCCGGTCCGGGCTTGGCCGGCGCGGGCGGCGGCACGTCCTCCACGCCGGCGCAGGCGGCCAGACAAAGCAGGGCGGCAAGACACAGGGCCAGGGCCGACAGGCGGGCGGGGGGCGTGGTTGAGCGCATCATCCTTGCCATATAACGCGGCGGGCGGCCCAGGGGAAGGGGCCGGCCCGCCGGGAGCTGCGTGTATCGCTCCTAAATAATAATGGTTTCAGCCTGTTGCCCGTGAAATGCCAGCGGCGCATTTCGTGGACGTGGCACTAGAAATTGAGGATGCGGTCGGCGGCCTTCATGGCCGCGTAGAGGAAAGGCATGTTGGACAGGGTGACCGGCGCTTTCGCCTCCACGCCGTGGAGGCCCAGGCACTTGCCTCAGGCGGCGAGCACGCCTTCGCTGAGGCCGAAAAGTTTGGCTTGCTCGGCGATGGGGAAGGTCGCGCTGTCGCCGGCGGTCAGGTCCACGGCCGGGCCATTCAAGAATATGGTGACGTCCTCGCTTTCGTTGAGCAGGAAATTCCCGAAGCGCACGGCGTTCCATTTGATCTCGGGATCGGGGCTGGAGAGCACGATAAGTATTTGCATGGCTGATGTCTCCTGGGAGAATCGATAGATAAAATCGATTGCAGAGGCAAGCCGTGAAAAAGGCCGGCCGCGCCCAAAGGGGCGGGGCCGGCCGGTCGTTTGCGCAACAGGCGGGGGCCGGAGCAACGGTGGTTTCCGTCAATCACGGTGAACGAGCGCTAGGCGTTGCGGCCGACAGAGGACCGCTCCCCGCTGAAAACCCCTTTCCCCTTTTTCTCCCTGTTGGGGGGTCTGGGGGCC
>ALAO01000479.1 GCA_000307955.1 Solidesulfovibrio magneticus str. Maddingley MBC34 | reverse complement strand
CCCCCCGGCCGCCCCTGCCATGGAAGCCTGAGGCAGGATCGGGAGTTTGATCGCGCGGCCGGGGGGTGTTGCTTCCCGGCCGCTTTCGTCACCGGACGTTGCGGCAACGCCAGCCAAGGATTTATTCGTGGGTCGACCCGACGCTTTTTTCATCCCGCCCGAGCAGTTCGCCGCGCCCTACGCCCTCACCGGCGGCGAGGCAGGCCACTGCGCCAAGGTGCTGCGAAAACGCCCTGGCGAACTCGTACGCGCCTTTGACGGCACGGGCCGCCACGGGCTTTTTCGCATCGAAACCGTCGGACGCGACCAGGTGGAGCTCGTCCCCGAGAGTCTCGAAGAAACGCCCCTGCCCGGCCGGCGGCTCCATATCGCTGCCGGCTTCTCGCGCTCGGCCCGGCGTGACTTCTTTTTGGAAAAAGCCGTGGAACTCGGCGCGGCCGGCATCCTCTTCTGGCAGGCCGAACGCACCCAGGGCAAAATGCCCGGCCAGCCCAAGGAAGCCTGGACGGCCGGGCTGATCGCCGCCGCCAAACAGTGCGGCGCGGCCCGGCTGCCGACGCTCGCCTGCGTGCCGGGCGGCGCGCCCGGACTGGCCCAAACCGGTGCGGCCTTCGCCCGTCGCTTCCTCCTTTGGGAAGACCCCACCGTGTCCCAGTCCCTCACGCCGGCCGATCTGGCGGTCAACGGCGACACCCTGTGCGTCGTCGGCCCGGAAGGCGGCTTCACCGACGCCGAGGCGGCAACCCTCGTCGCCGCCGGCTTCGTTCCAACCACCCTCGGCCCGCGCGTGCTGCGCTGGGAAACCGCCGCCCTGGCTGTGCTGGCCTTAGGTCTGACGGCCGATGCGGCGGGGTAAGGGGAGAGCCTCCGGCGGCCGGGGGCCTGAGGCCCCCGG
>ALAO01000478.1 GCA_000307955.1 Solidesulfovibrio magneticus str. Maddingley MBC34 | reverse complement strand
GCCTCCGGCGGCTGGGGGCCTGAGGCCCCCAGACCCCCCGAATGAAGAAAGGGGTATAGGGGGGCGGCATGGATTGGTATTCTGGCGGACGCCGGAAACGGCGACGTGGTCTTTTTTCTATGGCGCAGGCAATTTTTACGCGCCGCAGCCCAAAAATACTTTTCCCATTACGGGGGTCCGGGGGGCTTAGGCCCCCGGCGGTGAAGACAAGGCAGAGGCAACGCCTCACCTAACCACCGGAGCAACGGTGTTTCCCCTCAAGCGCCATCACTGATCTTTCGGCTTTCCGGCCGACAAAGCGTAACCCTCGCCGAACCCCCTCTAAACCTTTCTCCAGGTGGGGGGTCTGGGGGCCTCAG
>ALAO01000477.1 GCA_000307955.1 Solidesulfovibrio magneticus str. Maddingley MBC34 | reverse complement strand
GGCGCGGGGGTGGGCGGGATGGTGGCGAATTCCGCTTTTTCCTGGTCGGTGAGGGCCCGTACCGAGCCGGGGAGCTTGGGCCGCAGGAACACGGCCTGGTCGGGTTTGGTCAGCACGGATTTCAGCCCGTGCTGGTCCACCACCACCTGGCTTTGCTTGGTGGCGCGCAGGGCGTGGAGTTCTTCCTTGACCGTCTCGGTTTGCACGCCTTTGACGGTTTTTACTTCAGTCACGATCTTGTGGTCCAGGGTGGTGCCCCGGATGCCGATGACGGCCAGCGGCGATTCCAGGCGCAGGCGGGCGGGATCGTTTTGCACGACCTTGCCCGAGACGTAGCGGAACATGCCCTTGGCCATGCGGATGGCTTGTTTGGAGGCGTCGATATTGGCCGGATCGTAGACGAAGTCGGCCAGGAGCACCCGGCTGTCCGGGCCGATGTCCAGGCTTGAGCCGTCGGCGAAGGTGACGCGGCCCTTGTCCTCGGGGCCGGTGGCCAGGTCGTCCTCGGCGTAGACGGGGTTGCCCTGGACCAGGGCGCGTTCGGGGTCGGCCCCGCGCTTGGCCCGGATCTGGCCCTTAGCTTCGGTGAGTTCGCCGGCCTTGGGCGGGCCGGCGTCGGCGGCGGGCGCGGCGGCGTCGGCCGGGGCGGCGGCATTGGCCGGAGCATCGGTTTGGGGCGCTGCGGCCGGCGCGTCGGCCGAAGCCGGTGCGGTCGGGGCGGCCGGCGTGTCTGTCGGCGTATTGGCCGGCGCATTAGCGGGAGCCGTAGTGGCCGGCGTTTGCTGCGCCGGGGCGTCGTCGGCCCGGGCGGGGGCCGGGCACAGGAA
>ALAO01000476.1 GCA_000307955.1 Solidesulfovibrio magneticus str. Maddingley MBC34 | reverse complement strand
GCGCGGTTTCCCGCAGCGGGAGGGGCTGTCTACGCGGGGCGGGGACGGGCGTCAACGGTTTTCTGTCCCAGCGCGGCGTTTTCCCCCGCGCCCCGCAGCGACTCCCACAGGACAGGCCTCGGCAAGAGGACACTAATGGTCTAAAATTACGAGGCTTTTGTGAACCACCCGCTCTCCCGTGAGAACGCCCGGTCCGGGCCTCGCGCGGGATCTTCGGGAAGCGGCTCGGGCGGTACGCCAGCAGCAAGTCCACGCAACGGATTCCCTGGAAAGACGCGCTCGCCTTTTCCGACCACCGCACCGCTAGAGGTTGCCTTCCTTGACGGTGTTTTCCAGAACGTCATTGATGCCAAACGTTTGACTGGTCATCCGGCCCTTAACCACCACGTAGCGGGTGATGGTCCAGGCGTCATTGTCGATGGCGTCGCAGTGGCCCGAGGCCTCGGGGCCGAAGGTCTCGGCCAGGGCCTCCAGGAAGCCCTCGACGTCGGCCCAGCGGCCTTCGTGCTCCAGGGTGAGCGTCCCGTCGGCGTAGTCGGCCGTCTCCAGCGGGCACTGCCCGGACAGGCGTTCCCAGGCTTCCGGGGCGACGCCGCGTATCTCGCCGTAGACGCGATAGTCCGGTCCGGCGGCCATGGGATCAGCCCTCGTCGGCCAGCAACCGCTTGGCCACGTTCACGTCGTACATGACCAGGGGATCGGCCCCGGCGCCGCGCTTTTTGTATTCCGCCGCCGCCGCCTCGATGTCGGCGTAGGGAATCCAGTCGTGACGCTCCCATATCTCGGGGTGTTCGCGGTTCCACAGGCGGAATTCCACCTGGCCGAAGCTTTCGCGCACGTACATGCGCACCCGCTTGTCGGCGGGATTGGGATAGTAATAGATACCCTGACTGTCTTTCATCTTTTTTCCTATGGGGTCCCAAGCTTCACCGCTTGGATGTCGTTTGCAGAACCATTGTCGTGCAACGTCTTGCGTCCAATGACGCGAAAACGCCGCCCACCTTTACCCATTTGGGGGGTCCGGGGGCCTCAGGCC
>ALAO01000475.1 GCA_000307955.1 Solidesulfovibrio magneticus str. Maddingley MBC34 | reverse complement strand
CCCCGCCGGGGGGATAATCCCCCCGGACCCCCTGATTGTCTGCGGCGGGCGGGTAGTCCGGCAAGGGGGCCGGGAGCTGCGGGCGGACGCCTAAGAAGGGGCCGGAATCGCGCCCGGCGATGCCGCCGCTGGCGCGGCAGGCTCGCCGGACCCGATTCCGGCCCCTACCACGCCACGGCCCCCAAAGCGGGGCCGTAAGGATAGAATTTTTGCTGACAGGATAGGGTTGCCCGGAGCCTGATAGGTGAGCCTTGGGCATCCCCCATTGAAAAGTTTTTGGGGAAGAAGGGGCTCGGGGGGCCTACTACAGTAACAATTAGTCAGTTATACAGTGGTAGTG
>ALAO01000474.1 GCA_000307955.1 Solidesulfovibrio magneticus str. Maddingley MBC34 | reverse complement strand
GGGGCCTGAGGCCCCCGGACCCCCCATATGGGGAAAAGGGGGGCACTGGCGGGAGGACAGGCCTTGGAACCACGCCGGGATAATACGTGATGCGAAAAAAGGGCCAGTGGCTTGGGCTGCTGGCCTTGACCATTTTGCTGGCCGCCGGCTTTTCTGCCTTGGAGCTGCCGGCCGCGCTGCTGCTCGGCCCCATGGTCGCCGGCATCGCCGTGGCCCTTGGCGGCGCGTCCATCCGCCTGCCCGACACACCCTTCGTCCTGGCCCAGGCCGTCGTCGGCTGCCTCATCGCCCGGGCCGCCTCCCCGGCCGTGCTGCCCGAATTTTTAGCCCACTGGCATCTGTTTTCCCTGGTCATCCTGGCCGGCATCGTGGCCAGCGCCGCCATGGGGTTGGTCCTGTGCCGCCTGCGCGTCATGCCCGGCACCACGGCCATCTGGGGCGCGTCCCCGGGCGGGGCCGCCGCCATGGTGGTCATGGCCGACGCCTGCGGGGCCGACGCCCGGCTTGTCGCCTTCATGCAATACCTGCG
>ALAO01000473.1 GCA_000307955.1 Solidesulfovibrio magneticus str. Maddingley MBC34 | reverse complement strand
CCCCAAGCCCCGCCGGGGGCCTCAGGCCCCCGGACCCCCGTCATGGGTCGGCGGGCGGCAGCGCGGTCGGTCGGCCAGGCAAGGCGAGACCGGGACCGAGACCGGGAGACAGCGGGTGCAGCCTCGGTCGGGGACAGTCGGCGGCGGATGCCCGTCGTTGGGGCCGGAATCGTCCGGGGCAACGCGTGGCCGCTTGCGCGGCCCGCGCCGCCCCGGAGCGATTCCAGCCCCAAAGTGCGCCAGCGGCGAAGCGCCGCATTGAAAACCAAAAAACCAGGGCCGGAAATTTATGGAGGCATCCGGGAGCCAGCGGCGAAGCGCCGCATTGTAAAGGCAAAAAGGCAATCCCGAATGAGTCATGCCGGGTTTCTGGAATCATGTGATTACCAAAAAGGGAAAAGGATATGCCCCGGCA
>ALAO01000472.1 GCA_000307955.1 Solidesulfovibrio magneticus str. Maddingley MBC34 | reverse complement strand
GAAGATGCCTCCGGCGGCCGGGGGCCTCAGGCCCCCGGACCCCCGATATGGGGGATGATGCGGCGGCGCGACTGCGACGGCGCTTGCAAGCGAAAAGGAGCAAACAATGGCAAGAACGCTGACGTTCAATATATTCCGGTACAACCCGTCCGATCCGGCCTCCTCGCCGCATATGGACACGTTCACCCTGCCCGAAACCGAGCGCATGACGCTTTTTATTGCACTCAACAAGATCCGCGAGGAGATCGACCCGACCCTGATGTTCGACTTCTGCTGCCGGGCCGGCATCTGCGGGGCCTGCGCCATGGTCATTAACGGTCGGCCGGGACTCGCCTGCCACACCAAGACCAAGGACATGCCCGAGGACATCACCCTCATGCCCTTGCCCGTCTTCAAGCTGGTCGGCGATCTGTCCGTGGATACCGGAACCTGGTTTCGCGGCATGTACCAGAAGGTCGAATCCTGGGTGC
>ALAO01000471.1 GCA_000307955.1 Solidesulfovibrio magneticus str. Maddingley MBC34 | reverse complement strand
GGGCCTCAGGCCCCCAGCCGCCGGAGGCCTCTTTTCTCCTCCTCTCGATTTCGTTCCACCCTTCCGCGCTGGTCTGACGGCCGGCTTTGCGCTAGCCTGCCGCCATGGACGCCGCACTTGTCGCCGGCCTGCGCGCCGGGGAGCCCGTTTGTTTCGTCAATCCCGGCCGCAGGCTCATGGCCGAGGTCCGGGACGCCCTGCCCGTGACCCTGGCCGACATCGAAGCGGCCCGGGTCCGGTTCGACCGGTTCGCGCCGCTTTTGGCGCGGCTTTTTCCCGAGCTCGCCCCGGCCAGGGGCGT
This sequence comes from Solidesulfovibrio magneticus str. Maddingley MBC34, assembly GCA_000307955.1. Taxonomy (GTDB): domain Bacteria; phylum Desulfobacterota; class Desulfovibrionia; order Desulfovibrionales; family Desulfovibrionaceae; genus Solidesulfovibrio; species Solidesulfovibrio magneticus_A. The sequence goes on along the minus strand of ALAO01000471.1, from coordinate 2,077 downwards.
GGTCGAATCGCCGCTCCTGGCCGTGCCTGGCTTGGCCCGCCGGCTCCATGAGGCCGGTCTGCCCGAAACCGACCGGGTCTATCTGGCCGCCGACCATGCCCTGCCCGTGGTCGGCTCGGTCAAGGCGCGCGGCGGCCTCCATGCCGTCTTGTGCGTGGCCGAACACTTGGCCCTGGCCGCAGGGCTGTTGGCCGGCTCCGGCGACGACCGCTGCCGGTTGGCCGAGCTCGAAGCCCGGGCCTTTTTCGCCGGGCATACGCTTTCCGTCGGCTCCACCGGCAATCTGGGTCTGTCCATCGGCGTTTTCGGCCGGGGGCTGGGGTTTGCCGTCGTCGTGCACATGTCGGCCGAGGCCAAGGCCTGGAAAAAAGACCGCCTGCGCGCCGCCGGGGCCGTGGTCGTCGAACACGCCGGGGACTACGCCGCCGCCTGCGCCGTGGCCCGGGCCGAGGCGGCCGGCGACGGGCATCTGCATTTCATCGACGACGAAAATTCCGTCGATCTCTTCACCGGCTACGCCGTGGCCGGCTTGCGGCTGCCGGCCAAGCTCGCTGCGGCAGGGATGACCGTCTCGCCTGAAACGCCGCTGTGCCTGCACCTGCCCTGCGGCGTGGGCGGCGCGCCGGGCGGCATTGCCCTGGGCGCGCGGTTGGCCCTTGGCGACGCCGCCCTGTGCTTTACCGTCGAGCCGACAAAGGCTCCGGCCGTGCTTCTGGGGTTGGCCAGCGGCCGCCATGCCGGGATCGACGCCCGGGAATGGGGCTTGGCCGGGCCGACCGTGGCCGACGGCCTGGCCGTGACGCGCCCTTCGGCACTGGCCTGCGCCTGCTTGGAACCCCTTCTCGACGGCGCGCTCACCGTCACCGACGCCAGGATGCTGCGTCTGGTCGGCGAAGCCCACGCCGCCGACGGCCTGCGCCTGGAACCCTCGGCCGCCGCCGCCCTGGCCGGCCCCCTGGCCGTGCGCCGGGCCGGCCTGCCGGCTCTGGCCGGCCGCCCGGCAACCCATATCCTCTGGGCCACCGGCGGCAGCTTGCTGCCCGATGCCGTCTTCAGCGAACTGCTCGCCCAGGCCGGAGCCTGCGCGTGCTCATAAGCGCCAGCCGGCGCACGGACATCCCGGCCTTCTACAGCCGCTGGTTCATGAACCGGATCAGGGCCGGCTTTTGTGAGGTGGCAAACCCCTTCAACGCCGCCCAGGTCAGCCGCGTGTCGCTTCTTCCTGAAGACGTCGCCGCCATCGTCTTCTGGACCCGCGACCCGCGCCCTATGCTGCCCCAACTGTCGACCCTGGCCAGCCTGGGCCACGAAGTCTTCTTCCTCGTCACGCTCCTGGACAATCCCCGCGCCCTGGACCCCAAATGCCCTGGCCTGGGCGTTGCCGTGCCGGCCTTCCGCGATCTCGCCGCAGCCTTGCCCGGCCGCGTGGCCTGGCGCTACGACCCCATCGCCCTGACCACCGCCACGCCGCCCGACTGGCATCGCCGCACCTTTGCCCGGCTGGCCGCCGCCTTGGCCGGCCACACCGACCGCGTCATCGTCAGCTTCGTCGAACCCTACCGCAAAATCGCCAAACGCCTGGCCGCTGCCGCCGCGCAAGGACTAACCCCCGTCGACGTTCCCGACGCCGAACTCCTGCGCCTGCTGCTTGACCTGCGCGACATGGCCGCCGCTCACGCCATGACGCTTATGACCTGTTGCCAGCCGGCCGACTACGCCGCCGCCGGCATCGCCGCCTCGCGCTGCATAGACGGCGACTGGATCGCCGCCCGTACCGGCCGCGCCCTGAACGTCGCCCGCGACCCGAACCAACGCCCGGGCTGCGGCTGCGCCAAAAGCCGCGACATCGGCGCCTACGACCGCTGCCTGTTCGGCTGCGCCTACTGCTACGCCACCACCTCCTTCGACCGCGCCCGCGCCGCCTACGCGCGTCACGATCCCGACGGCGTCAGCCTGTGAGCGGAGGGTGGGGCGAGGGAGTGGGGGGGAGGAGCAGGTGAGTGGGTGAGGGTGATGGTGAGGGGTGGAGTGGGAGATGGGGCGGGGAAGAGGGAGAGGAAGAGCGGGCTCTGCCCGC
>ALAO01000470.1 GCA_000307955.1 Solidesulfovibrio magneticus str. Maddingley MBC34 | reverse complement strand
CGGCCCGGGCCGCCTCGATGGCGGCATTGAGCGCCAGCAGATTGGTCTGGTCGGCGATATCGTTGATGACGCTGATGATATGCCCGATGGAGGACGCTTGTTCGCCAAGGCTGCCCATGTCGGCCTTGAGCGTCAGCGCCTGCTGGCGCACGGCCTCGATGCGGGCCATGGCCTCGCTGACGATTCCCGCGCCCCGGTCGGCCTGGGACCGGGCCCCGTCGGTGGTGCCGGCGGCCTGGGAGGCGTTCTGGGCCACTTCCAGCACCGTGGCGTTCATTTCTTCCATGGCCGTGGCCGTCTCGGCCA
>ALAO01000469.1 GCA_000307955.1 Solidesulfovibrio magneticus str. Maddingley MBC34 | reverse complement strand
GGCCTGAGGCCCCCAGCCCCCCCATCTGGAGAGAGGTTTAAAGGGGGGCTTGGCCTTCTGTCGGCTGGGGTCGTCCAAAAGGCCGTCATTGCCCTAGACGGGAACCGCCGTTGCTCCCCCAGTCAGGGCTTTGCCCTGGCCCCCCGGGGGGATGATCTCCCTGGACCCCTGCCCTTGGAGAAGGGGTGTACCGAGCTGCGTCCAAGGGGAGTCGCAGGCATCTAATTTTGTTGCCGATTCCCAGGCCGGTTGAGTTGCGGCCGGCGTGGATGCGTCGCCGTCGCACCCAACCGTCGCAATAAGCCTACAAAATTGTCGCGCGCCCTACACCTTTGTGGGGCGCGTCGTTGTTTTGTCAGGCCGTTTACAAGGGCCAATCGGCCTCATGGGCCGATTGGCGGACGCAACGAGGTTTGGCACGCTCCTTGTAATAAGCCAATCGACCCCGGTGCCCGGGGATGCGGCCGGACGGGAAGTCCTCCACTCGAAAGGCCGCCTCCCCACCCCTCCTTGGATGGTTATGGTTAGGCGTTCCGCGTACACGCAGAAGCGGCGTTGCAGCGATGCAGCGCCGCTTCTGTTTTGGGTCGTGTTGTCGTGATGAATGCAAACACGCAAGCCGTAGGCAAGCGTGTTCGTTCATATTTGCAGGATTCCACGGACAATATTGACAAAATTGTGTTCTGTTTGTTGCGTTGTTTTTGGAATTTTGGCTGCAAGTTTCGAGGTTATAAAGGAAAGTATGATCTGGTACGCCTGTTGCGTTAGCCAAATCGCATCACGCAGAAGGGCGGCGGTTGGGGCCGGCATCGCTCCACCGGCTCCGGCCGCCATGAACACGGCTAACGACAACACCCCGCCAGGGAGGCCATATCCATGCGCAAGATTGCCATTTACGGCAAGGGCGGCATCGGCAAGTCCACCACCA
>ALAO01000468.1 GCA_000307955.1 Solidesulfovibrio magneticus str. Maddingley MBC34 | reverse complement strand
CGCCTGGGCGAGGTGGCCGAGTCCGCCAGGCAAGCCGCCGTCGCGGAAATCCAAGGCCTCGACGACCGCTTCGAGGCCACGGCCGAAACCGCCGCCGCCGCCGCCCGGCAGGAAACCGCCTCCCTGGCCCAGGCCCTGGAACCGCGCCTGGATAATCTCGAAAACGAACGTATCGATCCCGACGCCCTGGCCGCCACCCTGCGCCAAACCCTCATCGCCGACGTCGCCCCGGCCAGCGCCCTGGACAACCTCGCCGCCGCCGTGGACGCGGCCGCGAAAAACGCCCGCGACGCCCTGGACGGCCTTGGCGGCCGGGTCACTCCCGGCGACCTCGACGCCGCCCTCAAGGCCCTGCGCGCAAGCCTGCTCGCCGAACTCGAAACCGCCGTGCCCAAGGCGGCCGCCGCCGTCATCCGCGAGGAAATCGCCGTGCTGCTGCAGGAGTTCGCGCAGTAGGGCAGGAGGAGAGGGGCAGGGAAGATTGAGGGAGAAGAAGGGAAGGGCAGGAAGAGTGCCCTCCGGCGGCCAAAGGGGCTGAGCCCCTTTGGAAACCCCGCTCGGGACGAACGGAGGAAGGATATTTCGTCGAAGGGCGCGAACGCGCCAAGACCCCTTGGGCGCGGGAGCGCTGGCGGCTGCGCCGCATGGGTCGTTGAAATTTCAG
>ALAO01000467.1 GCA_000307955.1 Solidesulfovibrio magneticus str. Maddingley MBC34 | reverse complement strand
CAAGGGACGATGTATCTGGCCTGGGATGAGATTCCTCGGTCTCGTGGGCACGCTTTTTACGATCGTCTCCAGCAAATTCTCCGGAAAGCCGGCTTCGATGGTTTCGCCGAGAAGTTGTGCAAGCCCTTCTATTCCGACAAGGGGCGTCCCTCCATTCCGCCCGATCCAGTAGGACATATAGCGCGATCGGGTCGTCTGGCTGCGGTCGGCGTAGACCTTGCAAATGCCATTCATTATAGCCATACCCGTTTAAACCCGCATATTCTCCCCGTCCTGGGGTTTGGATCGGGATAGGGTTTTCTTGGACACCAACTTAGGCG
>ALAO01000466.1 GCA_000307955.1 Solidesulfovibrio magneticus str. Maddingley MBC34 | reverse complement strand
GGGCGCTGCCCGTGACCCGCCGGGGGGATAATCCCCCCGGACCCCCTGACCGTCTGTGGCGGGCGGGAGAGCCACGAGCGGGACGGCGAGGTGCGGGAAGCTTGGTTCGGTCTTGCCGACCTCTTGCAGGCGTTGGCTAGCGTCAAAGAACGGCTGGCGAGGCTTGCCGCCTCGCCGGACTCCCTGGCGGTCCGCGGCGGACACGCCGCCGCGGACCGGCTGGAGCGCGGAATTGGCAGATTCCGCCCGGCTCCCGCCAGGAAGCGAAATTTTCCGAAGTCCCCGGCAGCCCGCGACGGCTGGAGGTGTTTACCATCGCGGGCCAACCAGGGCAGCGGCAATCATCAAGGAACAATCACCCCCCTTTCGAGGGGGTCCGGGGGGGATCATCCCCCCCGGCGGAGAGGTCTGGAGAGGCAGCGCCTCTCCAGTCTTTTGTATTATAAACGCTGGCGCTTGAAGTAGTGGGTGTGCAGCAGGTGGTGCGACTTCTCGGACAGCGGCTTGCCCAGGAACTTTTCGTACAGCTCGATGATGTACGGGTTCTGGTGCGACTTGCGCAGCGGCTTGCCGGCGTCTTCGGCGTACAGCACCTTGGTGCGCAGCTTGAGCAGCTCGATGTCGCCGTGGTGGTAGGGCTGTCCGCCGCCGCCGATGCAGCCGCCGGGGCAGGCCATGACCTCGAT
>ALAO01000465.1 GCA_000307955.1 Solidesulfovibrio magneticus str. Maddingley MBC34 | reverse complement strand
CAGGGGTCCGGGGGGATCATCCCCCCGGCCGCCGGAGGCTCCTCCCCATGCCCACAACCACCGTCACACCCCTCGTCGCCAGCCTTTTCGACTATCTTGCCCTCTCGGACGCCGTGGCCGACGTGTTGCGGGCCCGGAAGGCCGGCGAGGCTTTCGCGCCCGAGCGTCTGGCCGTGCCCGTGCCCGGCGGGGTGCTCTTGTGCATGCCGGCGGCGGATGGGGCCATCGCCGTGGTCAAGACCATCACCGTGCATCCCGGCAATCGGGAGCGGCCGGTGATCCAGGGCGAGGTGACGGTGCTGGAGGCGGGCACGGGCGAGCGCCTGGGAAGCCTGGACGGCCCCACGGTCACGGCCCGGCGCACGGCGGCGGTGAGCTTGCTGGCCGCGCGCCGGCTGGCCAGGGAACCGGGCGGGCCGCTGGTCATTATCGGCAGCGGGGTGCAGGCGCGGGGCCATGCGGCGGCCTTTTGGCAGGGCCTTGGCGTGCGGGAGATCGTGCTGTGCGGCCGCGACGTGGCTCGACTCGACGCGGCGGCCAAGGAACTGGCGGCTTTGGGTGTGACGGTGACCGTCACGGCCGATCCGGCCGAGCGTGACAGGCTGACGGCCCGGGCCGGGCTTGTCGTCACGGCCACGACGAGCCCCGAGCCGGTCCTTGCGGACAACGTGCGTGATGACGTGTTTGTCGCGGCGGTGGGGTCGTTTACGCCTCAAGCCGCCGAGCTGCCGGCCTCGCTGGTGGAGCGGGCGTCGCTTTTTGTCGATGATATGGCTGCGGCCAAGGTCGAGGCCGGGGATTATCTGCGGGCCGGCGTGGATTGGAGGCGGGTGACGCCCCTGGAGGACGTGTTGGACGGCGCGCCGTCGCGCCCGGCCGGGCCAATCGTTTTCAAGAGCGTAGGGCACGCGCTGTTTGATCTGGCGGCGGCCCGCCAAGCCTTCAGTAGCCGGCGCTAACCCTTGCCGCTCAGGTGGGGTTTCCCCAAAGGGACTCAGCCCCTTTGGCCGCTGGAACACCGGTTGTTCCCGCCACGCGCCCTCAAAATGGCCTATTGGGCTTCCCGGCCAACACAGAAACAATCCCCGCCGAACCCCTTTACCTTTTTCCATGCGGGGGCTCTGGGGGCCTCAGGCCCCCAGCCGCCGGAGGCCTCTTCT
>ALAO01000464.1 GCA_000307955.1 Solidesulfovibrio magneticus str. Maddingley MBC34 | reverse complement strand
AGGGGGTCCGGGGGGATTATCCCCCCGGCGGGTGCAGGGCGGAGCCCTGCCGGGTCCAGGGCAGCGCCCTGGCGGATCCAGGGCAGCGCCCTGACGGGTCACGGGCAGCGCCCGTGCGGGTGCAGGGCGGCGCCCTGCCGGGGCAGCGATCTGGCTAGAAGCGGCGGTGGTGGCGTTCGTGCCAGACACGGCGCAGGACGGTGGGATCGGGCGTGTGCGGATTATGGCCTGGAGCGGGGATGTCCTGGCTGTAGGCGTCGGCGAAGGGCGTGTCTTCCAGGAGCTTGTTGATGGCGTGGGCCAGGAGCACGGGCAGGGCCAGGACGTCGGCGGCGTTGTAGGCGAGCAGGGTTTCCAGGACGGCGGGGTCGCCCCGGCGCGAGTATTCGCGCCACAGCAGCACGGCCATGTAGCCATCCGCTCCGGCCAGGTCGCCTCGGTCGATGCCGAAGTGTTCCTCGCTTTTTTTGAGCCCGCCTTTGATGCCGATGCCGCACAGGACGTTTCGCAGGTCGATGTGGGCCTTGGGGAGTTTCGCGCCGAGGTGCGAGGTGAGCACCGGGGCGTCGAAGCAGCGGCCGTTGTAGGTGACCAGGACCTTGCTGGCCAGGATGTCGCCGGTGAAGTCGTGGAGATTTTGGCCGTGGGCGTAGGTGCGGGCGGCGTTTACGCCGTCGTAGAGGGCCACGGCGGTGACTTCGTTTTGGGGCGTGCCGTCGGTTTCGATGTCGACGCAGGCCAGGCTGTCCTTGAAGTCGAAGAACAGCCGCCAGGCTTCGGCGGGCGGCAGGCGCTGGGCAAACCAGTCGGCGTCGCCGGCGGCCAGGCGTTCCTTGGATTCGAGCAGTTCGTTGCGCCACATGGGGGCCTTGGCCGAGGCCAGGGGCGGGGCGTCGGCGTCAAGGAAGGCGTCCCAGTCGCGGATGCCGGCGGCCCAGAGGCGGCGTTCGGTGGACGGCCCAAGGCCGGGCAGATGCAGGAAGGTATGGCGCAGCACGGCCGGTCGTGTACCTGTTTTGCCGGCCGATCTCAACCACTTGCTTTGGCCGCGACGGCATTAATTCTGCATGGGTTACGCCGACTCGGTGATTTTTTCCGCCGGGTTGGACCGTTTATCCAAGGAAGGAGCCCATGATGCGACCAAACGACGCCGCTTCCGCCGCCCCACGCCGGCAGACGCCGGCTGCGATCCGTCGGGAAACCGTCATCGCCGCCGACGTGTACCGTCCCGGGGCGTTGCGAGACGATTTCGAGCGGCTGGCGAGCCCGGCCACGCCTATGGCCGAGGCCGACATCCTGAGCCTTTTGCTCAAGTATTTCCATGCTTGCCTGTATCCCGGCTCCCAGGAGCACCCCATTGGGCTCAAGGAGATCAGCGGGCTTTTGGGGCAGTTTTACGAGTTGTGGTCCGAGGGATCGCCGGAGAAGGTGTTGTCCCTGGCCGGGGACTACAGCGCCTACCCGCTGCGGATGCTGACGGATTTGCCGCGCACGGCCCATATTTTCCGCTCCATCGCCAACCGGCCGTTGCCGCCGGACATGGTGCACGATCCGTTCTTGGGCCTGGACATCGGCACGGGCAGCGGCATTTTGCTGGCCGCGGCCTGGTTTCAGGCCAAGCGCAACGGGGTGGGGGAGACCCGGTTGTACGGCTTCGAGCTGGATTCGGAAATCGGCGAGCGCACCGACGCCTTGCTGCGTTCCCTGGGCGTCGGGCAGGTGACGGCGGCCGACGCGCGCGATCCGGGCGTCTACGCCGGTCTGCCGGACGGGCCGGTGGCGTTCGTGGCCAACGAGAACGTGGCCGCGCCCACGGCCCGGCATACGGCCGAACCTTTCAGCCAGATCCATGCCGCGCTGTTCGAGGCCATGTCCCAGCGGCTGCGGCGCACGGTCTTTTTCCCGGAGGCCCTGGTGGTGCGCGACCGGGACGCCGAGCTGGACGTGGTGCTGTCAAAAAACAATCGCTTTCAGATCCCGCGCCATTACCGGTCGCTGCGGCCCCGGCCGCGCTCCATCGTCATCGAGGGGCGGCTGACCAAGCTGTGGCAGGTGGGCAAGGATTTTCGGCCGCTTATCCCGGAGGCCTGGCAGTCGATCATGCCCGGACGCTGGTAGGCCGGGGAGACAGAAAACGTTTCGGGCGCGGGGACAGGGTCCCCGCGCCCGTTTTTTTTGCGCCGTCGAAACGTCTCCCGCGCCGCCAATGGTTGGCCTCGCCTCGCGAGACTTGCGGCCAGCCTGCCTGCATCGCAAACAACGCCTCAAAAAAACTGAGTTTTTGAAGGTGCTGCGAGGGTATTTGTCTAGGGCCGGGACAAACGGCGATCGAAGTCGAATTCCCGGGAAGTGACGTGGTCTTCCAGGCGGCGCACCCGGCGTTCCAGGCGCTCGGCCCGGTCGCGCAGCCGGGCCAGGACGGCTTTGCGGTCGGCCTGGTAGGCGTTGCAGGCGTCGCTTTCGGCCTCGGAGTCCGGGGGCAGGGCCGGCTCCAGCTTAATGCAGAAACCGGCGATGACGTAGGCGGCGACCACGGGCCACACGCCAGCGGACAGGGTCAACAAGACGACGCCGGCACGAACGGCGGCCACGGGCACGTCGAGAAAGGCGGCCAGCCCCTTGCAGACGCCCAAAACGGCTCCGGTGCGCGAGCGGTAAAGCCGCCGCCAGTCGAGTTCGCTTAGGTGTCGCATGGGCCGCGCCCCTTGGCCCGGGCGTCCAGCACCACGGTTTCGAGGGTGTCGACCCGGGATTCCAGCCGCTCCAGGCTGCGGTGGATCTCTTGGAGCAGGCGGACCTCGTCGGCGTCGCCGCCCGGCGCGGTCCGGCCTGCCGGGCGCATGAGACGCACACCGATGAGAAACACCACGCCAAGGATCGCGAGGCCGACCAGGGTAGCCCCGGCCACGACCAGGGAAGAAAGCAGTCCCATCATGGATGCCGCTCCAGACCGGATCAGGCGCTTTAGGCCTTGGCGGCCCCCTCGCGCTGCATATCGCAAACGAGGCCGTGCAAGGCCTTGGCCTGTCCGGCAAGATTGTCCACGGCCGCCGACGACTCGCCCATGGCCTGGGCGGTTTCGCCGGATATACGGTTGACGCGGTCCACGGTGCGGCCGATCTCCTCGGCGGCGGCGGACTGCTCCTCGGCGGCGGTGGCGATGGAGCGTACCTGATCGGCCACGGCGTCGACAAGGCCGACGATGGAGGTCAGGGCCTCACCGGAGCGGCGAGCCAGGTCGGTGGCGGCTTCCACGCCTTCTGCGGCCTTGTCGAAGCCGATGACGTTGCGCCGCGCGCCGTCCTGGATGCCCAGGATGGCCGCGCCGACTTCCTTGGTGGCGGTCATGGTCTTTTCGGCCAG
>ALAO01000463.1 GCA_000307955.1 Solidesulfovibrio magneticus str. Maddingley MBC34 | reverse complement strand
CAAAGGGGCTCAGCCCCTTTGGCCGCCGGAGGCACTCTTCGCTTTCTTCATCCCTTGACGCCACCCCGGCCGGCCGGGTATCGGGCGGATTCGTTTCTTTTTGCAACTTTTTTCCGGTCTGGTTTTGTATGTCCATCCCTGACAAACCGCGTCTGTATTCCTTTGAATTCGCTAGTCTTTGCGTGCTCATTTTCCTGGCGTATTGCAATATTTCGGTCTTTTACAGCCTGTATGTTTATTTCGAGGCGCTTGGGGTGCCGCAGTCCTGGCGCGGGTTTCTCATTGGCTCGTCGTCGTTGGCCACCATGGCCGTCTATCTGACGGTCAGCCCGTTTTTGACCACGCAAAACGCGGCCAAGGCGGCGGCGGCGGGGGTTGTCGTGCTGCTGGGGTGCGGCGCGGCCTATTTGTATGCCGTCACGCCCGGGGCACTACTTGCCGTGCGTTTGGCCAACGGCCTGGGCGTGGCCTTGGTGTCGGCCGGGGCCATGACGCTGCTCGTGGCGGCCATTCCGCCTAGCCGCAGCGGCCAGGCTTTTGGGGTGTATTCCATCGCCATGTTGTTGCCGTATTCCGTGGTGCCGCCGATCTTCGACTGGCTGTCCCCGTCGCATATGGATTATCCGCATGGCTATGCCCTGGTGGCCATGGCCCTGGCTCCGGCGTTGATCGTGCTGGCGGTCTTGGGGCGGCAGGTGAAAAAGCGCCGGGCTCCCCAGGTCCAGCGGCCGACCTTGGCGGCCATGGCCCGCAACGCGTCCAAGGGGCCGGTGGCCCAGTTGTTGGCCGTCAACGCCATGTATTACTTGAGCTTCGCCTCGATCTATTTTCTGGCCAAGAGTCTGTTCGTGGCGCGGGGGCTGGCGGGGGCGGGTATCTTTTTTTCTATACAGACCGGCTGCATGTTGCTGCTGCGGCTGTTTGCCAACCGCGTGTTCGACGTGGCCCCGAAGCTGTGGCTCATCCGGTTTTGCTATGCGGTGACGGGCGGCACGTTTCTGCTGCTTTTCGCCGCCCATTCCCAGGGCATGGCTTATCTGGCGGCGGTGCTTTTGGGCTGCGGCATGGGGGTGGGTTCGCCGTCGCTTAATGCCTACATGTACGAGCTGTCCGAGCCGGCGTTTCGGGGGCTCAACGCCAATCTCATGATGCTGTCGCTGCAGGGCGGGAGTTTTCTGGGGCCGATCCTGGGCGGCGCGGCCGTGGCGGCCTGGGGCTACGACGGCTTCTTGTTGGTCGGAGCCGGGGCCTGCCTGGTCGGCCTGGTCATGAGCGCCGGCCTGGGCCGCGCTGCTTCTGGCGCATCCGCTTCCTGACCGTTCACCAACCCCATTTCCAAATAAAGCCCCCTTCTCCCCCATATGGGGGGTCCGGGGGCCTCAGGC
>ALAO01000462.1 GCA_000307955.1 Solidesulfovibrio magneticus str. Maddingley MBC34 | reverse complement strand
GCCGTGAGATCGGGCGGGCTGAACACGATTTTGTGCCGAGCGGTGGTGGGCTTCGGCGGGCATTTCCCCAAACGCTCCGCGCTTAAAAAAACGGGGCGGAAACGGTGGGACAGGGCAGATGTCGGGGAGAGCCAGTCAGTGGGGTAGGACGCAATCCTACCCGGGGGCATTCACTGCGGACCTCCTTCTTGCTGGCGTCGCGATGTCGTCTCTCAAGCTTAAGTGGCCTTTAGGAACCAGGGATTCGCGTCACGCTGGCGGCTTCCTTCTCCGCTGCTGGGTAGGAATAGGGTAGGAAAAAGAAAAAGGGCCTACAGCGTTTTTGCTGTAAGCCCTTGGACTTCCTGGTTGCGGGGGTGGGATTTGAACC
>ALAO01000461.1 GCA_000307955.1 Solidesulfovibrio magneticus str. Maddingley MBC34 | reverse complement strand
CCGGCCGCCGGAGGCATCTTCCTCTTCCTCCCCCCTGCTATGACAGCAACGGCTCGGTGCTGCTGGGGCGGGTTGAGGGCGAGGTCGGGGCTGCGGGCGACGAGGCGGCCGGCGGCAGTTCCACCACGAAGCTCGTGCCGTGGGGTTTTCGCCCTTCGGCCCGGATGGAGCCGTCGTAGCGTTCCACGATGTGTTTGCAGATGGCCAGGCCCAGGCCTGATCCTCGGACCTTTTCCGGCCGGGTGTCGTCGCGACGGGCCTGATAGAATTTGTCGAAAATATGCTCCCGGTCCTTCTCGTCGATGCCGGGGCCGGTGTCATCCACCCGCAGTTCCAGCCGGCCCGAGGGCAACTGGCGCGCCCCCAGCGTCACCACCCCTTCCCGGGTGTGGCGCGCGGCGTTGGTGAGCAGGTTGACCAACACCTGCACCAGCCGGTCCGGGTCCAGGCGCACGGCCGGCAAGGAGTCGGCCACGTCCACCACCAGGGCCAGGCGTTCGTTTTGTTCGAACTCGCCGCCCACGGCTTCGGCGGCCAAGCGCAGCACCTCGGCCGGGTCCACCCTCCGGTCGTTCCAGGGCAGCCGGCCGGATTCGATGCGCGAGAGGTCGAGGAAATCATTGACCAGCCGGGTGAGCCGTTCGCCTTCGTTTTCGATGATGCGCAGGTTATCGGCAATCCGCGTCCCTTTGCGGCGCAGTTTGTCGCTGACGTCGGAAAAAGGCATGAATTCCTTGAGAAACTCACGGCGTACGAGTTTGGCGAAGCCCAGCACCGAGGTCAGGGGCGTGCGCAGGTCGTGGGTGACCGTGGCCAAAAAACCGGATTTGAGGGCATCGAGTTCGACGAGGCGGTTGTTGGCTTCGGCCAATTCCTCGGTCTGGTGGGCCAGGACGTCGGTGCGCTCGGCCACCCGCCGCTCCAGGTCGCGATTGAGGGAATGGAGCCGGGCCAGGGCCATGTTGCGCTCGGTGACGTCGATGAGAAGCGTCAGCATGTGCGTTTCCTGGCCGGGCAGGGCCAAAGGCGTGCAGGTCATGGAAAAATAGCGGCCGTCCAGGGGGCTTTGGATCTCCATGGCCACCACGTCGCCGGCCAGGACCTTGGCGGCCGGACACCAGGGACAGGGCTCGCCCCGGTCGTGCAGGGCGGCATGGCAGAACATGCCGGCCGGCTCGGCCCCAGCCCGATGAACCAGGGGCGCGTTGCCCCAGACCACCCGCCGCCGGTTGTCGCAGACCACGACCAGGCCGGAGAAACCGCTTAAAAACGTGCGCTTCCAGGCCAGGTTTCCCTGGGCGTGGAGGGCGGCCTCGTCGCGTTCGTCCAGCAGGGAAAGGACCGTGTCGATGCCGGCGGCGGCCAGTCCCGGCAGCAGGCGCAAGCCGTCTGACGCAGCCGTGAATCCGGCGTCGGCCACAAACACGGCCGCGGCCGCGACGCCGTCCAGCCGCGTCAGCAGTTCCGGCAACGCCCCGGGGCCGCCCAGGTCAAAAAGCGGGATGATGAGCACATCCGCCGGGATGGCGGAAAGCAGGTCAGGCAAGGACGCAGGCAAGGCCGCGCGGCAGATCCGGCCGGGCCGGTCGAGGGCGGCGGCCAGGGCGACGGCGTCCCGGTCCGGACCGCCGGCCACGAGCAGCCGAGGGCCGCTCACGAACGCGTCCGTTTGGGCGACTCGCCCCAACGCGGCAAAACGAATAGCACGGCGACTTCAGGCACGGCTCTCGCTCCATCCGGGTTCGAAGACATCCAAACCCTTGGCCAATGGGGCGAGAAATACCATACGGTGGTTGCGGACACAACCGTTGCCCCGGAAATGATACCGCCCGGGGGCTTCCCATTCGGGCGCGTCGGCGTTAGGAAGCCCGTCTTCGCGCCAAGGAGCATCCCGTCCCCATGATCAGCTTTTCCGCCATGTCCGACCGGCTCAGCCGCTTCACCAGACGATTTGGCCTGCGCCACGCCCTGCGCACGGCCGTGGCCGTGGTGGCCACCCAACTGCTCGTCACTTTTCTCAAACTGCCCCAGGGCTACTGGGCCGTGGTCACGGCCGTCATCGTCATGCAGGCCAATCTCGGCGGCTCCATCCGCGCCGCCTGGACCAGGCTGGCCGGCACGGCCGTGGGCGCGGCCTTCGGTGCAGCTGCCTCACACTTCGGCGGCCAGACCGTGGCCGCCGCCGGCCTTTCCGTCTTCGCCACCCTGGCCGTGTGCGCCGCCATCCCCAAACTGCGGGAAAGTTCGCGCGTGGCCGGCATCACCGCCGTCATCGTCATCCTGGCCGGCCACCCCGACATGCCCGCCCTGGAACTCGGCTTCGACCGGTTTCTGGAGATCGCCGTGGGCATCGTCACGGCGCTTATGACCTCGGTGGTCGTGTTCCCCTCCCGGGCCAGCCGGGCGCTGTCCCACGGTCTGGCCAAGCTCTTCGAGGATGTGGCCTCGCTTTTCGCCGTGGTGGTGGAAGGCCGCATCCACGAGGACTACCCCGAACGCCATGTGTTCGCCTTAAAGGACCGCATCCTGCGCACCCTGGCCCGCTGCCGGGAACTGCGGCTGGAAGCCGACGCCGAAAGCCGCGACCGGGGCGAAAGCGCCCTGCGCGCCATGCTGCTCTTTCGCGGCGAACGGCTCTTCGAACACGTGCTCGGCATGGACCACGTGGCCGCCGAATGGCGCGGCAAAGGGCTGCATCGCCACTTGCCCGAGGAAATGACCGATCTGGAACACGCCGGGGCCGAGGTGCTGACCAAGCTCGCCGCCCACCTGCGCGGCGACGCGCCGCTGCCCGACGTGGACGCCCTGGACGCTGCCGTGGCCAAGGCCCGGGACAAACTCGCCGACATGCGCCGCGACCGCGCCCCGGCCGCCTATGATTTAAGTGAAGTCATGCACTTTTTCAGCTTCATGCACGGCATGCTCGCCTGCGCCGCCGACGCCCGCGAAACCGTCGCCCGTATCCGGGCCATGGAATAAGGGAAAAGCAGTGCCTCCGGCGGCCGGGAGGGGGTAACCCCCTCCCGGACC
>ALAO01000460.1 GCA_000307955.1 Solidesulfovibrio magneticus str. Maddingley MBC34 | reverse complement strand
CCCCGAGCCCCGCCGGGGGGATGATCCCCCCGGACCCCTCCATCATTTTCATGCGGGGCATCCAACTTATCATCCCCCGTTGAAAGTTTTTGGGGAAAGAGGGGGGCGCGGGGGGAGAAAACCCCTTTTTTCAAAAAGGGGTTTTCTCCCCCCGCCTGACCGGAGGTCAGCACTATCATGAGACGCAATATCTATCTGCGCACGATTCCCATTGAAGAGGCCTTGGCGCGGGTTGTGGAGCGGCTGGATCGGGAGCGGCTCGTCGGCGTGGAGCAGGTCGGGGCCGAGCGTTCGGCCGGACGGGTCACGGCCGAGCCGGTCATTGCCCGCTATTCCTCGCCCACCTACCACAGCGCGGCCATGGACGGCATTGCCGTGCGCGCGGCCGAGACCTTTGCCGCCCGCGAAGGGTCGCCGGTACGGCTTGCGCCGGGCGAGGGCTTTGTCTTCGTCAACACAGGCCATCCGCTGCCGGCCGGATTCGACGCGGTGGTGATGATCGAAAACGTGGTCATGGACGGCGAGGCAGCCTGCATCGAAGCTTCGGTGGCGCCGTTTGCCCATGTGCGGCGCATCGGCGAGGACATCGTGGCCACGGAGATGATCCTGCCGCGCCATCGCCGCATCACGCCCTACGACGTGGGGGCGCTGTTGTCCTGCGGCGCGTACGACGTGCCGGTCTATGAGCGCATCCGCATCCGGGTGATCCCCACGGGCGACGAGGTCATGGATTTCACGTCGCGCCCGGCTCCCGGCCCGGGGCAGGTGGTGGAGAGCAATTCCATGCTGCTGTGCGCCCTGGCCGACGAATGGGGTTTTGTCTGCGAGCGGGTGCCGCCAGTTCCCGACGATCCCGAGGCCTTGGCCGAGGCGGTGCGGGCGGGGCTTGCCTCCGACGCCCACATCGTGGTGACGGTGGCCGGCTCCTCGGCCGGCAGCAAGGATTTCGCCCGGGCCACCATGGAGCGGTTCGGCGAGGTCTTGGTGCACGGCGTGGCGGCCATGCCGGGCAAGCCGTCGCTGCTCGGCGTGGCCGAGGGCGGCAAGCTGCTCGTCGGCGCGCCGGGCTATCCGGTCAGCGCCGTGGTCTGTTTCGAGCGGCTGCTCTATCCCCTGGCCTGCTGGCTGTCCCGGGTCGAACCGCGCAGCAAGCAGACCGTCACGGCGCATCTGGCCCGCAGCGTGCCCTCACGCATCGGCATGGTGGATTTCGTGCGTCTGGCCGTGGGCAAGGTTGGGGAGCGCCATGTGGCCCTGCCGCTGTCGCGCGGGGCGGGCAGCATTTCCACCCTGACCAAGGCCCAAGCCGTGACGCAGCTGCCGGCCGCGGCCGAAGGGCTGGAGGCCGGGGCCGAGGTCACGGCCGAACTGCTCTGTGACCCGGGGGAGCTTGGCCGAACGCTCGTGTGCGTGGGCAGCCACGACAACACGCTGGATCTCCTGGCCGATCTGCTCATGCGCCGCACCCCGGCCATCCGGCTGGCGTCGAGCCACGTGGGGTCCATGGGCGGGCTCATTGCCCTGCGAAACGACGCGGCCATGGTGGCCGGCACGCATCTGTTCGATCCGGCGACCGGCGACTACAACTTCCCCTTCCTGACCAAGTACCTGCCGGGTCTGTCCGTGACGGTGATCAACCTGGCCGTGCGCCAGCAGGGACTCATCGTGGCCCCGGGCAATCCGCTTCGCATCGCCGGCGTGGCCGATCTGGCCGACGGCAAGGTGCGCTACCTCAACCGCCAGCGCGGAGCCGGCACGCGCATTCTCTTCGACTACCATCTGGCCCAGGCCGGCATCGATCCGTCACGGGTGTCGGGCTATGGCCGCGAGGAGCACACCCACATGGCCGTAGCCGTCAACGTGGGCACGGGCGCGGCCGACTGCGGCCTGGGGGTCTATGCGGCGGCCAAGGCGCTGGGGCTCGATTTCGTGCCCCTGGCCCGGGAGCGCTACGATCTGGTCGTGCCCACGGCCTATCTCGGCGACCCCAAGATCAAGGCGGTGCTGGAGACGGTCGGCGGCGGGGAATTCGCCGCCCGGGTGGAGGCCCTTGGCGGCTACGAGACGGCCTGGACCGGCCGGATCATGGAGCCAGGCATGGGGCTGCCGGGCTAGCCGCTGCCAACCACCGGAATCATCACCGCCCCCCCTTTTCCCGTGCGGGAGAGTCCGGGAGGGGCTGAGCCCCTCCCGGCCGCCGGAGGCAT
>ALAO01000459.1 GCA_000307955.1 Solidesulfovibrio magneticus str. Maddingley MBC34 | reverse complement strand
CCGGCGCACGATGGTCTTCAGCGCTGCGTTGGCCTCCATGGTTGACGCGTCCACGCCGATCCGGCCTCCAAGGACCAAGCCCTCCTTGCTGAGCACTTTGAGAACCCAGGTGAAAACCTCTTGGTGGGTCGCCAGCGGCAGCCGGGACCGTGTCCGGCTGAGCGAGGAATGATCCGGGACCGACTCTTTGGTCGAAAGCTGGAGAAAATCCCGGAGGGAGAGCGAATCGGCGCAGCGACACTCAATGCCGCGCTCGCTGTCGATGCCCCGAAATACCCCACGAGGTGCATCCGAAAATACCGGCCAGGCGGAATGGAGGGACGCCCCTTGTCGGAATAGAAGGGTTAGCTGGTGGCGAATTGGCTGACATGACAGCCGTAGCAGCCGGTATTGAATGTATAGGGCCACTCTTTCCAATTGACAGCGGCTGTATCCCCGGTCGAAAAATGGCACACGCCGCTCCCAGCCATATCGAACCATGCTCTTTTGCCGACATCATAGGCCAGGGGCAGCGTCTGGAGCCGCCCCTTGTCCAGGGGCGTGATAAAATAGAACCCGTTCTTGCCGCCCAGGGCCTGGACCATGGGGTAGCGGGTTTCGATGCCGTCGATGGTTTCCACCATGGTGCCTTGGCCGAGACCAAGTTCGACCCGGTAGGCGGCCTTGCCGATGGTCAAGGGCTGCTCCTGGGGCGTCAGGAAGGATTTGGCAAAGGCAGCACTGTAGGGGCGCATGGCCAGACCGTGGAAGGACGTGGACCAGAGCTGGTAGAATTTTTCATGGCAGCTACGGCAGCCGGCCGAGCCGGCAAAGGCGGCCGGCTGGACCGGTGGCTTCGCTGCGGTGGACGTTGTCGCCAAGGCCACAGGTGTTGGTCCCATTACGCAACACGCTGCAATGCAAGCCAAGCCGACCAATCGTTTCATGCAACCACCCAAGTGAGAAGTTATCGTGCTGCTTGCGTCCTCACGTGATGTCGTAAACCCCGAATTGCAGCACCGAACGACTCTGGAGGAGGGGGGGCTTCCCCTGCGAGGCCGTATCGTCCGGCCGACGGAGTCGGCAAAAAGCGGGCGGCTTTTCAGACCGCCCGCCGCATCAAGACCACCGCGTCTCGTGACGTTCTTCATTTATTATCGTCGCGTCAACAGGGTAGTTTTGGACATGTCCGCGCACAATTCGGAAACATGCGCCAACGGACACTCCGAAACAGTCATAATCGATGACGCACCAGCCGTTGCATCGCAGTACAATGCCTGAGACTACTTTTTGGCCGGATATTGCCGCAAGCACTCCTGTTCGCACAGGTCACTGCCGCGATTGAACATGCAGCCGCAGTCCTGGGCCATATACTGATAACTGAGCCGGTTGAAGGCTTGGTTGCAGGCTGTGCGGCAGGCACCGGCCGTGGCGTACTGCTGGGTGATGACGTTTTCATAGACCTGGCAGATGCTCATG
>ALAO01000458.1 GCA_000307955.1 Solidesulfovibrio magneticus str. Maddingley MBC34 | reverse complement strand
GCACCCAGGATTCGACCTTCTGGTACATGCCGCGAAACCACGTGCCGGTATCCACGGACAGGTCGCCCACCAGCTTGAAGACCGGCAAGGGCATGAGCGTGATCTCGTCGGGCATTTCCTTGGTCTTGGTGTGGCAGGCCAGTCCCGGCCGGCCGTTAATGACCATGGCGCACGCGCCGCAGATGCCGGCCCGGCAACAGAAGTCGAACATCAGGGTCGGGTCGATTTCCTCGCGGATGCGGTTGAGCGCGATAAAAAGGGTCATGCGCTCGGTCTCATCCAGGGTGAATTTGTCCATATGCGGCGAGGAAGCCGGATCGGACGGGTTGTACCGGAATATATTGAAAGTCAGGGTTCTGCCCATCTTCTTCTCCTTTTCGCTCACAAACAGCTACACTGTCCCGCCGCCGCGTCATCCCCCATG
>ALAO01000457.1 GCA_000307955.1 Solidesulfovibrio magneticus str. Maddingley MBC34 | reverse complement strand
GGGCCTGAGGCCCCCGGCCGCCGGAGGCATCTCCCCTCTTCTCCCCTACGCTTCGCGGGCGATGATCTTGCCGCCGCCGTAACCACGGTCGCCGGGGGGCAGTTCGAAGGTCTGGGTGGCGGCTTCGTAGTTGAGCGTCGGCAGATCGGCTCCCTCGGCCCAGGTGGCCAGGGTGCGGGTCAGCCAGTCGCGGTCGTTGCGCTCGGGGAAGTCCTCGCGGGTGTGCGCGCCGCGCGATTCGGTGCGCTTAAGCGCCCCGTAGGCCACGCACAGGGCGAGCTTGACCATGCCTTCGATCTTCAGCGCCATGGTCAGCTCGGGGTTGGC
>ALAO01000456.1 GCA_000307955.1 Solidesulfovibrio magneticus str. Maddingley MBC34 | reverse complement strand
CGGCCGGTCCGGGGTTGGTGCCCCAGCAGATGACGGCGTCCGGGGACGCCCCCTGGATCTTGGTCAGCTGGGCGGTCATGTCCGTGTCCTTGGGGCCGAAGACCTCGTCGGCCACGAGCTCGAAGCCCTCGGCCGGGACAAGTTCTTTCAGCACCTCGCGGCCGGCCTGGCCGAAGCCGTCGGATACGGTGAGGATGGCGAGCTTTTTGTAGCCCTTGGCCTTGGCATGGGTGAGGATGCGGGCCACGGCCAGCCGGTCGGACGGAGCGACCTTGAAGATATAGGGATTGACCGGCTTGGTGATCTTCTCGGCGGCCGAGCAGGAAATAAGCGGGATTTTCGCGGCAGCGGCCTTGCCCATGACGGCCAGCGAATTGCCCGAGGTGGTGGGGCCGAGGATGGCGGCCACGTTTTCCTTCTTGATCAGGCGATCCACGGCCAGCACGGCCTTGTTCACGTCGGTCTCGTCGTCGAGGATGACGACTTCCACGGGCCGGCCGAGCACGCCGCCGGCGGCGTTGATCTTGTCGACTTCCATGAGGATGGTGTTTTTCTCGGGTTCACCGAGAAACGAGGCCGGACCGGTGACGGACAGCACCGCGCCCAGGCGCACGGGCTCGGCGGCAAAGGCGCAGGTCGCGGCGCACAGAAGGCCTAGGGCGGTGAGGATCGCTTTGACTCGCATGGTTCGCTCCTTCAAGCGCGCTGCCGCGCCGCAGGGAATCCCTACGGCGCGGCGGCGTCGGCTGTGTCGATTCGCGTTCCGTCCTTGTAGACGGAATCGGGCGGGAAGGAAACCGGGAAAGCCTGCTGTATGACGGTCTATTCGGCCAGCAGCTTGAAATCGCCGCCGGCGATGGTGACCATGACGAAGGCGGTTTCGTCAAGGCCGTTGTGGTCCTGCGGCGAGAAGCGGAACACGCCGGTGATGCCGGGGAAACCGTTGATCTTTTCCAGGGCATTTCGGATGCCGGCTGGGCTGGCGTCGCCGCCGGCCTTTATCGCCTCGGCCACGAGCATGAGGCCGTCGTAGCCGTAGCCGCCAAAGGCCGAGGCCGGGGCCTTGAAGCGGTCCTCGTAGGCCTTGGCGTAGGCGGCCAGCGGCGCTTTCTGGGGATCGCCGTCGGGCAGTTGGGCGGCCACGGTGAGCTTGCCGGCCGGCAGCAGCAGGCCCTCGGAAGCCTCGCCGGCCAGTTCGATGAATTTCTTGGAGGCCACGCCGTGGCTCATGTACAGCGGCGTGG
>ALAO01000455.1 GCA_000307955.1 Solidesulfovibrio magneticus str. Maddingley MBC34 | reverse complement strand
CGGGCGCTGCCCGTGACCCGGCAGGGCGCTGCCCTGCACCTGCCAGGGCGCTGCCCTGGACCCGCCGGGGGGATAATCCCCCCGGACCCCCTGGCCGTCCGCGGCGGGCGGGAGGGCCACAAGCGGGCGGGGCAGGCGCGTGGGCGGATTATGGCTCATCGGGAGCGCAGGCGCGGGAGCATCGACAAACGCCCTGAATTCTTTGGAGCGGCAATTCTTCCAAACTCTTCCATCCTGCCGCTCTAGCGAGAACCATGCGAAACGGGCGGATTTTGGCGCGAGGCTTTGATCGCGTCAAAATCC
>ALAO01000454.1 GCA_000307955.1 Solidesulfovibrio magneticus str. Maddingley MBC34 | reverse complement strand
TGTTCGCCAGCGTGTCCTCGGGCATCTGCGCCCTGTGGGGACGCCTCCACGGCGGGGCCAACGCCGCCGTCATCCAGATGCTCACCGAGATGGTGGCCGGCCGCTACAAGATCAAAACCTTCCTGGACATGGTCAAGCGCAAGGAAAAGCGGCTCATGGGCTTCGGGCACCGGGTCTACAAGAATTTTGACCCCCGGGCCAAGGTGCTCAAAAAGGCCGCCGACAACCTGCTGCTGGAAGCAGGCATCCGCGACCCCCTCATGGACGCCGCCCTGGAACTCCAGGAAGCGGCCTTGAGTGACGACTACTTCAAGAGCCGCAAGCTCTACCCCAACGTGGACTTCTATTCCGGCATCATCCTGCGGGCCCTGGGCATCCCGGTCAACATGTTCCCGGTCATGTTCGCCATCGGCCGGCTGCCCGGCTGGATCGCCCACTGGCACGAGGAAAACCGCGACGTCGCCACCCGCATCCACCGGCCGCGCCAGATCTACACCGGCCCGGCCCGCCGGCCGTACGTGCCGCTGGACCAGCGGTAGGGGGCGAAGAGCGAGGATCGAAGAGGGGAGAGTGAAGAGCGAAGAGGGAAGATGCCTCCGGCGGCTGGGGG
>ALAO01000453.1 GCA_000307955.1 Solidesulfovibrio magneticus str. Maddingley MBC34 | reverse complement strand
GCCCCCGGACCCCCCAAATGGGGAAAGTGTTGCCGCGAGGCTTAGCGCATAAGGAGAGAGACATGTACCACGGTACTGCCCATACGGTCGGCGCGCATATCGACACCGACGCCATCATTCCGGCCCGGTTCCTGGTCACCACCGACCCGGCCGAACTCGGGGCCAACTGCATGGAAGGCCTGGAAGCCGGCTGGATCAAGAAAGTAAAAAACGGCGACATCATGGTGGCCGGCGAAAACTTCGGCTGCGGCTCGTCGCGCGAACACGCGCCCGTGGCCCTGCTCGGAGCCGGCATCCCGGTGGTCATCGCCCACAGCTTCGCCCGCATCTTCTACCGCAACGGCTTCAACATGGGGCTGGTGCTGCTGGAGATCGGCGACGACGTGAGCAAAATCCACGACGGCGACGAGCTCAAGGTCGATGCCGACACCGGCGTCATCAATAACGTCACCACCGGCCAGACCATCCAGTGCAAGCCCGTGCCGACGTTCATGAAAGGCATCCTCGACAAAGGGGGCCTCATCCCCTACGTCCAAGACCGCCTGGCCGAGCGCGCGTAGCGCGCGGGTGAGAGAGGAAGAGAAAGAGAGAAGAG
>ALAO01000452.1 GCA_000307955.1 Solidesulfovibrio magneticus str. Maddingley MBC34 | reverse complement strand
GCCGGGGGCCTGAGGCCCCCGGACCCCCCAATGGGGGAAAAAGGAGTGATGGGATGGCGGTGAATGTTTGGGGATATTTGGAAGAGTATCGGGAAGAGAAGGCCGAGATCATGGCGGCGGTGGAAGGGGTGCTGGCTTCGGGCAAGCTCATCCTCGGCCCCAACGTCGCCGCCTTTGAACAGGAATTCACCGCCTACTGCGGCGCGGCCCATGGCGTGGGCGTGGACAACGGCACCAATGCGGTCATGCTGGCCTTGCTGGCCCTGGACCTCAAGCCGGGCGACGAGGTCGTCACCGTCTCCAACACCGCCGTGCCCACGGTCTCGGCCATCGTCAGCGCCGGCGGCGTGCCGCGCTTCGTCGACATCGACCCGGCCACCTCCCTCATGGACACGGCGCTTCTGGAAGCGGCCGTGACGCCGCGCACCCGGGCCATCGTGGCGGTGCATCTCTTCGGCCAGTGCGTGGACATGGAGACCGTCGCCGCCGTGGCCGAGCGCCACGGGCTGTTCGTGGTCGAGGACTGCGCCCAGTCCCACGGCGCGACCCGGCATGGCCGGGTCTGCGGCTGCCTGGCCGACGCGGCCGCCTTTTCCTTTTATCCCACCAAGATTCTCGGGACCTACGGCGACGGCGGTTTGGTGATGACCGACCGTGACGACGTGGCGGCCAAGCTCAAGAAACTGCGCTTCTACGGCATGGAAAAGACCTACTACGCCCTGGAGCACGGGTTCAACAGCCGCCTGGACGAGGTCCACGCCGCCATCCTGCGCGGCAAGCTCAGGCATCTGCCGGCTTACATCGCCCGCCGCCGGGAGCTGGCCGCCCGCTACGACGCCGCCCTGGCCGACACGTCCCTGACCCTGCCGGTCGTCGCTCCGGGCAACGAGCACGCCTACTACCTCTACGTCGCCCGCCACCCCAAACGCGACGCCGTCCTGGCCGGCTTGAAGGCCCGCGAGGTCAATCTCAACATCAGCTATCCCTGGCCCATCCACACCATGACGGGCTACGCCCATCTGGGCTACAAGGAAGGCGACCTGCCCCACACCGAGCAGGCGGCCAGGGAGATCTTCTCCCTGCCCATGTATCCGTCGCTCACTGACGCCGAGCAGGATTTCGCCATTGCCGCGCTCCTCGACGTCCTGGCCGAGGTGGACGGCCAAACGAGGTAACCTATGGAATTCGGCGCCATCGCCCTGGCTCTCATGGCCGCGTTCACCGGCGCGGCCCTGTACATCAACCTTGTGGAGCATCCGGCCCGGCGCGGGCTGCTGGACGGCGAGATGCTGGCCCAGTGGCAGGCGAGCTATCCGCGCGCCTCCCGGATGCAAGCCAGCCTGGCCATGGGCGGTTTTTTCTTCGGCCTGCTCGCCGCCTACTGGGCTGGCAAGGCGCTTTTCGTCACGGGCGCGCTTTTTGCCATCGCCAACTGGGTCGTCACCTACCGCTTCATCATGCCGGTCAACCGGCAGCTGACGGCCGCCGACCCGGACACGGCCGACGCCGCCGTTCGGGCGCTGCTGGAAAAATGGAACCTGCTCCACGCCATCCGCACCGGCCTGGGCCTTCTTGCGGTGATCTGCTTCTTCGCGGCCCTCTAATGTCCCCCCTCTCTCCATATGGGGGGGCCGGGGTCCTCAG
The DNA here is from genome assembly GCA_000307955.1 of Solidesulfovibrio magneticus str. Maddingley MBC34. Lineage (GTDB taxonomy): Bacteria > Desulfobacterota > Desulfovibrionia > Desulfovibrionales > Desulfovibrionaceae > Solidesulfovibrio > Solidesulfovibrio magneticus_A. Next base: position 91 of record ALAO01000452.1, on the reverse strand, counting down.
GCCCCCGGCCGCCGGAGGCCTGAGGACATCCCCGCCGACCAGAAAACCACTCCGTGTCGAAGCCCCTGCTCACTTTTCCCCATGTGGGGGG
>ALAO01000451.1 GCA_000307955.1 Solidesulfovibrio magneticus str. Maddingley MBC34 | reverse complement strand
GCAAGGGGGTCCGGGGGGGATTATCCCCCCCGGCGGGTCCGGGCGGAGCCCGGTTAACGGGAGTGGCCATGCAAGTAGCGAACAATATGCTGGAGTTGGTGGGCAAGACGCCCATGGTGTGGTTGACCCGGATGGCCGAGGGCTGCTCGGCCCGAGTGGCGGCCAAGCTGGAGTCGTTTAATCCCTGTTCGTCGGTCAAGGACCGCATCGGCGTGGCCATGATCGAGGCGGCCGAGCGGGAAGGCAAGATCGGCCCTGGCGCGGTCATTGTTGAGCCGACCTCGGGCAATACCGGCATCGGCCTGGCCTTTATGTGCGCCGTGCGCGGCTATAAGCTCATTTTGACCATGCCCGAATCCATGAGCCTGGAGCGGCGCACGCTGCTGAAGGGCTTCGGGGCGCAGTTGGTGCTGACCCCGGCGGCCAAGGGCATGTCCGGGGCGGTGGAGCGGGCCAGGGAGCTTGTGGCCGAGATTCCCGGGGCGTTCATGCCCATGCAGTTCGCCAATCCGGCCAACCCGGAGGTCCACGCCCTGACCACCGGGCCGGAGATCTGGGACGCCACCGACGGAAAGGTGGACATTTTCGTGGCCGGGGTCGGCACCGGCGGCACGTTGACCGGCGTCGGCCGGTCGCTTAAGGCCAGGAAGCCCGGCCTCAAGGCCATCGCCGTGGAGCCGGCGGCCAGTCCGGTGCTGTCCGGCGGCAAGCCCGGGCCGCACGCCATCCAGGGCATCGGCGCGGGTTTCGTGCCTGAGGTTTTGGACCGAAGCGTGGTGGACGAGGTGGTGACCGTAGCCAACGAGGACGCCCTGGCCACGGCCCGGCGGCTTTTGCGCGAGGAAGGCATTTTGTGCGGCATTTCCTCCGGGGCCAACGCCTTTGCCGCCTTGGAGATCGCCCGTCGGCCGGAAAACGCCGGTAAGGTGATTGTTTTTATCGTCTGCGACACGGGTGAGCGCTATCTCTCCACGCCGCTTTTCAGTGAGGGAGTCTGATGTCCGACGCCAAGTTCTCGTTGCCCCGGCCGCGCCGGCGCACGCCGGTGGAGTGGGTGACCGAGATGTTATGCGAGGAGGCCTCGTACGAAAAGGTGTACCATCGCCCGCTCCATGACGAACCCATGCCCTCGGTTGCCGTGCTGGAAGAAGTCATGGAACGCCTGCGAGGCATCCTTTTTCCGGGTTATTTCGGCCATTCCGACGTCTCGCCGGAGAACATGCGCTTTCACATCGGCGCGAGCCTCGACGCGGTGCATCGGCTCCTGGTCGATCAGGTGCGTCGGGGGCATTGTTTTTTCTGCGAGATCGAGCGGGCCGGCACCTGCCAGGACTGCCAGGAGCGGGCCGAAAAGCTGGTCGGCGATTTCCTCATGCGCCTGCCCGACATCCGCGAGGCCCTGGCCGAGGACGCCCAGGCCGCCTATGAGGGCGACCCGGCTTCGCGTTCGCCCGGCGAGACCATCTTCTGCTATCCGAGCTTGACGGCGCTCACGCACCACCGGGTGGCCCACGAGCTGCACAAGCTCGGCGTGGATCTCATCCCGCGCATCATCTCCGAGATGGCCCATTCCCGCACCGGTATCGACATCCATCCCGGGGCCACCATCGGCCGGCGGTTTTTCATCGACCACGGCACCGGCACGGTCATCGGCGAAACCTGCATCATCGGCGACAACGTGCGGCTGTACCAGGGCGTGACCCTGGGGGCCAAGAGCTTCCCCAAAGACGAGGAAGGGATGCTGGTCAAGGGCATCGCCCGCCATCCCATTGTGGAAGACGACGTGGTGGTTTATTCCGGGGCCACGGTGCTGGGGCGCATCACCATCGGCAAGGGGGCGGTCGTAGGCGGCAACGTCTGGGTCGTCGACGACGTGCCGGCCGGGGCGCGCATCGCCCAGCAAGGCTCGGGCGGGGTGATCATCCGCGACGGCGCGGGGATCTGATGTCGCGTCCACGAAAGGCGCATATGGTTTTTCGTGGGCAACACGGCAACCCGATGCAGTCTTTTTGAGCAGACGGTCGTTTTGTGAAGAGACAAGACATGCGCTTCGCCCATGGCGTGGTTGCAGCGAACTGTGAAACGAACCTGATTGGGCCGGCGGAACGCGAAGCATCATGCGTGCCCGCCGGGAACGCGGGTTCCCGGGAGGGATGATGCGATTGTTGCTTATGGCGCTGGCCCTGTGCGCGCTGGCCGGCTGCGCCGAGAAGTCCGGCTCCAAGTCGTTTATCGGCATCGACGCCTATCAGGAGGAAAGCCGCCGTTGGAAGCAGGGCGAGGACGGCGACCTGCGGTTCGGCCGCTATTCCACCCACCGCTATGCCGCCACCCAGCAAGGCGTTTCCTATGCGCCGACCACAACCCCGTACGGCAAGACGTTTTACTAAAGGGACCAAGGAGGGCGAAACGCAAGCCCTCAAAACGGCGAACGCCCGGCACGCGACATGCGCGGCCGGGCGTTCGCCATTTGCAGCGAATAAAAACTAGTCGGCGACGACCATGACGCTGGAGGCCTTGACCATGGCGTGGACCTTGGCC
>ALAO01000450.1 GCA_000307955.1 Solidesulfovibrio magneticus str. Maddingley MBC34 | reverse complement strand
TCCAGGAGAGGCCAGCGCCTCTCCTGGCCGCCGGAGGCATCCACACCAATGCTGACCCTTCGTAACGTCGATATCCACTATGGCCGGGTGCACGCCGTGCGTCGGGTGTCCTTGCACGTGGCCCCGGGCGAGATCGTGGCCCTTATCGGGGCCAACGGCGCGGGCAAGACCACGCTGCTGTCCGCCATCTCCGGCGTCGAGCGCGTCTCGGGCGGCGAGATCGAATTTGACGGCAAGCGCATCGAGGCCGAAAAGCCCGAACGCATCGTGCGCCTGGGCCTGTCCCATGTGCCCGAGCGCCGCCTCGTCTTTGGCCCCCTCTCCGTGGCCGACAATCTGCTGCTCGGGGCCTACACCAAATTTCGCCGCCGCGAAGTGGCCGCCGACCTCGACGAAATCTACGCCATGTTTCCGGTGCTGCGCGAACGCCGCGACCAGCAGGCCGCCGCCCTGTCCGGCGGCGAACAGCAGATGCTGGCCATCGGCCGCGCGCTCATGGCCCGGCCGCGCTGCCTGCTCCTGGACGAACCCGGCATGGGGCTGGCCCCGCAAGTCTGCAAGGAAATCTTCCGCCATGTCTCCACCCTGCGCCGCGACAAAGGGCTGACCGTGCTGCTCGTGGAGCAAAACGCCAAAAGCGCCCTGGCCGTGGCCGACCGGGGCTATGTCCTCGAAACCGGCCGCGTGCTGCTCTCCGGCACGTCCGAAGAACTGCTGGCCAACCACGACGTCCGCCGCGCCTACCTGGGGCGCGAGAAGGATAATTGAGGGACGAAGAGGGAAGAGGGAAGATGCCTCCGGCGGCCGGGGGGCT
>ALAO01000449.1 GCA_000307955.1 Solidesulfovibrio magneticus str. Maddingley MBC34 | reverse complement strand
TCCAGGAGAGGCAGCGCCTCTCCTGGCCGCCGGAGGCAAATCCCGTCGCACAACACCGCAAGGAGCCGCCATGCCGCGTTTTGCCGCCAATCTGTCGATGCTTTTCACGGAGCTGCCGTTTCTGGACCGCTTCGCCGCCGCGGCCAAGGCCGGGTTCAAGCAGGTCGAGTACCTGTTTCCCTACGACTACGAGGCCAAGGATCTGCGCTGGCATTTGGACGTCAACAACCTGACCCAGGTGCTGTTCAATCTGCCAAGCGGCGACTGGGCCGCCGGGGATCGGGGCATCGCCGCCGATCCGGCGCGGGTGGAGGAGTTTCGCGACGGCGTGGACCGGGCCGTGGAATACGCCCGCAAGCTTGGCGTTTCGCGGCTCAACTGCCTGGCCGGCAAGCTGGTTGCGGGCCAGACCGAGGCCGACGCCTTCGACATGCTGGCCGCCAACGTGGTCTATGCCGCCGACGTGCTGCGGCGCGACGACATGGAGCTGGTGGTCGAGGCCATCAACCGCTACGACATCCCGGATTTCGTGGTGTGCCGCACGAGCCAGGTGATGGCGCTTTTGGACGCCATCGGCCGCCCCAACGTGTCCATGCAGTACGACGTCTACCACGCCCAGCGCCAGGAAGGAGAAATCGCCGCGACCCTTGCCGCCAACATCAAGCGCATCGGGCACGTGCAGATCGCCGACAACCCGGGCCGGCATCAGCCGGGCACGGGCGAGATCAATTTCCCCTTCATCTTTTCCGAGCTCGACCGCCTGGGCTACGACGGCTTCGTGGGCCTGGAGTACGTGCCCGCGCCGGACACGCTGTCGTCCCTGGGCTGGATCAAGGACATGGGCTATTCATTGTAACGCCGCCGTTCGCGACGGGAAATCATCCGGGAGGCGGCGTCGGCCGTGGGGCTGCAGGCCCATGGCCGTTCCGGCTTTCCGGCGTCCGTTTTGGAGGAAAAATGAAAAAGATCGGATTTATCGGCCTTGGCATCATGGGCAAGCCCATGTGCCGCAATTTGCTGAAGGCCGGCTACGAGGTCACGGTTTTCAGCCGCACCGCCGCCAACGTCGAAGCGGCGACAACCCATGGCGCGGTTTACGCCCCGACGCCGGCGGCCGTGGCCGAGGCCAGCGAGCTGGTCATCACCATGGTGCCGGATTCGCCCCAGGTGCGCGAGGTGATCCTGGGCGAGGCCGGGGTTATCCATGGGGCCAAGCCCGGAACGTACGTCGTGGACATGAGCTCCATCGCGCCGCTCACCAGCCGGGAAGTGGGTGCCGCCTTGGCCGGGAAGGGCGTGCGGTTTCTCGACGCGCCGGTCAGCGGCGGCGAACCCAAGGCCATCGACGGCACGTTGTCGGTGATGGTCGGCGGCGAAGCGGCGGATTTCGAGGCCGTGAAGCCGGTGCTTTCGGCCATGGCCGCGTCCGTGGTGCGGGTGGGCGAGGTCGGGGCCGGCAATGTGGCCAAGCTGGCCAACCAGATCGTGGTGGCGCTCAACATCGCGGCCATGTCCGAGGCCTTGGTGCTGGCGGCCAAGGCCGGGGTGGAGCCGGATCTCGTCTATCAGGCCATACGCGGGGGCCTTGCCGGCAGCACGGTGCTGGACGCCAAGGCGCCGCTGGTCATGGACCGCAAGTTCGATCCCGGCTTTCGCATCAAGCTGCACGCCAAGGACTTGAACAACGTCATGGACACGGCCCATGAGCTGCATGTGCCGCTGCCCTTTACCGCTGCGGTGATGGAAGTGATGCAGGCCATGATGGCCGACGGCTGCGGCGAGGACGACCACGGCAGCATCATCCGCCACTTCGAAAAGCTGGCCAACGTCACCGTCGCCCGCTGACGCGCCGCCGCGCCCTGCCAAACCCAGATCGGGGGTCCGGGGGCCTGAGGCCCCCGGCGGGGCGCGGGG
>ALAO01000448.1 GCA_000307955.1 Solidesulfovibrio magneticus str. Maddingley MBC34 | reverse complement strand
TGGACCTCTCCGCCGGGGGCCTGAGGCCCCCGGACCCCCCATATGGGGATAGTCAATCGGCCAGCAAGGCCAGCATGGGGGCGTGGAGCGCGCCGTTGGTGGCCAGTATCCGGAAATCGCCCAAACGGTACGGCCCGTCCGGACGATAGCTCCCCACCCTGCCCCCGGCCTCGGCCACAAGCAGCGCCCCGGCCGCCACGTCCCAGGGATTAAGCGCCAGTTCATAGAAGGCGTCGAACCGCCCGGCAGCCACGTAAGCCAAATCCAGGGCGGCCGAACCCGGCCGGCGGATGCCTTGCGTCTCGGCCAGCATGATCCGCAAATCGGCCATGATCTCGTCGAGATTTTCGCGAATGGCGTAGGGAAAGCCCGTGGCCACCAGGGCCGCCTCGGGCCGGTCGGTCCCCGAAACGCGAATAGGCTCGCCGTTGCAATACGCCCCCAACCCCTTGCCGGCCGTGAAGCACTGGCCAAGCATCGGCGCGTTGACGCAGCCGATCACCGGCTCCTGGCCGTCGTACAGCGCCACTGACGTGCAGACAAACGGAAACCCATGGGCGAAATTCGTGGTGCCGTCCACCGGGTCGATGATCCAGGTCAGCCCCGACAGCACCGTCTTGGCGGCGGTCTCCTCGGCCAGGAAAGCGGCCTCGGGCAACACCCGGGCCAGGGCCTCCTTCAAGCCCTCCTCCACGGCCAAATCCGTGGCCGTGACCAGATCGATGCGTCCCTTGAGGCGCACGTCGCGCGGGGCGTCCCAATCGGCCCGGATGCGCTCGCCGGCAGCCAAGACCGCCTGCCGCACGGCCTCCATCAGGCGTGCTGTTTCCGTATTGGTCATGGGTAGTTTTCCTTAGAAAAAGATGCCTCCGGCGGCCGGGGG
>ALAO01000447.1 GCA_000307955.1 Solidesulfovibrio magneticus str. Maddingley MBC34 | reverse complement strand
GCCGGGCCTGTCTGGCGGCGACAAAACACGCCCGGGCGGCCGGCGCGGCGCAGTCGATGACGACCGGCCTGCCGTCCTCGGGATCGGCCACGGCGGCCAGGCCCGCCGGCGGCAGGCAGGCGTCGTCGTCCGGGACAACAAACCCGGCGGCCACGTCGTGCCGGGCCGCCAACCGGCCAAGAGGGACGGCGAAATCGCCGGAAAGGAAATCGGAAAAAAGCATCACCGCGCTGCGATGCACCAAAGCGGTGGCGGCTAGGCTCAAGGCAGGCCCGGGATCGGTGCCCCGGCCCTGGGGCCGGGTCTCGGCCAAAAGGCGGGCCACGGCCACGGGCACGGCCGGGCCGGCGCGCGGCGGCAAAAACGCCTCGACCTGGTCGGTGAAAAGCACCAGCCCGATCCGGTCACGGCTGACGGCGGCGCTGACGGCCAAGGTCACGGCGGCCAGGGCGGCGGTCCAATACAGCGGTTCGCGCGGACACGGACAGGTCATGGAAGGGCTGACGTCCACGGCCAGCATCAAGGTCAGGCTGCGCTCTTCCCGGAACCGCTTCACAAAAGGCCGACCCAGCCGGGCCGTGGCCTTCCAGTCCATGGCCGCCACGTCGTCGCCAGGGGCATACTCCCGGGATTCCTCATACTCCATGCCCGCGCCCGGATACGCGCCGCGATACTCGCCAGCCAGCGGCGCGGCGGCGGCCAATCGCGGCGTCAGGCGCAACCGGCGCGCCCGGGCAAGAAGCTGCGAAGCCTGCATGTTCCCCATGCCCGC
>ALAO01000445.1 GCA_000307955.1 Solidesulfovibrio magneticus str. Maddingley MBC34 | reverse complement strand
CCGCCGGAGGCAGTCTTGCTTACTGGCAGAATTCGCCGAGCATGCTGTAGAATTCGCCTGGCATGGCCTGCATGAGAAAATGGCAATCCGTGGGAAACGGGCGGGTGGGGACGGCGTGCTCGTCGAGAAAGGCCCGGGTTTCCGGGGCCACGTCGCGGCCGTAGGCGTAGAGTTTGGGCAGGGACAGCGAGAGCAGCGCGTCGCCGGCGGCGTGGCTCCATTTGCCGGGCAGCGCCCGGGAAGCGCGTCGCACGGCCAACACGGTCTGGAGAAAGGCCTCCTCGCGGCAAAAGCGCAGCGAAGCGTAGTAGTGGCGGCAAAACGGAAACTTGCCAAGATAGTCCCGGAAGATGGTCTGGTCGCGAAACTCCGCGTACCACTCGCCAAAACGCCCCGACAGCCGGGCCGCCTCGGCATGGGCCGAGACAAAGGCCCCGAAACGCGTCACCGAGGCCTCGGCCAGAATCAGCCCGGCCACCTCGCCGGGCGCGGCGTCGCGGCAAAAAAACGTGGCCGGGATGCCGCCCACGGAATGGCCGACAAGATAGAGGCGGCTTATCCGCAGGCCGTGGTGTTCCACAAGGTGGTCGAGCACATGGCGCACCCGCCGGGCGGCGGCCTCCATGGAATAGTCCAGGGCGGCCGGGCTGCCGCCGTGGCCGGCCATGTCCGGCACGATCAGGCTCGCTCCGGCCAGATAGCGGGTGGCGAAAGCGTCCTCGAAGGCCAGCCGGGAATCACCCAGGCCATGGAGCAGCACCACCGCCGGGGCGCGGCCGGTCTGGATGCGGGCCGTGACGTGCACCGGCGCGTCGAAGGTCGGCACGCAGCCGTCGAAGTTCGGGCCGCCCTGCCTGCCCAAGGAAAACGTTCTTGCCATGCTCTTGACCCCGCCCCTTTGCGGTCTGTAAAACTAAAGCCCAAACTCCAGGCCCGGCAACGGCGACACGATGCGTGTTTCCAGCCCGCCGGCCACCCCAACCGACAAGGCGGTTCTCATGAAGTTTTCCATTTCGGCGCGTCTGGGGCTGGGCTTTGGCTTGGTGCTGGCGGCCATGACCGTCGGGGCGTTCGTCATGACCTTTTCCCTGGCCAACGTAAAGGACCGGGCCGAGATCATGCGCTCCCAGGCCCTGCCCCTGGCCGACGTCGCCGCCAGCATGCAGTTCGAGGCGGTCAACGTGCAGCAGTGGCTCACCGACGTCTCGGCCACGGGCGAGGACGACGGCTTCGCCGAGGCCGAGAAGTCGGCCGGCGCCTTCCGGGCCGGCGCGGCCAAGTTCACCGCCCTGGCCGAACGCACCGGCAACCAGGCGCTCAAAACGGAAATCGCCGCCGTGCTGCGCGATTTCGAGGCCATGTACGACGTCGGCAAGCGCATGGCCAAGGCCTATGTGGCCGAGGGCCGCGAAGCCGGCAACGCCGTGATGAACGATTTCGACGCCCGCACCGAGGCCCTGGCCGGACGCATCGCTCCGCTCAAGGCCAACCAGTTCCAGGCCGTCGACGCTCATATCGCGGGCATTCTGGACAAGCTCGAAAACGATTTGCGGCTGCAATACCTGCTGGTGGCCCTGTCCCTGGCCATAGGCGTCGTCTGCGCCGTGCTCGTCTCACGCGGCATCCGCCGCCAGCTCGGGGCCGAACCCTGGGAAGTGGCGGAAGTAGCCCGGGACGTGGCCGCCGGACGCTTCGACGCCGTGAGCGCGACCTGCGCCGCCAAGGGCAAAGGCTGCGGCGTCATGGACGACATGGCCGCCATGGCCGACAAATTGCGCCAGTCCTTTGCCGCCGTGGAAGCCCGCACGGCCGAGGCCGAAAACCACTTGCGGGAGGCCCAGGGCCAGCGGCTGGCCGCCGAGGAGGCCACGCGCCAGGCTGAACAGGCCCGGCTTTCCGGCCTGGCCGAGGCCGCCGACCGGCTGGAGGACCTGGCCGACGCCGTGGCCCGGGCCGGCAATGCCTTGACCGACCGGGTGGCCCAGGTCAACCGTGGCACCGTGCGCCAGCACGAGCGCACCGCCGACACGGCCACGGCCATGGAGGAAATGAACGCCACCGTGCTCGAGGTGGCCCAAAACGCCGACCGCGCCAGCCAAAGCGCCCGGGCTGCCCGGGACGGCGCGCGCGAAGGACTGGCCGCCACCGAAGAAGTGGCCCGCTCCATCGACCGGGTGCGTGGCCTTACCAAAGGCCTCAAGACCAGCCTCGACGCCCTGGGCGAACGGGCCAAGGGCATCTCGGCCATCCTCGGCGTCATCTCCGACATCGCCGACCAGACCAACCTGC
>ALAO01000444.1 GCA_000307955.1 Solidesulfovibrio magneticus str. Maddingley MBC34 | reverse complement strand
GGGGGCCTGAGGCCCCCGGACCCCCCATATGGGAAAGGGGGACGATTGCAGCGGGAGTGAGAATGGAAGACAGCAAGACGTTGTATATTGACTACGGCAAGTGCATCGGCTGCGAGACGTGCGAATACGTCTGCCGCTTCGTCCACGACATGCCGCGCATCCACATGATCCGTACGGCAGCCGGCTTCATGGCCCCGCTGTATTGCCGGCACTGCGCCGAGCCCAACTGCGCCAAGGTCTGCAAGCGCGGAGCCATCGTGCGCGACCGCGACGGAGCCATGGTGCTGGACCCCATGCTCTGCCGGGGCTGCCAGTCGCGCCAGTGCATGCTCGCCTGCCCCTACATGGCGATATTTGAGACCGACAAGGGCGTCACCGTGGTCAAGTGCGACCTGTGCGCCGCCCGTCGCCAGCGCGGCCTGGAGCCGGCCTGCGCCGCCATGTGCCCCTGCGGGGCCATCGAATACGTGGACCGGGCCACGGCCGAAACCCTGCCCGACGAAGCGGCCAAGGCGGCCGAACAGCGGGTGCTCGACTTCGTCAAACCCCCTAAAACCAAGCCCGGCGAGTGAGTTGGCCCATAAAAAGCTTGACCCGGCGCGCCATGACGCGGCACCTCTTCGGTCAAACCCGACATGACCGACAATCCGGCCGGCCGTCCTACGGACCCCGGCCGACAAGGAGCACGCCATGACCAGCGCCGACACGGACCAGTCCCCGGAGGCCGCCAAGGCCGAGGCCCTGCACCAAAGCGCCCTGGAAGCCCTGTCCCGCAAGGAAATCGAGACCGCCCGGGAAGGCTTCGCCAAGGCTCTGGAACACTTCGAAGCCCTTGGCGACGACATCGGCGTGGCCATGACCAGCCACAACCTGGGCCTGACCTGCCAGGAAGCCGGCGAACTGGACGACGCCCGGGCCTGGCTGGAAAAATCCCTGGCCATCAGCGAACGCGAGGACCTCGACGGCGGCATGACCGTCACCTGCCACCAGCTCGGCGTGGTGGCCCAGTTGGCCGAGGACCACGACACGGCCATGGAATGGTACATCCGCGCCCTGGCCCTGGAAGAACAAAGCGGCAACGTAGGCGGCGAAGCCAAGACCAGCCATCAGCTCGGCATCGTCAGCCACCTGCGCGGCGACCTGGAAGCGGCCAAGGCCTGGTACGCCCGCTCCATCGACTGCTTCGCCAAGGTCGGCGACGAGCAAAGCGTGGCCAATACCCAAAAGCTCCTCGATTTCGTCACCGACTACCAGCGCCAGGGTAGCCACGAAGGGCACGCCGGGCCGTGCGGCCGGCAGCAGTAGCGGGAGGGATGAAAGCGCGTAGAGCGGGGAGAAAGAAGGGGAGGCCTCCGGCGGCCGGGGGGATGATCCCCCGGACCCCTGCAACGGGAAAAGGGTGAAGGGGGGCGACTTTCACCCGAGGTTGTGGTCGGATACGGAGCGGGGGAACCGCCCCTTGAGGAGGCGCGACGTTGCCTCGGGTGGGCAGGGCTTGCGGCTCGTCAGAGGCAAGCCGCTTTGGCTCCACCGTGTCGGCGCGGTCGATAACGCGCCATAAAAAAAGCCGCCCGGCGTCTGCCTGGGCGGCTTTTTCGCGTCCGGCGGGCGCGGCAATCTACAAAATCTGCTCCAGGAACTTCTGGGTGCGCGGATGCTGCGGGTTGTTGTAAAACTGCTCGGGCGTGGCGATTTCCAGAATCTGGCCGCCGTCCATGAAGACGATGCGGTCGGCCACTTCCCGGGCGAAACCCATTTCGTGGGTGACGCAGACCATGGTCATGCCTTCCCGGGCCAGCTTCACCATGACGTCGAGGACCTCGCCGATCATCTCCGGGTCCAGCGCCGAGGTCGGCTCGTCAAAGAGCATGATCTTCGGGCTCATGGCCAGGGCCCGGGCGATGGCCACGCGCTGCTGCTGG
>ALAO01000443.1 GCA_000307955.1 Solidesulfovibrio magneticus str. Maddingley MBC34 | reverse complement strand
CCCCCGGCCGCCGGAGGCATTCTTCCTCTTTCACTTTCCCCACGCGCCACAGCCGCCACATGGTGTTGCCGTTGACCAGGGCGATGATGCTTTCGAGCAGCGTGCCGCCTATGGAACCGGTGGCGATGTTGTTGGACAGCCAGCACAGGGTGGCGAAAAAGAGCAGTCCGCGCAGCTTCAGGCCGGAGAGGAAAAACGCCGCCCAGGTGCCGGAGCAGCCGGCGGCGATGGCGAAGACGGCTGTCCAGCCGTGGGCCAGGTAGATGCCGACGAGGATGTTGGCGGCCAGGAAGAAGCCGGCCAGCCAGGGCGAGCGGGTCCTTAGCGACACGAACATACGCACGGCGGAAAGGGCGGCGGAAAACGAGGCGGCGTTGTTGCCGAGCATGGCGAAATGCACGGTGTAGGCCAGGCATTCCACGGCAATGAGCGTTTTGAGTTTCCAGTCGATGCGCTGGATGAAGGCGATGACGCCCAGCACGAAGGCGAGATAGCCCACGAGCTGGGCCGGCGAGGTGAAATCCATGGGACGTCCTTGCTGTTGCCGCGACGTGACAGGCGACGGCGTTGAGACAAACGGGCGGCGGGGAGGGCGCGGAAAGCGCAACGAACCCGGGCAAGGGCCGGAGGTCCGGTCCGGCCGGCGCGGGCAGCGCAAGGGACGGGCAGGGCGAGGCGGCCGACACAAGAAGTCCGGGCATCGAGACAGGTCTCAGAGCGTACCGGGCCTTGGTCGCTGTACTCCCGTGGCGGCGGTCTGGCAAGATGTGGGGCGTTGACACCACTGGCAGGTGGTGGTAGTCGTCTTGTCACCACTTGGAGGTGGTGACTTATGATCGAAGCGCAGGAACTGGCTGCCCTTGGGCTGACCAGCTACGAGGCTGCGGCGTATCTGGCACTTATCGGCCAGGCCGAGCTGACGCCGGCCGAGGTGGCGGCGCGGGGGGCGATTCCGCGCCAACGGGTCTACGACGTGCTGGCCGGGCTGGCGGCCAAGGGGCTGTGCCAGAGCCGGGATGGCTCGCCGCGCACGTATGCCGCCGTGGCTCCGGCCGTGGCCATGGAACTCTTGGCCGGAGAGCGGGCGGCGGCGCTGACGCGCCAGAAGCAGGAGGCCGAGGCGGCGGCGGCGCGGCTGACCGAAGCTTTGACGCCGCTTTTCGCCGGCGGGCGCGGCCGCAGCGACCCCCTGGCCTATGCCGAGGTCCTAAGCGGCCCCACGCGTATCGCCCAGCGCGCCCTGGCCCTGGCCCGGGCGGCCAAGGTGCAGGTGTTGTCTTCCATCACCCGCCCGATGATTCTTTCCACTGAACAGAACCAGGCCTTCATGGAAGCGCCGCTGGGGCGCGGCCTGTTGTATCGGGCGCTGTGCGACGGCAGCGTGGCCGAGGACGCGGCGTTGTCCGGGCTGTGGCCCGGGCTTTGCGCCAAGGGGTTGGAGCTGCGGGTGGTCCCGACGTTGCCGCTCAAGATGCAGTGTTTCGACGACGAGACCACGCTGCTCTCCATGCAGGACCCGGCCGGGGGGCAGCCGAGCTTCACGGCGGTGGTCATCCACAACCGGGGCGTGGCCGCCATGCTGCGCCTGGCCTTTGAGCATCTGTGGGCCGAGGCCAAACCTTACGGGGGAAGATCGTGATGCCAAGCTGCGTTGTCAGCGCCGGGGCGTCTGGAAGCCGGCCGTCGGTGGGGGGACTCGAGCTCCGTCGGGGCTACGAGCCCGGGCTTCTCGGCCGGGCGGCCGAGCTGCACGGCCGGTATTACGCCGGGATATGGGGATCGGGCGCGCCCTTCGAGTCGCTGGTCGCCCGGGAGTTCGGGGAATTCGTCGAGGGCTACGACGAGGGCGACGATTTGCTGCTCTCGGCCCGCAAGGACGGGCGTGTGATCGGCATGATCGCCATTTACGGGCGTCGGCGTTTGCCCGAAGGGGCGCAGCTGCGGTTTTTCATCGTGGACCCGGACTGTCACGGCTGCGGTGCCGGCAAGGCGCTGTTGGCCGAAGCCTTGTCCTGGTGCCGGCAGCGGGGCTTTTTGAAGGTCTTCCTGTGGACCGTGGACGGGTTGCCCGCCTCGCGCCGATTGTATGAGCGGGCCGGGTTCCGGGTTACCGACCGGGTGTCCGACGACCGTTACACCGTTGTCCGGGACAACCTGCGTCTAGAACTCGTTCTATCGGTCAGCTAATCTTTTCTTGGCGACTGGCCTGGGCGCAGGCCTGAGCCGCCTCCGGCCAAACAACGACGGCCCGCCCGGATCGATTTCCGGGCGGGCCGTTTCGTCATGGGCGGAACTTACCACCAATACAGGGGATAGCGCCGTGACGGAGCAGCGTTGACCGCGACCAGGGCCACGGCCAGTATGACCAGCGCCCCGGTGAGCACCGGGATGAGCGCATAGAGATAGCCCAGGGCCAGGAGCTTGGGGCCGCCGGTGACGGCAATAAGGGCCGTGGCCCCGCCCGGGGGATGGAGCGTGCCGGTGGCGTGCATGAGCGCGATGGCCCCGGCCACGGCCACGGCGCAGGCCAGCCAGTCCGGCGAGGCGATGGCCAGCCGCACCGTGACCCCGACCAGGGCCGAGAGCACATGGCCGCCGAGGAGGTTTCGCGGCTGAGCAAGCGGGCTGGCCGGCGCGCCGTAGAGGAGCACGGCCGAGGCCCCAAACGAGCCGATCAGCAGCGACAGCCCGGCCGGATCGGCCAGGCGTTCATGGAGCCAGGCCACGGCGGCGATGCCGCCCAGGGCTCCCAGAAACGACCAGAGGATTTCGGGCGCGCCCACGCGCGGCGGCGACGTGCCCGCGCCGCGCATTTTTTGCAGCAGGCTCACAGTGGACACTCCAGTCCCCGGCAGGAGCGCACCACGTCGGCCCGGCTGACGATGCCGCGAAGGATGCCGTTTTCCACCACCGGCAGGCGGTTGATGCGCCCTGCGGCCATGAGCCGGGCGGCTTCGGAGCGGGGGGTGTCCGGTGTGACGGTGACGGCCGGGCTGGTCATGAGCTTGGCCACGGGAGTGTGGCCCAGGGCGGCCGGGTCGCCGTCTGGACGGCAGGTTTCGGGGTCGAGGAGCCGGGCGGCCAGGGCGGCCGGGCCGGACTGGGGCGGCAGTCCGAGCAGGCGCAGCACGTCTTTTATGGACAGCACGCCGACCACCGCGCCGTCCGCGACCACGGGCAGCCCGGACACGCCGGCCCGGGCCATGGCCGTAGCCGCGTCGCGGACGGTGTCGTCGGGCGATACGGTGGTCACGTCCGGGGTCATGATGGCGGCCACGGGGACGTCCTGGGCCAGCCGGGCGGCGGCGTGGGCGTAGGCCAGGCGGTAGAGGTCCAGGGCCTGGTCCGGGGCGACGTCGAGATAGCCGCCGATCTGGCGCATGGCGGCCAGGACGTCGGCGACGTCCATGGGCAGGTCGGGATTGGGCGCGTGGGGCATGGGGACTTCCTCCGGTCGCCACCCTGCCCACGAAAAAAAGGGCGCGACATGACCTAAGTCAAATCGCGCCCTGCATGTTCCATGCGGGGGG
>ALAO01000442.1 GCA_000307955.1 Solidesulfovibrio magneticus str. Maddingley MBC34 | reverse complement strand
GGCCTGAGGCCCCCGGACCCCCCATATGGGGATAGTGAGGAGTAGAGAATGACACCGCTTGGCGCGCTGTTTTATCTGTTCGCCGCCCTGGGCCTGGCCGCCGCCGGGCTCACCGCCACCCGGCGCAATCCCGTCCATGCCGTGTGCTGCGCCGTGGCCGTGTTTCTGTCGGTCGGGGCCATGCTGGCCGTGCTCGGCGCGCCGCTGCCGGGCGTGCTGACCGTCGTGGTCTACGCCGGAGCCATCATGGTGCTCTTCCTGTTCGTCATCATGCTGCTCGGCCTGCCGGCCGGCGACGGAACCCTGCCCCCGGGCCGGTTCCTTGTCCCGGCCACCCTGGCCGCCGCCACCCTGGTGGCCCTGTTCGCCCTGATCGGGGCCGATCCCACGGCCAAGACCATGCTGCCGGCGGCCATGGCCGGCCCGGCCGCCGTGGGGACCATCCTTTTTGACAAATACTGGCTGGCCGTGGAGGCCGTCTCCATCCTGCTCTTTGCCGCCCTGGCCGCCGTCATGCTCCTGGGCCGGGGCAAAACCGGCCGCAAAATCGCCGCCGCCGGAGGTCGGGCCGCATGATCGTGCCCCTTTCCCATGTCCTGGCCGCAGCCGCCCTGCTCTTCGCCATAGGCGGCGTCATGGCCGCCGCCCGGCGCTCCATCCTGCTTATCCTCATCGGCGTGGAATTCATGCTGGCCGCCGCCGGGCTGGCCTTTGCCGGCGCGGCGCTCGCCTGGAACAACCTCGACGGCCAGGCCGCCGTCATCATCGTCATGGGCCTGGCTTCCGCCGAAGCCGGCCTTGGCCTAGCCCTGCTCGTCCACGGCCGGCGCGGCGGCGGCACGGACCGCGCCGACAGTTACGACCGCCTCGGGGAGGAGTCATGACCACCGCCCTTGCCTGCCTGCTCCTCTTCCCCCTGGCCGGGGCCGTGCTCCAGGCCGCCCTGCGCCCCAAGCTCTCCCGGGCCGCCTCCGGAGGACTCGCCGCCCTGGCCATGGCCGCCGCCCTGGCCGCCGCCCTGGCCGCCGTCTGGAACCTCGGCCCCGAGCCCGTGAAGATCACCTTCGGCCAGTGGATCGCCTTCGACGGCTTCACCGCCGAATTCTCCCTGCTCTACAACCGGCTGGCCGGGCTCATGTGCGTCACCGTCGCCTTCGTCGCCCTGCTCATCCACCTCTATTCCGCCGTCTACATGCGCGAGGACAAATCTTTCGCCCGCTATTTCTGCTACTTGAATCTCTTCGTGTTTTTCATGCTGGTCATCGCCCTGGCCGACGACCTCGTCTTGCTCTTCCTGGGCTGGGAAGGCGTGGGCTTTTGCTCGTTCGCGCTCATCGGCTTCTGGCACGAGGAGCTGCCCAACGTGGACGCCGGCCGCAAGGCCTTCCTCATGACCCGCATCGGCGACCTCGGCTACGTGGCCGCCCTGGGCCTTCTCATCGCCGCCTCCGGCTCGGCCTCGCTGAGCGGCATCGCGGCCAGCGCCGCGACCATGCCGCCGGAAACGGCCACCCTGCTCGGGCTGCTCTTCCTCTTCGCCGCCTGCGGCAAATCGGCCCAGCTGCCGCTTTCGGCCTGGCTGCCCGACGCCATGGCCGGCCCCACCCCGGTCTCGGCGCTCATCCACGCCGCCACCATGGTCACGGCCGGCGTCTATCTGCTCATGCGCCTGGCCCCCATGCTGGCCGTGGCCCCGGTGGTCGGAGCCGCCGCCGCCTTTGTCGGCGCGGCCACGGCCCTCTACGGCGCGGCCTGCGCCCTGGCCCAGCGCGACGTCAAACGCATCCTGGCCTATTCCACCATCAGCCAGGTCGGCTACATGTTCCTGGCCGCCGGCTGCGGCGACGACGGCGGCGCGTTTTTCCACTTGCAGGCCCATGCCTTTTTCAAGTCGCTGCTGTTCATGACCGCCGGCGTCATGATCCAGGCCTTCCACGAGGAACACGACATCTTCCGCATGGGCGCGCGCCTGCGAAAGGCCCTGCCCGGCCTTTTTGTCCTGTTTGCCTGCGGCGCGGCCGCCCTGGCCGCCCTGCCCCTGACCTCGGGCTACTTCAGCAAGGGCCGCGCCCTGGCCGACGCCTTGGCCCATCCCGGTCCCATCTTCCTGCTGTCCTTCGTCATGGCCACGGCCGCCGCTTTTCTCACCGCCCTCTACGTCTTCCGAATGCTCTTCGTGGCCTTTTACAGCGACCCGGCCGATCCGGCCAAACTCGTGTCCGAACCGGCACTTCGGCGCATGGAGCGCCCCCTGTGGCCCCTGGCCGTCCTGGCCGTGGTCTACGGCTTCGCCAATCCGCCCCATTTCTTGGGCATCCCGGCCCTGCTCGACAGCTATCTGGCCGGAACCGTCGCCCCCTTGCCCCCCGAAGCGGAACATGCCGAACTGTTCGTGGAAGTCCTCGATGCGCTCATCGCCCTGGCCGGCCTGTGGCTGGCCTGGGTGTTCTACAAGCCCGCCCGCCGCCCCGTGCCCGCCCCGGCCGGAGTGCTCACGGCCGGTCTGGGCCTCGACGCCTTTGGCCTCAATGCCATAGCCCGGCCCTACCTGCGCCTGGCCGCCTGGCTGTGGCGCGGCCTCGACGAAGATGTGCTCGACGGCGCGGCCACGGCCACGGCCTCGGGCGTCGGCCGCCTGTCCCGAGCCGCCGCCCGCCTGGGTTCGGCCCGCCCGGCCACCGCCATGGCCACCCTGCTCGGCGCTTGCGCCGTGCTGCTGGTCTGGTTGGCGGCGCGGTTGGGGTAGTGGGGGAAGAAGAGAGAAGATGCCTCCGGCGGCCGGGGGC
>ALAO01000441.1 GCA_000307955.1 Solidesulfovibrio magneticus str. Maddingley MBC34 | reverse complement strand
GCCTCCGGCGGCTGGAGGCCTGAGGCCCCCAGACCCCCCACCTGAAGAAAGGGGTAAAGGGGGTAGGCGAGGCGTCTTGCTGTCAGCGGGGAAGTCTCAAAGTTCGCCGCTGGCGCTTGGCGGTGCATTGCGCCAGTTCCGCAGCCGTATTTTCCACGAGGCGGCGCGCCGAGGCCCCCTTGACGCGAGGCGGCCGGCCGGGCAGCGTGGGCCATAGGCCGGGAGATTTCCCGCCGCCGGAGGGTCCATGGCCGAAGCCGCATCATCTCCGCCGCTGTCCGGCCCGGTCCGGGCGCTTTACGCCCTGGCCGCCGCCGTGGGCTACCCGCCGGCCTTCTTGCTGGCCTATCTGCTGACCCTGGCCGTGCCTTACGGCGCGGTGGAGAAATCCACCAACGTCTTTTCCGTAAATCCGCTGGTTTTTGCCGGGCTGGCGGCGGCGATCTGCGCCGGGCGGTTCCTGCTGTGGCGGGGCTGGCGTCGCTGGCGCGATAAGTCGGCTGTTGCCGTTGCCGGAACCCTCGACACATGGCTGACGGCCCACAAGCCGTGCCTGGCCGTCGTGCCGGTTTCCGTGGGGATCGTGGCCATCGACATGGAAGGCAACGCCTTCGGGTTTCTGGTCTTTCCGCTCTACGCCGTTCTGAGCATCGTCCTTGGCGTCTGGGTCCATCACCGTCTGCGCCGTTCGGCCCCGATCCGGCCTGTCGCCTGACGGCGCGTACCCTTCCCGCCTTGCCGGCAAGCGCCCACCCCTGCCCTCCAACCCCTTTTCTTTAGCTGGGGGGTCCGGGGGCCTCAGGCCCCCGGCCGCCGG
>ALAO01000440.1 GCA_000307955.1 Solidesulfovibrio magneticus str. Maddingley MBC34 | reverse complement strand
CCTCCGGCGGCCGGGGGCCTTAGGCCCCCGGACCCCCAAACGGATTTCACGGGGCGGCGTCGTCGCGGGGGCAAACCGTTTGCGAACGGGAGGCTGGCATGACGAAATCCTATCTGCTCTTCAAGTGCGGGGCGGCGGGCCGCACGCCGCTGGCGACGTTTACCGCCGACAACGTGGACGAGGCCCGGGAAGCGCCGACCTGGCTTAAGCGCAAGCACCCGGACATGGCCGGGTTGCGTCTGGCCGAGGGCGAATTTTTCGAGATCATCGAAAAAGACGTCTGCGATCCGGCCGACTGGGACGCGGCGGTCAGCGCCATGGCCCAGGGCCAGGGGCGCCCGGCGGGCACTCCGGGAACTTAAGCGAGAAACGCCTCGACCGCTTTCAGGTAGCGCGCCGGCTGCTCCAGATGGTGGCTGTGGCTGGCGTCCTCGATGACGGCCAACCGCGCGCCCGGGATGCGGGCGGCGAAGTCCGCCGTGGTCTGGGGTGTGGCTTCGTCGAAGCGGCCGCAGGTCAAAAGCGTCGGCACGGTTATCGTTCCCAGTTCCGGCGTGGCGTCGTAGCCGGCCAGGGTTCCGGTCAGGGTGAATTCGCTGGGTCCCCACATGTGCAGGTAGCAGGGCAGGCCCATGCCTTCGATGGCTCGCGTGAGGCAGGCCGGCCAGGGATCGAGGCGGCAGACGTGCTTGGCGTAAAACGCGCCCACGGCCGCCTGATAGGCGGGGGTGTCGAAATCGCCGGTCGCTTCGGCGGCGGCCACGGCGTCTTGCACCGCTTGCGGCATGGCGGCCAGATGCGCCCGCTGGTCGGCGGCAAACCGGGCGGCGCTCAGACATGGCCCCGAGAGCACGAGCCGCTCAACCCCTTCCTGGCCGCGCCGCAGCAGATATTCCACGCCGAGCAGCGCGCCAAAAGATTGGCCAAGGAGCGCCAACCGCGACAGGCCCAAGGCTTGGCGCACGGCGTCGAGTTCTTCCACGAAACGCGGCAGGGTAAATAGCGACCGGTCGCCTGGCCGGTCGGAGCGGCCGCAGCCGAGCTGGTCGTAGAAAACCACCGGCCGGGCGTTGGCCAGGGCTTGCAAGGGTTCCAGGTAGTCGTGGGGCAGGCCCGGGCCGCCGTGGACGACGAGAAGCGGCGTGCCGGGCGCGTCCCGGCCGACGATGCGATAAAAGACCCGGCCGCCGGGCACGTCGATCAGCCCCTCGGGGGCCGGTGCTTGCGTCTGCATCAATCCTCTCCTGGCAAAAGCACTGTCATCACCGCCTCTCCCCGCTCCCCCCTTTAACATTTCTCCAACTGGGGGGTCTGG
>ALAO01000439.1 GCA_000307955.1 Solidesulfovibrio magneticus str. Maddingley MBC34 | reverse complement strand
AAACCCCTTTTTGCAAAAAGGGGTTTTCCCCCGGACCCCCTTTCCCCAAAAACTCTTCAAGGGGGTTTGGCAGGGCCGGCGCTTGAGCCGGCGGGTCAGGCCGTTTCGGCGACCAGGGCGTCCACGATGTCGCGGTCGGCCTCCAGAAACGGTCTGGTCCTGCCCTCCTCGGGCGTCAGCCATTCCATGTCCTGGCTTTCCAGGGGAAGCGGCTCCCCGTCATAAGCCCGAACGTGGAAAAAATGGAGACGGACCGAGAGGTGTTGGTAGGCATGCGCTTTTTCGCGGAAAAAGGCAATCGTGACAGGCCTTATGCCCAATTCTTCACAAAGTTCGCGGTCAAGGGCCTGTTCCGGCGTCTCGCCGGGCTCGATCTTTCCGCCTGGAAATTCATAGGCTCCGGCCATGGCCTTGCCAGCCGGACGCTTCACCCCGAGATACCGGCCGTCCTTCCAGATGACGGCGGCCACCACCTCGACAACTTTGGCGGCCTCGCTCATGCGTCCTCCACCAGGGCGGCCCGGCGGGCCTCCAGATCGGCGATCTCCTCTTCCATGACGGCCATGCGGGCGAGCAGATCCTCGGCTTCGCGCGACAGGTCGCTGTATTCCTTGCTGAGCTTGGAAAACAGTTCGCGCTGGGCGTAGGTTTCGGGATCGGCCATGACGGCCTCGACTTCCGACTGCTTGGTCAGCAAGGTTTCCAGCTCGGCTTCGAGCTTCTCAAAGGCCTCGCGCTTGGGCTTGATGTCGCGGTAGAGGGCGTTTCGCAGCTCGGCCACCCGGCGCTTGCGCTCCTTGTCCTCCTGACGCGACAGCTTGGGCGCGCTTGACGCGCTGTCCTCGGCCGCGCCCGCCGCCTCGGCCTTGGACGCGGCGGCGGCCTCGGCCAGCCGGGCCGCCTCGTAAGCGGCGTAGCCGTCCTCATACACCGTCAACCCGTCCGGCCCCACGGACCAGACCTCGGCGGCGGCCTCGCGCAAGAGATAACGGTCGTGGGCGACCATGAGGATGGTGCCCGAATATTCGGCCAGGGCGCGCACCAGCGCTTCGCGGCTTTCCAGATCCAGGTGGTTGGTAGGTTCGTCCAGGACCAAGAAGTTGGCCCGGGCCGAAAACAGGCCCGCCAGCACCAGTCGCGACTTCTCGCCGCCGGAGAGTTCGAACACCCGGCGATCCCAATAGTCCTCGCCCAAAAGGAACAGGCCCAAGGTGGAACAGCACTCCAGATGGGTGGCCTTGGGGCCGGCCATGCGCCGCATCTCGGACATCACCGTGGCTTCGGTGTTGAGGATTTCCGTCTGGTGCTGGCTGAAATACCCCAGTTTGACGCCCGTGCCGAGGACCAGTCGGCCGTCAGTAGGTTTGTTGACGCCGACGAGAAGCTTTAACAGCGTGGTCTTGCCCGCGCCGTTGTGGCCGACCAGCGCCACCTTCTGGCCGCGAAAGAGCTGAAAGGTCAGCGCCGGCCACAGCGGCTCGCGGTCGGGCCAGTGGTAGGCCAGATCAGCGGCGGCGCACACGGTCTTGTCGCAGCGTTCCGGCTCGGGCAGGGAGAAATCAAGCGTGCGGCCGCGCACGTCGGGCCGGTCGCCGCGCAGGCTTTCGATCTCCTTGTTGAGCTTTTCCACGTTTTTGAGCTTGCTCTGGGCCTGCCTGGCCTTGCTCGACTTGTAGCGGAAGCGGTCAATAAAGACGTTGTGCTGCTTGATCTTGTTGTCGATGGCCGCGGCCTGCCGCTCCCACTGCTTTTCCATCTCCTCGCGCCAGGCCAAAAACTGGGAGAACGACCCGGGCCGCCATATGGGCTTGGTTTCGCCCAGAAACAGCGTGTGGGTGGCCACGCGGTCGAGAAACACCCGGTCGTGGGCGACGAAGATGAGCACGCCCTCGAAGGCGGTCAAAAACGCCTCCAACCAGGCCACGGCTTCGAGGTCGAGGTGGTTGGTGGGCTCGTCGAGGAGCAGCACGTCCGCCCCGGCCGTGAGCACCCGGGCGAGCTTGGCCCGCTCGCGCCAGCCGCCGGACAGGCCGGACAAGGGGCCGGCCATGTGCTTTTCCTCGAACCCCAGGCCCGAGAGAATCGTCTTGGCCCGGTGCTCGGGATTGTAGCCCAGGGCATGTTCGAGGCTGGCCTGCTCGTGGGCCAGGGCCGTCATGGCCGCCTCGTCGCCGGCGGCCACAGCCGCGTCATAGCGCTTCCAGAACTCCTTCCAGGACGGCAGCGCGGCCATGACCCAGGCCAAAAGCGACATGCCGAGATCGGCAGCGTCCATTTCCTGGGCCACATAGCCCAGGCGCGCGCCGGTGGAGAGGATCACCCGGCCGCCATCTGGTTCGGACACGCCGGCGATAAGTTTTAAGAGCGTGGACTTGCCCGCGCCGTTCTGGCCGACCACGGCCAGGCGCGTGCCGCCGGGGATCTCCAGGGAGAATTCCCTAAACAGGTCGCGGCCGGCATAGGCCTTGGAAATATTATGCAGACTGACTTTGGCCATGGGGAGTGCGTCGTTTGGCTGGAAGTTATTTCGTGGAGCCGGCTATAGGGTCAGGAGGAAGCCTCCGGCGGCCAAAGGGCTCTCGCCCTTTGGAATCCCCGATAGCGTGGCAAGAGGGTTCCGTCAGAACCTTCATCGGCTTCGCGCGCGTTGTACGCAAAAACGGGCAGGAGAACCAGCCCTGAGGGTTCTCCTGCCCGTGGCGTTTTATGGAGCTGACAACAAAGGGAAAAGCTACCCCAGCCGCTCGACCACCAGCTTCCCCATGGCTTTGCAGCCGACCAGGGTCTTGCCCGGCTCCATGATGTCGCCGGTGCGGTAGCCGTCGGCCAGCACCTTGGCGCAGGCGGCCTCGATGGCCTCGGCGGCGGCGGACTGGTCGAAGGAGTGCTTGAGCATCATGGCCACGGACAGGATGGTGGCCAGGGGGTTGGCCTTGTCCTGGCCGGCGATGTCCGGGGCCGAGCCGTGGATGGGCTCGTACAGGCCGGGGTTGGCCGCGCCAAGCGAAGCCGAGGGCAACATGCCGATGGAGCCGGTGATGACCGCCGCTTCGTCGGACAAGATGTCGCCGAAAAGATTTTCCGTCACGATGACGTCGAACTGCGACGGGGCGCGCACGAGCTGCATGGCCGCGTTGTCCACGTACATGTGCGACAGCTCCACGTCCGGGTAGTCCTTGGCCACTTCCAGGACCACCTTGCGCCACAGGCGCGAGACGTCCAGCACGTTGGCCTTGTCCACGGAACACAGCTTCTTGCCGCGCTTTCTGGCCGTCTCGAAGCCCACCTTGGCGATGCGGCGCACTTCGTGCTCGGCATAAACCATGGTGTTGAACCCGACTTCCTCGTCGCCGCGCTTCTCGATGCCGCGCGGTTCGCCGAAATACGCGCCGCCGGTCAACTCGCGGATGACCATGACGTCCAGGCCCTGGCCCACGATGTCCGGGCGCAGGCAGCAGGCGGCGGCCAGCTCCGGGAACAGCTTGGCCGGACGCAGGTTGGCGAAAAGCCCCAGCGCCTTGCGGATGCCAAGCAACCCCTTCTCCGGGCGGATGGCCGGATCGATCTCGTCCCACTTGGGGCCGCCGACCGCGCCGAGCAGCACGGCGTCGGCCGCCTTGCAGGCCGCCACCGTCTCATCAGGCAGCGGCACGCCTTTGGCGTCGATGGCCGCGCCGCCAATAAGCGCCTGGGTGTAGGCGAACTCCAGGCCGAACTTATTGCCGACCACGTCCAGAACCTTCACCGCCTCGGCCACGATCTCCGGCCCGATGCCGTCGCCCGGCATGACGCAGATATTATAACGCATGATATGTCCTTTTAGATCAAGACGAAGATGCCTCCGGCGGCCGGGGGGATAATCCCCCCGGACCCCC
>ALAO01000438.1 GCA_000307955.1 Solidesulfovibrio magneticus str. Maddingley MBC34 | reverse complement strand
GGGGTCCGGGGGGATCATCCCCCCGGCCGCCGGAGGCATCCCCCCGTCCTGCCTTCCCTACAACTTCGACTTCAAAACCATATCGGTAATTGGGCCGCGCGAGCGTTCGCCCTTGAGCACGATGTGGGCGTAGTTGGGGAACCCCTTGAACTTGCGCACGATCCAGTTGAGCCCGTTGTTGGCTTCGTTGAGATACGGGTTGTCCACCTGGGAGGTGTCGCCAAGGACCACGCATTTGACGCCCTCGCCCATGCGGGTCAACAGCGCCCGCACTTCGGAGCGGGCCAGGTTCTGGGCCTCGTCGATGACCACGAAGGCGTTTTCGATGTTCATGCCGCGCACGTAGGCCAGGGGCAGGATCTCGAACTTCTTGGGATTGACCCGCAGCATCTCGTCGTTGGGGTTGAGGAAGACCTTGTTGGCCGCCCGGCAGCGGTGGAGCTTGACCAGCAGATCGAAGACGTACTTGACGTAGGGCTCCATCTTTTCCGAGACGTCACCCGGCAGGTAGCCGAGCTTGGCCCCAATCTCGATGGTGGGTTTGAGGACGAAAATCTTGTCGTACTGTTTTTTCTCCTGCACGGCGTAGAGGGCGGCGGCCAGGGCCAGGAAGGTCTTGCCGTAGCCGGCCTCGCTTTGGATGGAGACGAGGTCGATGTGGGGAGCCATGATGAGCTCCAGGGCCAGATTTTGGTAGACCGTGCGCGGGCGCACGTTCCAGACGTCGCAGGTGTGGCTGATGACCCGTTCGCCTTCCGGGGCGTGGAGCACGGGCTTGCCTTCGCGCCAGCTGAAGCAGTTGGGCACGGGCTCCTCGCCCTCCTCCACGAAGCCGGTGTAGCGCTGGGATTCGGACTCGAAGGGCTTGGAGTCGCGCAGCTCCTCGCTTTTGATGCCGCGCAGCTCGGCCTGGAGCTTCAAAATGCGGTCGTTGGTGACGAGCACCGGGTCTTCGATGGTGGAGGCCTGGATTTCGTCGAGGATGTGGTTGTCGACGATGTCGGTGAAGGCCGAATGGCTCTTGTCGTTTTGGATGAAATGGATGCGGTCGCGGTTGTCGCTTAAAACGCCGATGACGTTGGCCACGATATGGCGCAGCTTGGGCGTTTTCTTGAGCCCCTCCAGCTCCATGAGCACGTGATAGGGGATGTGGATGGCGTTTTCCACGCCGTTTCGCAGCTTGAGCACGCACTGCGGGTTTTCGATAAGCACGTTGGTGTCCAGGACATAGTTCTTGCGTCCCGTCGCGTCGCCGCCGTCGGTCATGGGAGGCCTCCCTGGTTCGCCGGTCCGGCCTGGCCGGCCGCCCCCCGGCGGTCGGCGGCCCTGCCGGACCGGCGTTTGCGGACAAGTCCCGGCCCGGAGTCCCGGGCCAAACAAAAAGCGGCGGGACGCCTTACGCGTCCACGCCGCCTTTTTTCCTTTTCTCCCGGCTCGTTGCCGTGCCGGAGCGTACCCATTTTCGGTTCAACCGCGCCCTCCCGGTCGAGGGTTGGCGCGGCGTCCCGGGCGGCCAGCCGCGAGCCGGGCCGACACGATGCCTGGGGTCAACGAACCGGTGCTGGAGCGTTCCATGTTCATGCCGAGCAAAATACGCTTTCCCTATACCATTGCAACGGTCCGGGGCCGCCTCCCCTTTGCCCCCTTTCTTCAGTTGGGGGGTCCGGGGG
>ALAO01000437.1 GCA_000307955.1 Solidesulfovibrio magneticus str. Maddingley MBC34 | reverse complement strand
CCGCCGGAGGCATCTTCCTCTTCCCTATCCCAATGCTTCCTTCAACGCCTGCAGCATATACAGCGACGAAGTCGCGCCGGGGTCGGGGTGGCCGATGGAGCGTTCGCCGAGGTAGCTGGCCCGGCCTTTGCGGGCCTGGAGGGGGATGGTGGCGGCCAGGGCGGCCTCGGCCACGGGCAGGGCGGCGGCCACGACCTCGGCCAGGGGCGTGGCGTCGTCGGCGGCCTTGACGGCGGCCAGCACCGGTCCCCAGAGGTCGTACATGGTCTTGTCGCCAAGCTCGGGCCGGCCGCGCTGGACGATGCCGCCGACGGCGGCTTCGAGGAAGGCCTTGAAGTCGGCGGTGGTCATTTCGGCCTTGCCGTCCAGGGCCATGGCTCCTTTCATCCAGAACGTGCCGTAGAGCGGTCCGCTGGCTCCGCCCACGCTGGACATGAGGGTCATGCCCACGGTCTTGAGGATGGTGGGCAGATCCTTGTCGGCCACGGTGGGCAGCTTTTCCATGACCTTGGCAAAGCCCCGGTTCATGTTGATGCCGTGGTCGGCGTCGCCGATGGCGGCGTCGAGGTCGGTCAGGTATGCCTTTTTGTCGCAAAAAACGGTGTTTTGCTTGTCGATCCAGGCCAGCAGTTGGGCTTTGGTCATGGGCATGGCGGGGCTCCTGGGGCGGATTGGCCGGCGGGCCGGCGGACTTCAAAAAAGCGCGGGCGTGAAGAGGATGCTTCACGCCCGCGCCGGGTCAGGGCGTTTTTCGCGGGCCACGTCGCCGGAGCCGCCAAGGCGCTCCGGCCAGGGGCGCGGGGGAGCGGGCCAGGGGGCCGGGCAGGCCGTCGAGGGACGCCTCCCTCGTGTCGCGTCCACGAAAACGCTTGGGGCGTTTCGCGGTCCATAAAGACACGCCTTGAGCGTTTTTAACAAGACGCTCGTCTTTGCAATGGGACGCCGCCCTAGCGGACAAAGCCCGGGGTCTTGGCCGGCGCGTCCCAGAACTTGAGGATCTCGTCGTCGGCCTTGAGCAGGGTGATGGAAAAGCCCTGCATCTCCAGCGAGGTGATGTAGGGGCCGACGAGGTTGCGCACGATGGTCAGGCCCTTGGCCTTGCAGACTTCGTCGAGCTTTCGGTAGACGGCGTAGAGTTCCGAGACCGGTGTGCCGCCCATGCTGTTGACGAAGGCGATGACGTGATCGCCCTTGGCAAAGGGGGCGTCGGTGAGGGTTTTGTCCGCCCAACTCTCGCCGTCCCATTCGCGCACGACGCGGGTGTAGGCCGGGTCGTCGATGATCTGGGCGGCGGCGTAGGCGGTCATTTCGTCCACGGATTTGATGGGCATGCGGTGGGTGCCGGGTTCGCCGTGGATGCCGATGCCCATTTCGACTTCGTCCTCGCCCAGGGTGAAGGTGGGCTTGCCGGCGGCGGGCACGGTGCAGGAGGTGAGCGCCACGCCAAAGGAGCGGCCGTACTGGTTGACCTTGCGGCACAGGTCGGCGCACTGGGTGAGATCGTAGCCGGCCTCGGCGGCGGCTCCGACGATCTTTTCGGCCAGCACGGTGGTTCCGACGCCGCGCCGGCCGGCGGTCCACAGGCTGTCCTTGACCGCCACGTCGTCGTCGATGAGGATATTTTGGACCTTGATGCCTTCGGCGGCCACGAGTTCGGCGGCGGTCTCGAAGTTCATCACGTCGCCGGTGTAGTTCTTGACGATAAACAGCACGCCCGCGCCGCTGTCCACGGCCTTGGCGCATTCGTACATCTGGTCCGGCGTGGGCGAGGTGAAGACGGCTCCCGGGCAGGCGCCGTCGAGCATGCCTTTGCCGACGAAGCCGCCGTGCATGGGTTCGTGGCCGGAGCCGCCGCCGGAGACCAGGGCGACCTTGCCTTTTACGGGGGCGTCGGCGCGAACGACGTAGCAGGGATCGAATTTCACGGTCAATTCGGGATGGGCCAGGGCCATGCCTTGGAGCTGTTCCTGGACGACGTCTTCCACGTTGTTGATCAGCTTCTTCACAGCAACGATTCCTCCGGTTCAGGGTATCCCAGCAGTACGGACAGATTAATCCAGCGCAAAACCATTGTCGATGGCAAAGTTCTGTTTTGTCTGGACTTCTTCGAACATTTGATCGTTTTGTGTTCAAATGTTCGTCATTGCGACGGGCGTTGCAGGGGAAGCCGGCTGGCGCGAGGCGTTGTTGTGGAGGGGCGCGTCACTGCACGCCGTGCGCGTCGGATGACGCTCGGGCAGGGAAAGGGAACATGTCCGGCCGTTGGAGTTTGGCGCTCTCTGCCAAGCGCCAGCCACGGCCTCACGGGCTTCTCAGCTGACAAGAAAGCCAAGCCCCGCCGCCCCCCCCTTTAAACCATTCTTCGGATGGGGGGTCTGGGGGC
This sequence comes from Solidesulfovibrio magneticus str. Maddingley MBC34, assembly GCA_000307955.1. Classification (GTDB taxonomy): domain Bacteria; phylum Desulfobacterota; class Desulfovibrionia; order Desulfovibrionales; family Desulfovibrionaceae; genus Solidesulfovibrio; species Solidesulfovibrio magneticus_A. Next base: position 24 of record ALAO01000437.1, on the reverse strand, counting down.
CTGAGGCCCCCAGCCGCCGGAGGC
>ALAO01000436.1 GCA_000307955.1 Solidesulfovibrio magneticus str. Maddingley MBC34 | reverse complement strand
CGGAGAAGCCATCAGCGGCATCCAGCGCGGCACGGCCGACACCGTGACCATGGTGGAACAGGCCTCGACGGCCGTGGAGCAAGCCACGACCCTGGCCAAGCGTTCCGGCGACGCCCTGGGCGAGATCGTCGCGGTGGTGGAAACCGCCGGCGATCAGGTCCGGGCCATCGCCACGGCGGCCGAGGAGCAATCAGCCACCTCCGAGGAGATCAACCGGGCCGTGGAGTCCATCAGCCGCATCGCCTCGGAAACCGCGCAGGCCATGGGTCAGTCCGCCCAGGCCGTCACCGAGCTGGCCGCCCAGGCCCATGAACTCAACACCCTGGTGGCCGATATCAAGGGCGGCAGCGGCCAGGCCTCCTTGACGGCCTAGCGCCGCCTCTCTTGGCAAATACTGACTGACGCCGTCAGGCGCGCCAGCCGGGCGCGCCCGACGGCAATCGACACCAGCACCGCAAAGGAGAACGCCCGCAAGCCAAGCCGCCGGCCAGACCCACGACAAGCCGGCCGCAAACCCGAACTCGCCATCCCTCGCCCTGCTCCGTCCGGGCCTCCGCAAGCGGCGCGCCAGCCGCCACCATTCCGACCGGTGACCTTGACCGGGCCAACCGAATATTGTCACGTTTTGCCGTTGCGCTTTTCGTTGCCGTTCCGTAATAATTCCCGCCAACAGCGTCTCAGGGCGTCTCTTGGCCGTTTGCCGCCGCCGGGTCCTCCGGCCGCCCGTGGGACCCAATCCCCGGGAGGGTCCATGGCCAAGGGCAGCGTCAACACCGTGCTCACCCTGCTCGTCGCCGGCTGCGTCACCGTCGCCATCGTCGTCCTGGTGCTCTACGTCTCCCGCACCTCGTTTCGCATGGCTTCCGACCTGCAGGAATCCGCCTTAAGCCAACTCGCCTCCTCCACCAGCCGCACCCTGGATCTCTATCTCGAAGACGCCGCCGACGTGGCCCGAGCCCTGGCCACCCAGGACGCCGTGGTGGCCGGCCTGTCCGGCGATGCCAAGCGATCCCAGGACCGCTTTCGCAACTACATCGAGAGCTACAAAAACTACTGGGCCATCTTTTCCTTTGATCTCAAAGGCAAGATCGTTTCCGGCTTCAACGCCAACCTGCAGGACATGGCCGGCGGCGACCGCTCCGACCGCGACTACGTGAAAGCCGTGCTCGGCGGCAAGGACACCTTTTTCACCGACCAGGTCATGAGCGCCAAGACCGGCGACATCCTCATCTTCGTGGTGGCCAAGGCCGTGCGCGGCCCGGACGGCAAGCTGCTTGGCGGCGTGGCCGTGTGTCCCAAGTGGAACGTCTTCACCAAGAATTTCATCGATCCCTTGCGATTTGGCACGCGCGGCTACGGCCTCATGCTCGACGGCAAGGGCAACGTCATCGCCCACGCCGCCGACAAGGACATGTTGCTCAAAAGCATGGCCGACCAGCCCTTCGCCAAGCAGGCCCTGGCCCGCAAGGAGGGCGTGGTCGCCTATGACTGGAAGGGCGAACGCAAGGTCATGGCCTTCGCGCCGGTGTCCCTCACCGGCTGGGTCGTGTGCATGACCGCCTACGAAGCCGAGATGACGGCCACCGCCGCCGCCCAGCGCAATCTGCTCCTGGTCATCGGGGCCTGCTGCCTCATCGCCGCCGTAGCCGGCATCACCCTGGCCAACCGGGCCATGGCGCTGCGCCCGTTGACCCGAGTGGCCGCCTATGCCCGGGAGGTCTCGGCCGGCAACCTCGGGGCGAAGCTTACCGGCCGCTTCCGCTTCGAGCTGGCCGAACTGGCGGCCAGCGTCAGCGCCATGGTGGCCGACCTCAAAAACAAGCTCGGCTTCTCCCAGGGCGTTCTCGACGGCATCCCCGCGCCCTGCGCCATCGCTGGCCCGGACGGCCGCATCCTGTGGATCAACCAACAGGTCATCGACCTGCTCGACCTCGACGCCACGCCCGAGTCGGCCAAGGGGCAAATGACCGGCCAGCTCTTCTACGGCGACCCCGACCGCGACACGCTGTCCCAACGCACCATCCGCGAGGGACGCGGGCTTTCCGCCGACGTGGACTTCACCACCCGGCGCGGCCGTGTCCGGCATCTGCATGTGGACACCACGCTTTTTTACGACATGGACCGCAACCTGCTCGGCTGCGTCGTTTTCTGGAACGACATGACCGGCATCGTGAGCCAGAAAAACCGTATCGAGGAGCAAAACACGCTGATTTCCAGTCTGGCCGCCAAGGCTTCCCAGGTGGCCGACCGCATGGCCGAGGCCGCCGACGATCTGGCCCGCAGCATCGGGGAAGCGAGCCTGGGGGCGCGGGAACAAAGCCACCGCGTCCAGGAAACCGCCTCGGCCGTGGCCGAGCTCTCCGCCACCATCATGGACGTGGCCAGAAACGCCGGCGACACCGCCAGCTTGGCCGAAAAGGCCCGGGACACCGCCGGAGAAGGGGCCGAGCTGGCCGGAGAAGCGGCCAAGGCCGTGGACGCTGTGCGGCAGCAGTCCGCTGCCCTGGCCGCCACCATGGGCGAACTCGACGAACGGGCCAAGGGCATCGGGGCCATCCTGGGCGTCATTTCCGACATCGCCGACCAGACCAATCTGCTGG
>ALAO01000435.1 GCA_000307955.1 Solidesulfovibrio magneticus str. Maddingley MBC34 | reverse complement strand
ACCCGCCGGGGGGATAATCCCCCCGGCCCCCCTGCCCGTCTGTGGCGGGCAGGGGACCACAAGCGGAAGCTGCAGACGCGGGTGCAAGGAGAGTCTCGAACGCGTTGGCCGTCTTCGACGGATGGGTGAGCCACCAGCGGGTCGGGAAGCCGGCGTGGGCAGAGAAAAGAGCGCTGGCGCGCTTGGCGGCTGCGCCGCTTGGGGCGTCGGCATTGGCCGCCGCCCCGGTTCGCCCGGGAAAGAAACGGGATTGCGTCAACGGCGTCCCGGGAATGCTGCGAGAATCTTTAATCCCTCGCCGTTGCTTCCCAAAAGTTCTTCCTCTACATAGGCGACGCCGGCTTTGCGGCGTCGCCGGCTGGTTGGGGTCGGGATTCGGGCCGATGAGCCAGCCGCGCCAGCGGCGGCAGCATCGGCCTGAATCCCGACCCCAATCTTGGGGCCCTCGCGGTCCGAGCCGCCGCCTGCCGTCCGCCGCCCAGGTCGGGGGTCCGGGGGGCTGAGCCCCCCGGCGGG
>ALAO01000434.1 GCA_000307955.1 Solidesulfovibrio magneticus str. Maddingley MBC34 | reverse complement strand
GCCGCCGGAGGCTCTCCCCCGGAGGCTCTCCCCAAATTGCTCGATGAGCTTGCGGTGGCCGGCTGGAAACGCGTAGCGCGACAGCTCCTCGGGCGCGGCCCACAGGCTCTCCTGGGCGGCGGTCAGGGTCGGCTCGGGGGGCGGCGAAGCCTCGGGGGCGTCGGTCAGGCGCAGCAGGCAGCAATGCAGCGTCACCCTATAGGTGGTGTAGCCGTGGCGGATGACGGCCAGCTTGGTTTCGACTCGGGTCGCAAAGCCCGTCTCTTCGGCGAACTCCCGCACCACGGCCTGTTCCGGGGTCTCGCCGGCTTCGATGCGACCGCCGGGAAACTCCCACAGATTGGCCCAGGCCCCCTTGGGCAGGCGTTTTTGGATAAATATCCGCCCGTGGTGGATAAGGACGCCGGTGGCGACGTTAAGCGGCGTGATGTCCTTGGATTTGCTGAGGACCGGCCGGTCGGCCACGATGTTGAGGCGCCTGGCCGCGCAATGCTCGGCCAGGGGGCAGGCCGGACAGTCCGGGTTTCGGGGACGGCAGACCAGCGCTCCGAATTCCATGAGCGCCTCGCCGTAGTCCCTGGCCCGGCCCTGGGGAAGCAGTTCCCGGGCCAGGGCGGTGGCCTGGGCCTTGCCGGCCGGTTCTTTGATAGGCGCGTCGATGTCGCAGACCCGGGCCAGCACCCGCAGCACGTTGGCGTCCACGGCCACGTGGTCCTGGCCATGGGCGATGGCGGCCACGGCTCCGGCCGTGTAGTCGCCTACGCCTGGCAGGGCGCGCAGGGCGGCGAAATCGGCCGGCAGCCGGCCGTCGTGCTCGGCCATGACGCGCCGGGCAGCGGCCAGCAGATTCCTGGCCCGGCTGTAATAGCCCAAGCCCTCCCAGGCCTTGAGCACCTCGGTCTCGTCGGCCGAGGCCAGGGCGGCCACGGTGGGGAAGCGGGCCATGAAACGCTCGAAATAGACGGCCACGCGGTCCAGCTGGGTCTGCTGGGCCATGATCTCCGACACCCAGACGCCGTAGGGATCGTAGGTGCGCCGCCAGGGCAGGTCGCGGCGGTTTTGGGCGAACCAGTCGAGCAGAAGCGGCACGAAATCGATGTTCTGGGACATGCATACCTCGTTTGCCGGGGGTTGCCCCCCGGTCGGAAACTCGCGCTCTAGCCCATAATGCCGATTGGGCCGCCTGGGAAGGGCGCTCGGGGCGTCAGTCCTTGGGAAGCAGCCGGCGCGTTGCCATTGCCGCCATTTTGGCCCATAGCAGGGAGACTGGCGGTCCGGCCGCCGGGGAGGAAAGCCATGTCCAAATCCTTGCCGCGCCTTATCACTGTCCTGGCCCTGGTCCTGATCCTTGCCCCGTCCCTGGTCCGGGCCGCCGGGCCGGACATTCCCCCGGCCCTGGCCCCGTGGGTCGGCTTTGCCCTGCATGAGGCCGGGCAGCGCCTGTGCCCGCCGGTGGGCAATCGCCCAGAGGCGCGGGTCTGCCGGTTTCCCACCAGCCTCAGCCTGGACGTCTGGCCGACCGGCGCGGACATGACCTATACGGTGCGGCTTTTTGACGACGGTCCGGCGCCCTTGCCCCATGCCGCCGGGGCCTGGATCGAGGGCGTGCGCGAGGGCGGGGCGGCGCTGCCCGTGCTTGGCGCGCCGGACGCGCCCTTTGTGCGCTTGCCGGCCGGGGAGCATGTCCTGACCGGCCGCCTGGGCTGGGCGGCCGTCCCCCAGGGGCTGGCCCTGCCGCCCGACGTCGGGCTGGTGCGGCTTTCGCGCCAGGGCGCGGCCTCGCCGGTGGTCGTTTCGCCGGCCGGCGAACTGCGTCTGAGCCCCCCCCAGGCGGCCAAGGCCGCGCCCAACCGCGAGACGGTGCGCGTGTTTCGGCTGGTGGCCGACGGCGTGCCCGTCACCGTCACCACGCTGTATCGCCTGGAAGTGTCCGGTTTGGCCCGGTCCGTGACCCTGGCCGGGGCCGTGCCGGCCGGAAGCGTGCCCCTGGCCGTGCGCGCCCCGGTCCCGGCGAGCCTTGGCCCGGACGGGGGGCTTGTCCTCGACGCCGGCCCGGGGCGCTACGAAGTCGAGGTCGTGGCCCGCTATCCGGCCAAGGTGGACCGCATCGGGCCGGCCGCGTGCCCCTATGGCCGGGAGATCTGGAGCTTCAAATCCGGCGAGGTCCGGGAGGTCCGGCCCGAAGGGCTGCCCGGCATCGACCCCAAGACCGCCGACGTGCCCGGTCCCTGGCAGGCCTATCCGGCCTTTGCCGCCGAGGCTGGCGGCGTGCTCGCCCTGGCTGAGCTTGGGCGCGGCGCGCCCACCGGCCGCGACGCGTTGACCCTTAACCGCGAGATGTGGCTGGATTTTTCCGGCCAGGGCCTGTCCGTTCGCGACACGGTGACCGGCGAGAACCGGCGGGGCTGGACGCTGTCCCTGTTGCCGCCCGGGGAACTGGGGCGGGTGACGATTTCCGGCCAGGACCAGCCCGTGGTGCGCCTGGGCCAGAACGGCACGCCCGGGGTGGAGCTGCGCCAGTCCCACCTCAATCTGACGGCCCGCTCGCGCTATCCGGCCGTGGGCGCGGCCCTGCCTGCCGGCGGCTTCGACCGGGAGTTCGAGCGCGTCTCGGCCACGCTGAACCTGCCGCCGGGCTGGGCCTTGGCCTATGCCACGGGGCCGGACACGGTGACGGGCGGGTTGCTGTCGGGCTGGACGCTTCTCGATCTGTTCCTGGTGTTCGTGCTGGCCGTGGCCGCCTTCACCCTGCGCGGCCGGCTCGCCGGCGCGGCCCTGGGGCTTTTCCTGCTGTTGTCCTGGCATGAACCCCACGCCCCGACCACGGTCTGGATGTTCGTGCTGGCCGGGCTGGGGCTTTTGCGAGCGGCCGGCGACGTGGGCCGGCTGGCCGGCTATCCGGCCTTTCGCCGGCTGTCCGTCACGCTTTTCGTTTTGGCCATGGTGTCCCTGGTAGTCCTGGCCGTGCCCTTTGTCGCTCGGGAATTGCGGCTGGCCGTGGCTCCCCAGATTGGCGGCGGCGGCGGGCCCCCCGTGCCCGTGGCGGCCATGCGTCAGGCCGCCAATGAGGCGGCCCCGGCCGAGCCGGCCGTCGCCCCGGCCCCGGCCATGCCGGCCGCTCCGGCCCGGGCCAAGGGCAGTAGCGGTTCGTCGCGGGCCATGGCCCTTTACGGCGCGTATGATGCGGACAAGGCCCCGGAGCGCCTGGAATTCGATCCCAATGCCCTGATGCAGACCGGCCCGGCCATGCCGTCCTGGCATTTCGCCTCGGTGGGCCTGTCCTGGCGCGGGCCGGTGGCCCCGGGCGAGACCTTGCGCCTGACGCTGCTGCCGCCTCTGGCCACGGCAATCCTGGGCTTTGCCCGGGTGATCCTGCTCGGGCTGGCCTTGGCCCTGCTGTTCGACCGCCAGCGCGTGCAGCGTCTGACCCGACCGGCGGCCGTGGCCGGGGCGGCGGCCGTCCTTGCCGCCGTACTTTCCCTTGGCCTGCCCGGGCGGGCCGTGGCGGCGGATTTTCCGCCCCGCGACCTCCTCGACGCTCTGCGCGATCGCCTGACCCAGCCGCCGCGCTGCCTGCCGGACTGCCTGGGTGCGCCCGGGCTTGAGGTGCGCCTGGAGTCCGGGACGCTGACCATCGTCGCGTCCATCGACGCCGCCGCCCGGGTCGTCGCGCCGCTGCCGGCCGTGTCCGAGGGCTGGCGGCCGACGCTGCTCACCCTGGACGGCAAGCCGGCCGGAGGGCTGGTGCGTCTGGACGGCCAGCCGGCCGTGCTGCTTGAACCCGGCGTCCATACCGTGGCCATGGCCGGCCCGGCCCCCGAGGCCGTGTCCTTTACCGTGTCCGCGCCCCTGGCCCCCGGGCGCGTCCAGGCCTCGGCCCCGGGCTACCGGGTGCGCGGGCTGGACGAGCGAGGGGGGCTTGCCGGTCCCCTGGAATTCGTGCGCGCCGAGACCGGCGGCAAGGCGCAGGCGGCCAAGCCCGGAGCCACGGGCATCGACGTGCCGGCCTTTTTCGAGGTGCGCCGGGCCGTGGATTTTGGTCTGACCTTCGAGGTGGCGACGGAAGTCGTGCGCCGCTCGCCGGCGACCGGCCCAGCCGTGGCCGTTGTGCCGCTCCTGGCCGGAGAACTGCCCGACGTGGCCGGGGTGAGCGTGGAGGGCGGCAAGGCCACGGTGCGCTTCGCTGCGGGGCAGGACCGGGTGTCCTGGCGCTCGCGCTTGCCGGCCGCGCCGTCGCTGGCCTTGGCCGCGCCGGCCGACGCTTCCCTGGTCGAGACCTGGACCGTCACCGCCGCAGCGCTCTACGACGTGTCCTACGCCGGGCCGCCGCCGGTTGCCTGGCTCACCCCCGAGGGCCGGCTGGCCCCGCGCTTTACGCCCTGGCCCGGTGAGAGTCTCACCGTGTCGGTGGCCCGGCCCGAGACCGCGCCCGGCGAGTTCCTGACCCTGGAGCGAGGGAACATGTCCGTGCGCCAGGGCGGGCAGTACCGGGAGGCGACGCTCGTTCTCGTCTTTCGGGCGGCCAAGGGCGCGCGCCAGGCCGTGAAGCTGCCGACCGGAGCCGAGGTCACGCGGCTGGCCGTGGCCGGGCGCGAGGCCCTGCCCACCGGCGGCCCGGACGAGGTCGGCTTTGCCCTGCCGCCGGGCGTCACCGAAGTGACCGTCAACTTCCGCGAGAAGCTCGGCCTTGCGACCTTCACGCGCACGCCGGCCATTGGCCTGGGTCTGCCCGGGGCCAATCTGGCCGTCAGCCTGGAGCTGCCGGCCGACCGCTGGCTGCTGGCCGTATCCGGCGACACGCCCCTGGCTCCGGCCGTGCTCTACTGGGGGTGGCTGGCGGCCGTGGCCGCCTTGGGCCTGGGCTTGTCCTTCGTGCCAGACACGCCGCTTTCCCGCCTGTCCTGGCTGCTCTACGCCCTGGGACTCAGCCAGGCCACGCCCGGCGACGCGCTTTTGGCCGTGGCTTGGATCGCCGCCCTGGCCTGGCGGCGGCGACATCCCATCGCCCAGGGCGCGGTGGCCTTCAACATCGTCCAGGCGCTCTTGGTCCTGTTGACCCTGGCCGGGCTGGAGGCCCTTTACGAAACCTTGGGCACGGGCCTTCTCGGTCTGCCGCGCATGCAGGTGGCCGGCAACGGCTCCACGGCCACGGCCCTGCGCTGGACCTTTGACCGGCTGGCCGGTGCGCTGCCGTCCTGCACGGCCGTGAGCCTGCCCATGGCCGCCTTCCGGGCCGTGATGCTGGCCTGGGCGGTCTGGCTGGCCTGGTCGCTCGTCAAGTGGCTGCGCTGGGGCTTTGACAGCCTGACGACAGGCGGCGGCTGGCGCAAACCTGAACTGAAGCTGCGCCTGCCGGGCCTGGGACGCGGCGGCCCGGAGAAGCCCGAGGGGCTAAAAACGCCTGGGGAAAAATCGTCGTAGAGGAATGCCTCCGGCGGCCGGGGGGGATGATCCCCCCCGGACCCCC
>ALAO01000433.1 GCA_000307955.1 Solidesulfovibrio magneticus str. Maddingley MBC34 | reverse complement strand
TTTTTCTTAAAAAATACTATCGTATTTTTTAAGGGACGCGCCGCCATGCTGTCACTCGCCTCGATACCGCATTTTGCCCGCAACGCCCGAAGATTCCGGGAAATCGCCGGGGTGCTGGCGCGCTATGGTCTGGCCGAGTTTCTGGCCGCCACGGACCCGGCGTTTCTCAAGGATCTGCTGGTCAGCCCTTCGGGGGCGAGTCTGGCGACGCTGACGCGTGAGGAGCGGCTGCGGCTGGCGCTGACCGAGCTTGGGGGCACGGCCGTCAAGCTTGGCCAGATATTGAGCACCCGGGCCGACCTCGTGGGGCCGGAGCTGGCGGCGGAACTGTCCAAGCTTCGGGCCGACACCGAACCCGATCCGCCCGAGGCGGTGGAGCGCACCGTTCGCGAGGCGCTGGGCGCGCCGGTGGAAGAGCTTTTCGAGAGTTTCGATCCCGTGCCCATGGCCAGCGCCTCCATCGGCCAGGTGCACCGGGCCAGGCTGGCGGACGGCACGGCGGTGGTGGTCAAGGTGCGCCACGCCGGCATCGAGGAGCGGGTACGGGCCGATCTCGACATCCTCATGGGGTTGGCCGAGCTGGCCGAGCGGGGGGTGGTGGAGCTGCGGCTGTATCAGCCCCTGGCCGTGGCTACCGAGATGCGCCGCACCATCCTGCGGGAACTCGACTTCGTACGCGAGGAGCGCAACCTGCGCCATTTCGCGGCCAATTTCGCTTCCGAGCCGGGCGTGGCCTTTCCGCGCCCCTATCCCGAGCGCTGCGCCCGGGAAGTGCTGACCATGGAGGAGCTGGTCGGGCAGCCGCTGTCGCGGCTGGCCGGGGAGCTTTCGCCCGAGGCCGCGGCCCGGCGCACGGCCATGGCCAGGCTGGCCGCCGACGTGTTTTTGGAGATGATTTTCCGCGACAACTTCTTCCATGCCGATCCGCACCCCGGCAATCTGCTGGTGCTGCCCGGGGACAGGCTGGGCATCCTCGACTGCGGCATGGTCGGGCGCATCGACGAGCGCACCCGCCGGGCCATGGAGGACGCGCTTTTGGCCGTGGCCGAAGGCGACGCCGAGGGGCTCACCGAACAGGTCATGCGCATCGGCCGGCTGCCGCCGGGCCTGGACCGGGCGGCGCTGCGGGCCGATGTCGAGGATTTCGTGGCCGATTACGCCAGCCAGGAACTCGGCGCGTTCGACCTGGGCGGGGCCATGGCCGACGTGGCCGCCATCGTGCGCCGCCACGGCATCCTGCTGCCGCCGGTGGTGGCCCATCTCATCAAAGTCTTTGTGGTGCTGGAAGGCGCGTCGCGAACGCTCTCCCCGGGCTTTTCGCTCATTGACGTCATCGCGCCCTACGCCGGCAAGATCATTGCCCGCCGGCTTTCGCCCGGGGCGCTTTTCACCCGGGCCAGACGGAGCTGGCGCGACTGGAACGCCCTTGTCGAGAGCTTCCCCCGCGACGCCGCCGAGATCCTGCGCCGCGCCCGCGAGGGCCGGCTCGACGTGCACCTCGTCCACCGGGGCCTGGACGCCACCATAAACCGCCTCGTCTACGGCATTGTCACGGCGGCCCTGTTCCTGGGCTCCTGCCAGGTGCTGGCCAGCCGGGTGCCGCCGCTCGTCTTCGACATCTCGCTTTTCGGGGCGCTGGGCTGCGCCGCCGCCGTGCTCCTGGGGCTTAAGCTCCTTCGCGCCGTCAAGCGCTCCGGCGAACTCGGCCCCGACGCCTGACAACCGCCAGCCGCAAAGGATCTGCCGTGCGCGCCATCCTGCTTGAGACCACCGATCCGGCCCTGAATCTCGCCGCCGAGGAGTGGCTGCTCAAAAACGCCGCTGCCGACGTGTTCATGCTGTGGCGCAACGCCCCGGCCGTCATTGTCGGGCGCAACCAGAACACGCGCGCCCAGATCGACGAAGCCTTCACCCGGGAACGGGGCATCCCGGTGGTGCGTCGCTTAAGCGGCGGCGGCGCGGTCTTCCATGATCTGGGCAACGTCAATTTCACGTTTATCAGCCTTGGCGGCGGGGCCATGGACTTTAGGGGCTTCACTGCCCCGATCCTGGCGGCGGTGGCGGACCTGGGCGTCGCGTGCGCCTTCGAAGGCCGCAACGACCTGACCATCGAAGGCAAGAAGTTTTCCGGCAACGCCCAGCATGTCTGGCGCGACCGGGTGCTGCACCACGGCACCCTGCTTTTCGATGCCGACGTGTCCCATCTGGCCGGAGCGCTTCGGGTCGATCCCGAGAAGTACCGCGACAAGGCCGTCAAAAGCGTGGCCAAGCGCGTCACCAACATCGCCGCCCACCTGCCCGCGCCCATGGCCGTGACCGACTTCATGGCCCACGTCATGGGGCATGTCTGCCCGGGGGCGACGCCGGACGATCTGGCGCTGGCCCCGGACGAGGCCGCCGGCGCGGCCGCCCTGGCCGAGCGCCGCTACCGGACCTACCAGTGGAATTTCGGGGCCTCGCCGGCCTACGGCTTCTCCCGGACGCGGCGCACGCCAGGCGGGCTCATCGAGGCCCATCTGGACGTCAAGGGCGGCGTCATCCTTGCGGCGCGGCTTCTGGGCGACTATTTCGGCCGGCGCGACGTGGCCGAACTGGAAGCGGCGCTCACCGGCTGCCGCCACGACCGCGACGCCCTGGCCGAGCGTTTGGGCGGGATGGAGCTGGAAGAGTATCTGCTGAGCGTGGGCGTGGAGGAGTTGGTGGAGTGTTTGTTTTAGGAGGCGGAGAAGATTGAAGAAGCCTCCGGCGGCCGGGGGGATGATCCCCCCGGACCCCTG
>ALAO01000432.1 GCA_000307955.1 Solidesulfovibrio magneticus str. Maddingley MBC34 | reverse complement strand
CCGGGAGGGGGTAACCCCCTCCCGGCCGCCGGAGGCATTCCCCCCTCTTCCCTCTTCACGATATTTTGACGTATTCCGAGAAAATGATGCTGCGTATTGAAGGGTTGACCAAGACGTACGGCGTGAACGGGACGCCGGGGATGTGCGCCTTGGGCGGCGTGAGTTTTGACGTGCCCAGGGGGGCGTTCGTGTCGCTGGTCGGCCCGTCGGGCTGCGGCAAATCCACGCTGTTGCAGTGCGTGTGCGGGCTTATGCGCCCTACCGGCGGCCGGGTGACCCTGGGCGGCCGGGAGATCGTTTCGCCGCCGCCGGAGATGGCCCTTATTTTCCAAAACGCCGCCGCCTCGCTGTTTCCGTGGTTCACCATCCGCGGCAACATCCGGTTTGTCCTGCGCCATGCGGCCGGGACCAAGGCCGAGAAAACCGACAAAGCCATGGAAGCCTTGCGCTCGGTGGGGCTGGCCGATTTCGCCGGCCACTATCCCTGGCAGCTTTCCGGCGGCATGCAGCAGCGCGCCGCCCTGGCCCGGGGACTGGCCTACGGGGCCGACATCCTGCTCCTCGACGAACCCTTTGCCTCGGTGGACGCCCAGACCCGCGAAGAACTCGAAGACCTGCTGGCCGGCGTGGCCCTGGCCCAAAGCAAGACCGTGCTGTTCGTCACCCACGACATCGACGAGGCCGTTTACCTTTCCGACGCGGTGGTGGCCCTGACCCCGCCGCCGGCCCGGGTCGCGGCCGTGCTGCCCATCGACCTGCCCCGGCCGCGCGACCAGATCGCCAGCCGCGAACGCCGCGATTTCCTCGACGCCCGCAAGGCCATCCACGCGTTGCTGCGCCATGAGTAGGAGTAAGAATAAGAGTCAGGAGGGGCGCGGCCCCTCCCGAACCCTCCTCGCCGGGGGGATCATCCCCCCGGACCCCCGAAATAAGGGCCGGCTGCATCCGCAAGTCTCCAACAAGTCCGCAACGTGTTGCGGCGTCCAGAGTAATGGCCACGCCTAACCCTACCCCCCCTATCGAGGGGGTCCGGGGGGGATCATCCCCCCCGGCGGGGGCAGGG
>ALAO01000431.1 GCA_000307955.1 Solidesulfovibrio magneticus str. Maddingley MBC34 | reverse complement strand
CAGCCCGGCCAGCTTCCGGCCCGGAGGCAGGGCCAGATCGGCCAGGAGCAGGGCCACGGCCAGGATCAGAAACAGCGCGCCGTCGTCGTCGGCTGTGGCCGGGGCCGGCGAGGTGTCGCTCGACGCCGTCCCCTCGGCCAGGGCGGCAGCGATGGCGGCGGCCGGCCAGGGCGCGTCCGGGGCCAGCCGGTAGGCCGCGCCGCCGGTGGCCTCGGCCAGGGCGGCCAAGGCCGGGTAGTCCACTCCGGCGGCCACCGGCGCGCCGGCCGCGTTACGAAGCGGCTCCCCGCCCGGTCCGGGTACCTGCGCCGCCTGGTCGGAACCCACGGCCACAGCGTAAACCGGCACGCCCGGCGGCAGATTCGGGCGGGCCGGACCAGCCGTCGCCACCGTGGCTTGCCCGTCCGTCACGAGCAGCACCGCCGCCGGCCGAACCCCGGCCAGGGCCAGCCCGGCCGCTTCCAGGCCGGTGGCCGGATCGGTGCCGCCCAGGGGGGCGACCTCGGGAGTCAAGCCGTCGAGAAAAAGCGCCAGTCCGGCCCGATCCGGCGTGGGGGGGCAAGCCAGCCAGGCCCGGCCGGCAAAGCCGACCAACCCGACATCCAGGCCGGGCAGCCGGGAAAGCACGTCGAGGACGAGCCGCTTGGCCGCGCCCAGCCGGTCCGGCGGCACATCCCGGGCGAGCATGCTGCGTGAACAGTCAAGGACCACCATGAGCCGCAGCCGGGGCGGCGTCTTGGCTGGCACGTCGGGGTTTTCGGTTCCCAGGCGCGGCCCGGCCCCGGCCAGGGCCAGGAGGACCACGGCGCAGATGAAACAAGCGCTTTTGAGGGCGCGTCGCCCGGGCTTCGCGGCCAGGGCCGGCCAGCCGGCGACCATGACCCGGCGACGCCGGGAGGCGACCCAGGCGAAGCCCAGGCACAAGGCGGCCGGGACAAGCAGCCACAGCCAGTCGGGACGGGCGAAGGTCATGGCAGGGCCAGCCACCGTGTGGCGGCCAGGGCGGCCCAGGCCGTGAGCAGACAGACGGCCAGCCCGGCCAGCAGCGGCGTCAGGGACTGGCCCTGGTCCTGCTCGGCCCGGATGTCGCTTGGCGTCAGCGTATCGATGGCCGCCGTGGCCCGGGCCAGGGCGGCTGGATCGCCGGCCCGCCAGAACGCGCCGCCGCCGGCTTGCCCCATGGCGGTCAAGGCCGCTTCATCCACCGGCGCGGCTTCGGTGATGATCTGCTTGCCCAGGATCGGATGGGCCACGAGAAACGGGGCCGGCCCGTCGCCGCCCACGCCCACGGCAAAGACCGTGACGCCATGCCGGGCGGCGGCCTGGGCGGCGGCCACGGGGTCGGCCTCGCCGGCGTTGGACCGGCCGTCGCCGAAAACGATGACCGCCTTGGCCTGTCCCGGACTCTCGTCCAGCCGTTTGGCGGCCAGTCCCACGGCGTCGCCCATGGCTGTCTTGCGGCCGGCCGCGCCGGTGTCGAGGTTGGCCAGCGCTTGGACCAGGGCGGCCCGGTCCGTGGTCGGCGGCACCACGAGATAGGCCCTGGCTCCGAAAGCCACCAGCCCGATGCGGTCGCCGGGCCGGGCCTCGGCCAGCTTTTTCGCCGCCTCGGCCACGGCGGTCAGCCGGGTGATGGTGCGGCCCTGAGCCGGCATGTCCATGGCCGCCATGGACGGCGAGAGGTCCACGGCGAACATGATATCCACGCCCCGGCCGGCAAAGATCGGCGCGTCCGGCGGCAGGCTCGGTCCGGCCAGGGCCAACACGGCGGCGACCAGCCCAAGGGGCCGCAGCCAGCCGCCCAGGCGCAGGGTCATGGACGGCCCGGCTCCCCGGACCTCGCCGGCCCCGGGCAGGGCGGCGGCTCCCCGGCCGTCGACCCAGCGGCGCAGCCCCAAGGCCGCCGGCAAAAGCAGCACAAGCGCCAGCGCCGCCGGATGAGCCAGGGTGATCACGGCCGCCCTCCGACAAGGACGCGCACGGCGGCCAGATCGGCCTGCCGTTCCCCCGGGCCATACGCTGCCCCGGCATAACCGGCGGCCTCGGCGCGTTCCAATACCAGCGTCAGCGACCGGCCAAGTTTCGGCTCAAGAGCGGAAGCTTCCAGCTCATCCGCGATTTCGGCGGCGGTCAAGGCAGCGGCGGCCAGTCCCCGGACCTCCAGCCCGGCCCGGGTCACGGCAGCGACGCGGAACGCGAACTCGCGGTCGCCAAGGCTCGCCGTCTCGGCCTCCAGGGCTTTGCAGGCGGCCCGGGCCTCGGCCGGGCCAAGGGGCCGGCCAGCGGCCCGACGCTCCCGAAGCCGCCCGCGCCGCCACAGGGCCAGACCGCACAGGGCGAGCAGCGCGCCGCCGGCCAGCCAGGGCAGCGGCGACGGCGCGGCAGACAGCGGCAGCGGTCCCTTGATGTCGCGGATGTCGTTCACGGACGCGGCCCCGGTCCTCGTCCCCGGCGGGCGCGGCGGC
>ALAO01000430.1 GCA_000307955.1 Solidesulfovibrio magneticus str. Maddingley MBC34 | reverse complement strand
CCATGTACGCCGCCAACAACATCTGCAAGGGCATCGTCAAATACGCCGACGCCGGCACGGTGCGCCTGGGCGGGCTTATCTGCAACAGCCGCAAGGTGGACAACGAGCGCGAGATGATCGAGGAGCTGGCCAAGCGCCTGGGCACCCAGATGATCCACTTCATGCCGCGCGAAAACCAGGTCCAGCGGGCCGAGATCCACCGCAAGACGGTCATCGACTATTCCCCCGAGCACGCCCAGGCCGACGAGTATCGCGCCCTGGCCAAGAAAATTCACGATAACGAAATGTTCGTGGTGCCCAAGCCCCTGACCATCAACGAGCTGGAGACACTTCTCGTCGACTACGGCATCGCCAACTGACGCCGCCGGCCACGCTGTTCGCTCCGCTTCCTTGCCCGGCAGGATTCGCCGCTGTCCTGCCGGGCCTTTTATGCCGCGTAAAGTGCTGCCGCCAACCGCTTCGGCCGCTTCCGCCGTCTTGCCGCCGACCGTCCGGCCGCTTTCGTGGCTGACCGCTGCTGTTCGATTATGGTCCGGGCAGTCCGCCGCCTCGCCGGAGCGGCCGGCCAGGCCCTGCCCCCTTTACGCGCCCGCCCCATTGAGGTAGCGCCAAGGGGCCGGCAATCCGACCGATGTCCGGCCAAGCGCCATGATCATCCGCATCGCTCTGCGAAATCTCCTGCACGACCGGGTGCGCCTGGCCGTCACGCTGACCGGCGTGGTCTTCGCCGTGGTGCTCATCGCCGTCCAGGGCGGGCTTTTCGTCGGCTTTACGCGCGCCACCTCCTGCGTCATCGAAAATACCGAGGCCGAAATCTGGGTCGCCTCGCGCGGGGTGCGCAATTTCGACGTCACCCACCCCCTGCCCGACCACAAGTTCCACCAAATCCTCGGCGTGCCCGGCGTGGGCAAGGCCGAGCGCTTCATCGTGCGCTTCGCCAACTGGAAAAAGCCGGCCGGCGGCCAGGAATCGGTGGAGATCATCGGCTTTGACCCGGGTTCGGGCCTAGGGCGGCCGTGGATCGTGACGGCCGGTTCGGCAGCGGCCCTGCTCCTGCCCGATACCGTGGCCGTGGACGAAATCTATCTGGCCAAGCTCGGGGTCAAGGGCCTGGGCGACCGGGCCGAGATCAACGACCGTCGGGCCCGGGTGGTGGCTCTGACGCGCGGCATCCGGTCGTTTACCACCTCGCCCTACATCTTCACCTCCTACGAAAACGGCCTCAAGTACGCGAGCCTGGGCCGCAGCCAGAGCGCTTACGTGCTGGTGCGCCCGGCCTCGGGCGTTACGGCCGAAGCCTTGCGCGACGCCATCGCCGCCGGCGTGCCCGATGTCGACGTCTTTACCCGCGAGGAGTTCGCCCGCAAAACCCAGCACTACTGGATGTTCACCACCGGGGCCGGCATGGCGCTTTTAATTGCCGCCTCCCTGGGGCTGGTGGTCGGCGGCGTGGTGGTGGCCCAAACACTCTACGCCACCACCGTGGACCATTTGCCGGAATTCGGCACCTTGCGGGCCATGGGCGCGCCCGGGGGCTACATCCACCGCATCATCGTGGCCCAGGCCGTGGCCGCCGCCCTGGTAGGCTATGGCCTGGGCATCGTCATCAGCTATTTCCTGGTCGGCCTGGCCGAGCGCGGCGGGGCGTCCATCGTGCTGCCGCCGGGCATGGCCGTGGGGCTGTTTTTTCTCACCGTCGTCATGTGCGTGACCGCCGGGCTGGTCTCCATCCGCAAGGTGACCAGCATCGACCCGGCCATGGTCTTCCGGGGAGCCTGAGGGACATGGCCGCCGCCAAAACGCTGCTTGCCGCCCGGGGCGTGGCCAAGACCTTCCGCCTGGGCAAGGTGGAGGTTCCGGCCCTGCGCGGCGTGGACCTGACCGTGGCGGCCGGCGAGGTGGCGCTGCTGATGGGCCCGTCGGGCAGCGGCAAGACCACGCTGCTGTCCATCCTTGGTTGCATCCTGTCCCCCAGCGCCGGCAGCGTGGCCGTCGCCGGCCGCGACACGGCCGGCCTGCCCGAAGCCGAGCTGGCCAAGGTGCGCCTGGCCCACTTCGGCTTCATTTTTCAGGGCTACAACCTGTTTCCGACGCTTACGGCCGAGGAAAACGTCCGGGTGGCCCTGGACCTGCGCGGCGTCGAGGGAGCCGACGCCGTGGAACGCTCCCGGGAGGCGCTTTGCGCCGTGGGCCTTGACGACAAATTTCGGATGCGCCCTAGGGATTTGAGCGGCGGCCAGAAACAGCGCGTGGCCATTGCCCGGGCCTTGGTCGCCGAGCCCGATATCCTGCTTGCCGACGAACCCACCGCCGCCCTGGATTCCGAGACCGGCAAGGCGGTCATCGCGCTGTTGCGGGAGCTGGCCGTCACCCACGGCCGCTCGGTGGTCATCGTCACCCATGACCCCCGCATTGCCGCCTTTGCTGATCGGGTCATTCGCATTGAGGACGGCCGCATCGTCGGCCAGGGACAGGAGGTCTCGTAACCATGCTGCAACGCGCCTTCATCCTGGCCGTGGCCGCCGTCATGATCATCGGCGGCGCGCTGTGGCTGCGCTCCAACGCCCGTCCCCGAAGCGCGCCCGGGACCCAGGCCGCCGCGCCGGCCGCCGCCCCGCAAACAGCCGCGCCCAGGCAAGCCCTGGCCGGTCCGGCCTGGGTGGCCGCGCCGGGCAAGGTGGAGCCGATTTCCGAGGAGATGCGCCTGGGCTTCGACATCGCCGGCAAGCTGGCCGAGGTCTCGGCCGAGGAGGGCGACCGGGTGCGCCAGGGGCAGATCCTGGCCCGTCTGGCCGCCGACGAATACGCCGCCCGCATCGACGCCGCCGAGCAGGCCCTGGCCGCCAAGGAGGCCGCCCTGGCCAAGGTGCTGGCCGGCTCCCGGGACATGGAGCGCAAGGAAGCCCGGGCGGCCGTGGAAGAGGCCCGGGCCGTGTCCGAGCAGGCCAAGCTTGAAAATGAACGCCGTCGCCGGCTGTTGAGCAAGGAAGTGCTGTCCCAGGAAGAGGCCGACCGGGCCGATCGGGAGTTCAAGGTGGCCAGCCAGCGCCTGGACGCCGCCCGGCAGCGGTTTCATCTGGTGGACGACCCGTCCCGGGAGGAGGACGTGAAAAAGGCCATGGCCGAGGCGGCCGAGGCCCGTTCGCGCCTGGCCGAGGCCCAGGCCCTGGCCGCCAAGACCGTCATCCGCTCGCCCATCGACGGCGTGGTGCTGCGCAAGCACCGTCGGGCTGGCGAAATGGTGTCGGTGTCCTTCGACACGCCAGTGGTGACCGTGGGCGACGTCAGTCGGCTGCGGGTACGGGCCGACGTGGACGAACGCGACATCGCCCGGGTCGCCCCGGGGCAAAAGGCCGTGCTCATGGCCGAGGCCTACGGCGACAAGCGCTTTTCCGGGGTGGTCATCCGGGTGGCCGGCATCCTCGGCAAGAAAAACATCCGCACCGACGAGCCGGCCGAGAAAAACGACACGCGCATCCTCGAAACGCTCATCGACGTGACCCCGCCAGCCGAGCTGCCGGTCGGGCTGCGCATGGACGTGTTCATCATCACCGCCCCGGACGGCGAAGCCAGCCTGCCGGCCTACACGCCGTAGGGGGAGGGGATGCCTCCGGCGGCTGGAGGCCTGAGGCCCCCAGACCCC
>ALAO01000429.1 GCA_000307955.1 Solidesulfovibrio magneticus str. Maddingley MBC34 | reverse complement strand
CCCCAGACCCCCCAAATGGAAGAAAGGGGTAAAAGGGTTGCGACGGGGGTTGGCACTTTGTCGGCCAGAGAGCGAAAGGACCGTCCATGGCGCTTGGCGGGAACCGCTATCGCTCCTGTCGCCTGGAAACCCCGCATATCTGGCTTTCCCTCAGCTTGGACCTCTGCCGCCTCACCACTGCCTCACGGGCGGCTTGCTCATGAGCCAAAAACCCGTTGACAATGTCACTGTCTGGTGACTATCAAGCAGCCATGAACGCCGCGCCCCGCAAGACAACCGCCCCCGCCACGGCCAAGGACCGGGAAGCCACCAAGCGCCGGCTCATCGAGGCCGTGGGCCGGGTGCTGGCCCGGCAGGGCTTCCAGGCCGTGGGCGTCAACACCGTGGCCCGCGAGGCCGGGGTGGATAAGGTGCTCATCTACCGCTACTTCGACGGCTTGCCCGGACTGGTCGCGGCCTTTGCCCGGGAGGGCAGCTTCTGGCCCGACCTCGACGAACTGTGCGGCGGCGACCACCAGGCCTTCCTGGCCCTGCCGTTTGCCGAGCGGATGTCCCTGGCCGTGCGCAACTACCTGCGGGCCGTGCGCTCCCGGCCGCTGACCCGGGAAATCCTGGCCTGGCGGTTTCTGGAGAAAAACGACCTCACTGACGCCCTGGACACGGCCAGGGCCGAAGCCGGCGCGGCCATCCTGGCCCTGGCCGGCCAGGGCGTGGACCGGACGGACGTCGATCTGCCGGCCCTGCACGTGGTGCTCGGCGCGGCCATCAACCACCTAGCCGTGCGCCAAGACCGCGAACCGGTCTTCGCCGGCCTGCCCCTGGACGACCCGGCCACCTGGGAGCGCGTCGAAGCCATGCTCGACCGCATGGTACGCGCCGTTCTGGGGGAGTGAAGAGGCCTCCGGCGGCCGGGGGGGATGATCCCCCCCGGACCCCC
>ALAO01000428.1 GCA_000307955.1 Solidesulfovibrio magneticus str. Maddingley MBC34 | reverse complement strand
GGCGGCCGGGAGGGGGTAACCCCCTCCCGGACCCTCCCTGTAAGGGGGGATGGTGGGGGTTAAACGGGCTGGCGGAGGGGTGGTATGGGCCGCGCCGGCAAGGGACGGTCTGAGATTCGTGCAGCTTGTTACCGTGGCCGGACCGCCTTCGTCGGGCAAAACGTCCGTATTGCTCAAGCTCGCCGCCGTGCTCGGCCGCCAGGGCACGAGCCTTGGCGTGGTCAAGTTCGACTGCCTGACCGGCCGCGACAAGGACGTCTTCGACGCCGCCGGCATCCCCTGCGCCGCCGGCCAGTCCGGGGCGCTGTGCCCGGACCATTTCTTCGTCTGCAACGCCTCCGACGCCCACGCCTGGGGCCTGTCCCAAGGACTGGACGTCTTGGCCGTCGAGAGCGCCGGCCTGTGCAACCGCTGCGCGCCCCACATCGAAGGAGCCCTGGCCGTGTGCGTCGTCGACAACCTCTCGGGCATCGACACCCCGGCCAAGATCGGCCCCATGCTGCGCCTGGCCGACGTGGTCGCCGTCACCAAGGGCGACGTGGTCTCCCAGGCCGAGCGCGAGGTCTTCGCCTTTCGGGTGCGCCGGGCCAATCCCCGGGCCACGGTCCTTTTCGTCAGCGGCCTCACCGGCCAGGGGGCCGAAGCCCTGGCCCATGTGGTCGCCGGCGCGCCGGCCACGCCGACCCTCGACGGAGCCAGCCTGCGTTTCACCATGCCCGCCGCCGTGTGCTCCTATTGCCTCGGGCAGCGCAAGATCGGGACCGACCACCAAATGGGCAACGTGCGCAAAATGGATTTTCCCCGGGAGCCGGCATGATCAGCCATGACCTGACCTTTGCCGCCATCTGGGAGGAGCTGCCCCCGGCCCGGGACTTCTTCGCCGCCCAGGGCCTGCCCATGCCCGCCCCCGAGGCCGCGCCGGCCGACTACTTCGCCGGCCTGTCCCCGGACGCCCTGGCCGAGGTCGGCGCCGACGCCGCGACCCTGGCCGCCCGGTTCGCGGATTTTCTCGCCGCCCTGCCCCGCCTTCGGGCCGGCGCGCCACGCGTCGCCTCGCTCACCGTGCGCGGCGGCACGGGCAAGGACGGCCGGCCCGAGCGCCTCGACCTGACCCTTGTCCCCGGCGACGTGGTCGCCCTGGTCGGCCCCACCGGCTCGGGCAAGAGCCGCTTTCTGGCCGACGTCGAATGGCTGGCCGACGGCGACACCCCGACCGGCCGCCGGGTGCTCCTGGACGGCCAGGCCGCCGACGCCGCCGGCCGGCTGGCCGCCTCGGGGCGGCTCGTGGCCCAGCTGTCCCAGAACATGCATTTCGTCATGGACCTGACCGTGCGCGAATTTCTCATCGCCCACGCCGAAAGCCGGCTGTTGGCCGACGCCCCGGCCGCCGCCGCCGCCGTGGAGGGCCTCGCCAACGAACTGGCCGGCGAGCCCTTCGGCCCGGACACGGCCCTGACCGCCCTTTCCGGCGGCCAGAGCCGGGCGCTGATGATCGCCGACGTGGCCCGGCTGTGCGCCTCGCCCGTCGTGCTCGTGGACGAGATCGAAAACGCCGGCATCGACCGGCGAAAAGCCATTTCGCTTTTAACCGGCAGCGGTAAGATCGTGCTCATGGCCACCCACGATCCGCTCCTGGCCCTGACCGCCGGCCGCCGGCTGGTCTTTGCCGCCGGAGCCGTGGCCGCCGTCGTCGAAACCAGCCCCGAGGAAAAAACGTCCCTGGCCGCCCTGGCTCAGGCCGACGCCAAGCTCGCCGCCCTGCGCGACTCCCTGCGCCGGGGCGGTCCCCTCCTTTTTGCCCAGGAGAAATGACCATGCCCCAGCTCCCCGACCTCGCCCTGCCCGTGACCCGATTCCTGGCCGCCCATCCCGCCGCCCGGGGCGTCCTGGCTCAACTGGGCATCCCGGCCGTAACCGACGCCGAATTCCTGGCTTCGGCCGCGCCGTTTCTGTCCATGGCCTCGCTGCTGACCGTCTCGGGGCTGTCCGCCTCGCTTTTCGCCGAGGCGCTGCACGCCGCCGCCGACCGGCCCGCGCCCGGCATGACGCCGCTTTTCTGCGACGGCTGGAATCCGCTCTCTCCGGGCCTGCGCCTGTTTTTGAGCCTGCCCTGCCCGCTCAAGGCCCCCATGGGCATTGCGCTCGAAAACCTGCGCGAATCCCTGCCGCCAAGCGCCCCCTGGCCGCGCATCTTCATGGACAGCTGCGGCAAGCACACCCTCAACGATCTGGCCTCGGAACTCACGCGCCCCGAGGAAGTGCCGGACATGATCGTGTCGGCGGGCTTAAACGGCTTTCTCTCCAAAAGCTTCCGCGACCGCTTCGCCGACGGCGACCTGCTGGCCCGGCTGCCCCAGGACGCAAACCCGGCCCTGGCCGCGACCGGGCTGGCCGATCCGCGCGGCGTGTGCCGCATTTACGCCGTCAATCCGCTGGTGATGGTGGCCGTGCCCTCGCGCCTGGGAAAGCTCCCCGTGCCACGCTCCTTCGACGACCTGCTTGATCCGGCCTACGCCGGCAAGATCGGCCTGTGCGGCCCGCCCGAGACGGCCGGCGACTCCACCTTGTTGCTGCATATCCGCCTGCGCCACGGCCTGGACGCCCTGGCCGCCCTGGGACGGGCCATGGTCTGCGACACCCACCCGGCCCAGGTCTTCCGCCCGGCCCCGGGCACCGACGCGCCGCCCATTGCCGTGATGCCGGCCTTTTTCGCCAACGCCGCCCCGCGCCAAGGCGATGTGGAGATCATCTGGCCCGACGACGGGGCGCTGGTGTCGCCGCTGTTCGTCATGGTCAAGACCACGGCCCAAAAAGCCGTCGCTCCCCTGCTCGATCTCTTCCTGGGCCGGGAAGCGGCGGCCATCTGCGCCGGCGCGGCCCTGCCGCCGACGCTGCCCGCCACCGGCGGCGGCATGCCGGCCGGCAAACGCCTGCGCTTCATCGGCTGGGACGTGCTGGAAAGCCGCGACCTCGGGCCGCTCATCGCCGAATCCGGCGCAGCCTTCGCCACGGCGTACTACGAACGGCATAGGTGAG
>ALAO01000427.1 GCA_000307955.1 Solidesulfovibrio magneticus str. Maddingley MBC34 | reverse complement strand
AGGCCCCCGGACCCCCCATATGGGGGAGGACCGCCGGGGAGTTACTTGGCTAGAAGACTGTCGAACCAGGCTTTTTGATCGTTGATGCCGAAAAGGAACGTGCCCCGGTGGTCGGCCTCGTCCCCGGCGTAGACGGCCTCGGCCGGGGCCGCGCCCGCCGTCCTGGCGTAGTCCACCGGCAGCGTGGCCACATAGGGCGGCATGACTTCGTCGATCTTGCCGTAATAGTACCGGCTGGGCGTCCTTGACCGCCAGCGGTAGGCCTCGTTGCCCTGAAGCACCCGATAAAACCGCTCCTGTCCCATGGAGCTTTGAGCGGCGAACTCCGGCTGCAACAGCTCTTTCACGGTCTTGGCCAGCTTCGGCGCGGCCGCTTCCCAGCCGATCGTGTTTTCATAAAGTTCCCGGGCCGTCTGCTGCCATTTGTCCGCGATGGCCGCCCGGCTCAGGCCCGGCAAGTCGTAGTAGTGCTCATAGGAATGGAGAAACAGCAGCGGCGAACCCGGCAGCCAGGAAGCGTCCAGGGACGTCGGATTGTTGATCCAGCGGGTCAGCAGCAAATAGAGGTCGCTTGGCGTGCTGGCCGTGGCCGCCGCCGTCACCGCCATGTCCAGGCTTTCGAGCTTGTGGCGAAACTGCATGGTGGCCCAGGCCCCCTGGGACCAGCCGCTGAGAAAAAGCTGCCCCTGGGCCAGCCCCAGGGCCGAACAGACCGTGCGCGAGGCCAGCAGCATGTCCAGACAGGCCTGGGCCGTGACCTCCTTGACCATGTAGCTGTCCGGCTCCGGGCTGTCGCCCTTGCCCACGTAGTCCGCGCCGATGACGATATACCCCTGGCCGGCGAACCGGGCGATCATGAGCCGCGTTTCCATGGACTCCTCGGGATGCGAGGGCACGGCGGTCTTCGTGAACACGGTGCCATGCTGGTAGGACACCACGGGCAGGGCCTTGCCCGCCGTCTTGGGCACGGCGACAAGCCCCGTGGCCGTGGTCGGCTTGTTGCCCAGCTCCGGGATCACGGTGGGGTAGAACACCTTGTAGAGGCTGACGGCGTTTTGGGCCGGCGGATAGCTGACCTTGAAAGCGCTGAAGGCGGCGAGTTCCTCGGTGAGAATCTTGTTGAGCCGCTCGACGGAATAGTCGCCGAGGTGTTCGTAGCGGACCGGACCCGGGCCGGTTTCCAGGGTCGCGGCCCGGGCCGGCAGGGAGGAAAAGGCCAGAAGCGCGAGGGCAAGCAGCAGGTATTTTTGCATGACGATCCTGGGGCCGCCTAGGCCGGATAAGGGTGAAAAAGCTCTCCGGGACACCTTGCCTCCCTGACGGCTTTTCCACAACCGCCTCCCCCGGACATTGCCCGGCGGCGGCCGCCGCCGGACTCAGGGAACGGCCACGGCAGCAGCCAGGGCCGCCCGGCGACGCCTGGCCGCGCAAAGTTGGCCAAGGGCCTGGGGATCATGGAGAAAAAGCGCTCCGGCCGGGCACACGGCCAGGCAGGCCGGACCGGACGGCCGGCCGGCGCATAGGTCGCACTTGCTGGCAACCTTCCGTCCGGGCAGGGCCGCCAGCGGCAGCATGTCCATGGCCCCCACCGGGCAGGCGGCCAGGCAGGCTTTGCAGCCGGTGCAGGCGGCCGTATTCACGGCCACGGACCGGCCGTCGGAATAAAGCGCCCCGGTCGGACAGGCGGCGGCGCAGGGCGCGGCCTCGCACTGGCGGCACTGGACAGGCACGGCCAGCCCGCCGTCGCGCACCACGGTCAGGCGCGGGGCAAAGGCCGCGCCGGCCTCGGTGGCCCGGCCCGGATCTTCCCCGGAGGCGGCATGGGCCAGGGTGCAGGCGATCTCGCAGGCCCGACAGCCGATGCAGCGCTCGGCGTCGGCCAGAACCACTGCGTGCATCAGTCGTGCCCGCCCTTGGCCGCCCCGCCGTAGACCGTGTGCAGCAGCTCGTGGGAGAGGTGGGACAACGGCCGCTCCAGAAAGGCGGCATAGAGTTCGGTGACGGCCGGGTTGGCGTGGGCGGCGCGCACGGGCAGCGCCCGGTCATGGGCGCAAAGCGCCTGACGCCTCGCACCGATGGCGGCGGCCACGTCCACGCCGGGCAGGAGCTTGGGCGTGCCGCCGCCGGCCACGCAGCCGCCCGGGCAGCACATCACTTCCATGAACTGGAAATCGGCCGTTCCGGCGGCCACGGCTTCCAGCAGCGGCCCGACGTTGGCCAGCCCCGAAACCGTGACGGCGGCCAGCTTGCGGCCGGCCAGCTCGAACTCGGCCCGGGCGACGCCGGGGCCGGCCGGGGAAAAGACGATGCCTGACTGCGGGTTGGCCGATTCCCGGCCCTCGCCGCAAAGGGCCACGGCCGTGCGCAGGGCCGCTTCCATGACCCCGCCCGCAGCCCCGAAGATGACCCCGGCCCCGGAATAGCGGCCCAGGGGCGCGTCAAAGGGTTCATCGGGCAGGGCGGCGAAGTCGACGCCGGCCTCCTTGAGCCAGGCGGCCAGCTCGGCCACGGTGACCACCGCGTCCACGTCGGGCAGGTCCGCCGGCCCCGAGCGCAGTTCCGGCCGGGCCGCCTCGTGCTTCTTGGCCGTGCAGGGCATGACCGAGACGCTGGCCACGGCGGCCGGATCGAAACCGTCCAACGAAGCGGCGTAGCTCTTGAAAAGCGCCCCGGCCATCTGCTGGGGCGATTTGCACGACGACAGGTGGGGGATCAGTTCCGGCCAGGCCGTTTCCACATGGCGCACCCAGGCCGGACAGCAGGAGGTGAAAAGCGGCAGCCGGCCGCCCTCGGCGATGCGGGCCAGCAGCTCGGCGCTTTCCTCCATCACCGTGACGTCGGCGGCAAAGGTGGTGTCGTAGACCACGGCAAAGCCCAGACGGCGCAGGCCGGCGGCCAGCTTGCCCGGGGTAAGCGAGCCCGGAGCCAGGCCGAATTCCTCGGCCAGGGTCACCCGCACGGCCGGGGCGCACTGGACCATGGCCACCCGCGAGGGATCGGCGGTAAGCGCCTTGGCCGCATCGAGATCGCACCGGGCATGGGCGGCGAAAACCGGGCCGGCCGTCTCGGGCACGGCGCGCTGCCGGCGGATGGCGGCCGGATCGTGGCCCGGCTCGTCAAAGGGCGCGGCAAAGGCGCAGCAGACCTGCACGCACTGGCCGCACAGCACGCAGCGCTCGGCGTCGATGGCCTGGGGCTGGCCTTGGAGTCCCGAGACGGCCCCCACCGGACAGACCTCGGCGCAGCGGCGGCAGCCCGTGCACAGGTTCGGGTCAATGGCGATGACAGGGGCGATGGCGGGGGCAATGACGGAACGGGCGCTCATCTGCCTTCCTCCCGCGCCCCGGAGGCGGCGGCGGCCATGGCCCGGGCGGCGGCCAAGAGCCGAACGCGGCGCAGTTCGCCCGGCACGACCAGGGCCAAGGCCCCGGCCGGGCAGGCGGCCACGCAGGCTGGACCGGCCGGCCGCTGCCGGCACAGATCGCATTTGCTGGCCAGCCAGGCCGGTTCCTCGATAAACCCGCCCGGCGCGGCCGGATCGGGCACGCGGCGCAGCACGGGCCGGCCGTGAGCCTCTGCCTCCGCCATGGCCATGGCCCCGACCGGGCACACGGCCAGGCAGGCCTTGCAGCCGATGCAGCGGGCGGGTTCGACCACCACGCCCGAGGCGTCGCAGCGCACGGCGGCGGTGGGGCACACGGCGGCGCAGGGCGCGGCCTCGCAGTGGCGGCAGGCGACAGGGGCTGCGGCCCCGTCCTCACGCACGAGATAGAGCCTGGGGACCGGGGGCCGCGTCATGCTGCCGACAGTGGCACCGGCCGCCATATGGGCGGCGGCGCAAGCCAGTTCACAAGCCCGGCAGCCAATGCAGGCCCCAGGCGTCACACTTACAAAAGGTCGTAATCCCATACTATTCACATCCAACCTCGCTTACC
>ALAO01000426.1 GCA_000307955.1 Solidesulfovibrio magneticus str. Maddingley MBC34 | reverse complement strand
CCGGGGGGATCATCCCCCCGGCCGCCGGAGGCATCTTCCTTCTTTTCAATAGCTACGGCGCAAACCTTGAACGACGGCGTGCCGGCCACGGGGTCGGCCTCGGCCGTGGTCAGGGCGTTGGCCGGGGATTCGGTGAAATGGAAGGTCATGAAGACCATGCCGGGCGGCACACGGCGGGTGAGGCGCGCCCGGGCCGTGGCCTGGCCCCGGCGCGTGCGCAGGCGCATGAGGCCGCCGTCCTTTATGCCGTAGCGGGCGGCGTCGTCGGGGTGCACCTCGGCCAGTTCCTCGGGGGCAGCGCCGGACAGGCCGAAGCAGCGCCGGGTCATGGTGCCGGTGTGATAGTGGGGCGACACCCGGCCGGTGGAAAGCGTCAGCGGATAGTCGTCGTCGGGCGGCTCGGCCCGGGAGCGGACACGAAGCGGCACGAACCGACCCAGGCCCCGGGCGAAGCGGCCCACGTGGAGGATGGGCGTGCCCGGATGGGTTTCGTCCGGGCAGGGCCATTGCAGGCCGCCGTGTTCCAGCCGGGCGTAGGTCATGCCGGCGTGGCTGGGGGTCAGCCGGCGCATTTCGTCAAAGACGGCCTCGGTGTCGGGATAGCGTTCGGGCCGGCCCAGGCGGGCCAGCAGCTCGGCCAGGATCATCCAGTCGGGGCGGCTGTCGCCGATGGGGTCCACGGCCCGGCGCACCCGCTGCACCCGGCGTTCGGTGTTGGTGAAGGTGCCGTCTTTTTCGGCGAAGCTCGCCCCGGGCAGCACCACGTCGGCCAGCTCGGCCGTTTCGGTCAAAAAGATGTCCTGGACCACCAGAAAGTTGAGGGCTTTCAGGCAATGGGCCACATGGGCCACGTCCGGGTCGCTGCGCATGGGGTTTTCGCCAAAGACGTAGACGGCGCGAAGCGTGCCGTGGTGGGCGGCGTCGAGCATTTTGGGGATGGTCATCCCCGGCTCGGCCGGGAGCTTCACGCCCCAGGCGGCTTCGAAAGCGGCCCGGGCCGCCGCGTCGCCGACCGGCCGGTAGCCGGTCAGGACGTTTGGCAGCGCGCCCATGTCGCAGGAGCCCTGGACGTTATTTTGGCCCCGCAACGGATTCACGCCGGTCTTGGGCCGGCCGAGGTTGCCGGTGGCCAGGGCCAGGTTGGACACGGCCAGGACGTTGTCCGTGCCGGTGACGTGCTGGGTGACGCCCATGGTGTAGTAGAAAGCGGCGTTGGCGGCGTTGCCCAAAAGGCGCGCGGCCCGGCGGATGGCCTCGGCCGGCAGGCCGCAGACCCCGGCCGCGTCCTCGGGAGCAAAGGCGGCCAGGCCCTGGCGGAAGGCTTCGAAGCCCTCGGTGCGGGCGGCAATGAAGTCCTCGTCAGCCAGGCCTTCGTCCACGATCACCCGGGCCATGGCTGACAAGAGCGTCACGTCCGTGCCCGGGGTCAGGCGCAGCCAGACGTCGGCCCTTGTCGCCAGATCGATCTCGCGCGGGTCAATGACCACCAAGATGGCCCCCCGGCGCTTGGCTTCGAGCATGGCCAGGCCCATGACCGGATGGCATTCGGTGGTGTTGGAGCCGATGACGCACAGGGCGTCGCCCGGCCCCATGGCGGCGATCTCGCCGATGGCGTTGGTCATGGAGCCGCTGCCCAGCGTGGTGGCCAGACCGGCCACGGTGGGGGCGTGTCAGAGACGGGCGCAGTGGTCGATGTTGTTGCTGCCAAGCCCGGCCCGGAAAAGCTTCTGGAAGAGGTAGTTCTCTTCGTTGGTGCAGCGCGCGCTGCTAAAGCCGCCCACGGCCGACGGGCCGCCGGCGGCGGCGGCCTCGGCCAGCCGGCCGGCGACCAGGGCCAGGGCGTCGTCCCAGGAGGCCGGGACCAGCCGGCCGCGCGAGCGGATCAGCGGCGCGCGCAGCCGGTCGGGATGGGTGACGAAATCGAAGCCGAAGCGGCCTTTGGCGCACAGCGCGGGACCGTTGACCGAGGGCGACGGGCCGGGCTCGGCCCGAACGACGCGGCCGTCTTCGACGCAAAGCGTCAGGGAGCAGCCGACGCCGCAGTAGGGACAAATGGTGAGGATGTGTTGCATGGGCGTGCCTTGAGGCACAGGCCATGCCAGGACATGGCGGTTACGGCAAGACCCGATCCGCCTCGCCAACCGGGGCCGACACCGCCTCCAGCCCTACGACACGCCGCCATGCCATCGCGCCGATGACACGGAATTTAACGACCTTGCCGGCTGTCTCCGAGCGCCAGACCGCCTCCAGGGCCAGGGTCAGACAGCCCACCAGACACAAGGCATCGGCCGCAAGAAACACCGGCAGGGGCAACCGGAGCAGGGCGTGATGGCCGGCCAACACGGCCCCGGCCTCGGCCAGACCGGCCGCGCCCGTCTCCTGCAACGGCAGCACGCCGTACGTGCCGTCGAGAAAGGCGGCGCCAAACACCCCGGCCAGCAGCAGCAGGGCCAGACCTCCCGCCCGCCGGCCGCACAGGGCCGGCCCCAGGAGCAGCAGGGCCAGAGTCACGGGCAGGGCCAACATGCCGTACCAGCCGCCGGTGGTGGGCACGCCCCAGCGGGCGGCCGAATGCACGGCGTGGTAGCCCAGGGCGGCCATGGTAAACACCCACAAAAGCCCCAGGCAGACCGCGCCGCTGCCCAGCCGTCCGGCCTCGCGCCGCCCCCGGGACCTCGCCAGGGCCACGGCCAGGGACGCGGCGCAAAACGTCACGGCCAGCTTGAAGGCGCTGCTCATCCAGTCCGGCGAACGCAGGTTGGACCAGCCGGCCAGGTGGGGGATGGCGTTGTAGAGCACCGGATTGCGGAAAACGCCGTAGCCCAGGTTGGACGCCGCCTTGAGGTAGCGGGCCGGGCCGAAGCCCTGTTTGGCGTTTAACACCGCCTCCTGCATGGCCGTGGGCTGGCCGTACTTGGCAAAATTGACGGCATGATGCCAGCCGGCCACGGTTAGGTAGCCGGCGGCCAGGGCGGCGGCGCAGACCAGGGCCGCCCAGCGGCTTCCGGGGCGGCGGCCCTGCCAAAGGACGGACAAGCCCAGGGCCGGGACCAGGGCCAGGGTGGTGGACTTGGCCAAGACGGCCAGACCGACCAGCCCGCCAAGCAGGGCGTAGCGCCATAGCCGGCCGGGCGCGGCCAACCCGCGCGGAGCGATGTGCAAAAGGTGCAAGGCCAGGGCGGAGGTGCCGAGAAAAATAGCCAGGGCGTCGTTGGAAAAACGGGCGAAGTTGAAAAAGACGTAGGAGAAGCTCACGCACAGCAGGACCACCCCGTCAGGCAGCCAGGACAAGCGGCCGTCGCGGGGAAACACCCGGCGCAGCAGGCGATGCCACAGGAAAAGCGTGGGTAGCAGGAGCAGCCCGTTCACCAGCCGCACGCCGTCGGCCCAGGCCAGCAGGCTGGCCGGATCGGAGCCAGACAGAAACGGCGCGGCCAGGAAATACAGCAGCGGCCCATGCTGGGCCTGGTAGCAAAACATGTCGAAGCGTTTGGCCGGCTCCAGGGAACAAGCCGGATCGCCGCCGGGATAGGGTTTGGCGTCGAGGCCGCGCAGCATGGACAGCGATGTGGTCGGGTGGGGATGGGCCGTGATGAAGGGCACGAGCTCGCGCGGCATGGGCGTGCGGGGTGTGGGCATCGTTCCCGTCTTGTGAACGTGATAGGCCACGGCCAGATGCGGCAATTCGTCCCAGCCGTTAAACGGCAGTTGGATCTGGGCCACGGCGGCCACGCGCACGGCGGCCAGGGCCAGGACCAAGGGAAGCAGCCATCTTCGTGGCCGGGGCCATCGGAACAACAGGGAGTCGAAACGCAAGCGCCGCATGGAGTATCCCGACCGGGGCGGCGTGCCAGGCGCGAGGCCTGGCCTCCCGTCCGCGAGACGACCGGTCCGGGTCCGCGTCGCCGTTCGACGTCCGACCCGTTGCTTAGACGCCGGCTCCGACAATCCGGTTACGCCACCTCCAGGCAGCGACCAGACGAGGCGTTCCCGGTCCGTGTGGCCATGAAACGCCGCCCGGCCGCGACGTCAGAAAATCGCCTCATGGCGAATCGGTGACGCCGACTTTCCGCTTTCCGTTCGCGTCGTCACGAAAACGCCGCAAAGCCTTCACCCGACCGCGCCCATCGCCACGTAGCAGTGGCGGCAATTCCAGTCAGCCCTGGACAACCCCCCGCCTCCGAGACGTACCATGAGCCTTAAATACAAGCTTATCCTCTTTTGTTTGGCCATCAGTATCCTGCCCCTGGCCGTCACGGCCGTGGTCAGCATGCGCCAGGCCGGCGGCATCCTCGGCGAACAGGCCTTCGCCGGCCTGGAAGCCGCCCGGGACAGCCGCAAGCAGGCCCTGGAGGCGGCGGCGGCCACCTGGCTGCGCGAGGCGGCCATCCTGGCCAAGGTCAAGGAAGTCTATAACGGCGTCGGCATGTTGCGCGACTATTTCATGCTCGGCAAACCCGGCGTGCGGGTGGAGACGGCCACCGACGAATACAAGGATCTGCGCGACTACGTGGCCCCGCCCTTTGCCCCCTTCACCGAGGTGCTCGGCTTCGAGGACGCCCTGGTCGTGGCCGACGACGGCCGGGTCTATTACGCGGCCAAGGGCGGCCGGGAGGTCGGCGAGGACCTCAAGGAAGGGGCGCTCAACAATTCGAGCCTGGCCGCCGCCTGGAGAGGGGCCATGGCCGGCAAGGTCACCTTCGCCGATTTCGCGCCCTACGCCCCCCTTGGCGGCGAGCCGGCCGCGTTTGTAGCCGCGCCGATCAAAAACCACACCGGCACCATGATCGAGGCCGCCGCCGTGCTGCGCGTGCCGCGCGCCGAGCTGGCCCGCATCATGGGCCAGGGCGAGGCGGCCGGCATGGCCCGGGAGTTCGTGCTGGCCGGGGCCGACGGCGGCGTGCGCGTGGCCTCGGCCCAGGGGCTGGCCGCCATTTCCGGCGTATCCGCCGACACCGCCCAAAAGGCCCTGGCCGGCCAGACCGGCGACGCCGCCGGCCCGGGCGAGGGCGGCCTGGAGACACTCGCCGCCTACACGCCGGTGGTTTTCGGCGAAACGCCCTTCGCCCTGGTGGCCCGTACCCCGGCCGACGAGGCCTTCGCCGCCGCCCGGGGCCTGCGCCATGTTTCCCTGGCCGTGGCCGGGGTGACGGCCGGGCTGGTGCTCCTGGCTGTGACGCTGTTTCTGCGCAAGGAAATTCTCAAGCCCCTGGCCGGCATCCTCGACTATCTGGCCGCCGTCACCCACGGCGATTTCGCGGCCGCACCGCCCCCAGCGCTTCGCGGCGAAATGGAGCGCCTGCGCCAGGGCTTGCTGGCCATGGTGGCGGAAATCAAGAATAAGCTCGGCTTTTCTTCCAGCATTTTAAAAGCCATCACCCTGCCCTGCCTGGTCGCCGACACCGACGGCCGGGTGACCTTCGTCAACCCGGCCCTGCTCCACCTGCTCGGACGCGGCAACGATTACAAAGCCGTGCTCGGCCGCCCGGCCGCCGAGGTCCTGGGCCGCAACCCGGAACTGACCAGCCAGCTCACCGGCTGCCTGACCGACCGGGCCTGCCGGCTGGGAGTCGAAACCCTGCTGTCCGACGGCACCGACGCCCGGCGCCATGTGCGCGTGGATACCGCGCCGCTCTATGACCTCGACGAGGGTCTCATCGGCGCCTTTGCCCTGGTGGTGGACCTGACCGACGTCAAATCCACCGAGGCGCTGGTGGTCAGCCGCAACGACACCCTGCGCCGGGCCGCCCTCCAGGCCGAGGACATCGCCCGCCATGTGGCTTCCCGGGCCGAGGCCCTGTCCGGCCGGGTAGTGGCCGTGTCCGACGGGGCCATGACCCAGACGGCCCAGCTCCAGGAGACCGTCGGGGCCATCGCCGGCCTCAACCAGGCCCTGGACGCCGTGGCCGCCGGGGCCGACGGCGCGGCTGGCGGAGCCGAGGCGGCCATGGGCCAGGCCAAGGCCGGCCGCGAAGCCGTGGAGCAGACCGCCCGGGCCATCAGCCAGGTGCGCGAGCTGTCCGGCGAGCTGCGGGCCAGCATGGACGCCCTGGGCGACCGGGCCGCCTCCATCGGCGGCATCATTTCCGTCATCTCCGACATCGCCGACCAGACCAACCTCTTGGCCCTTAACGCCGCCATCGAAGCGGCCCGGGCCGGCGAGGCCGGGC
>ALAO01000425.1 GCA_000307955.1 Solidesulfovibrio magneticus str. Maddingley MBC34 | reverse complement strand
GAGGTCAGAAAGCTTGCCGAAAAGACCATGCACGCCACCACCGAAGTGGCCGCCGCCGTGGGCGAGATCCAGACCAGCACCCGGCAAGCCGTCTCGGGCATGGACGAGACCAAGGCCCGGGTGGAGCGCACCGCCGACATGGCCGAAGGTTCCGGCGTGGTGCTCGGGCGCATCGTGGACCAGGCCGGGCGCATCGCCGACATGGTGCGCAACATCGCCACCGCCTCGGAGCAGCAGTCGGCCACCAGCGAAGAAGTCTCATCCAGCGTGGCCCACATCAACGAACTCTCCCAGGATCTCACCAGCCGCATCGCCGAAGCCGGCGAGCGCATCCGCGAGGTCCGCTCCATGGCCAACCATCTGGCCAAACTCGTAGAACAGTTCCGGGAAGGCTAAGCGAGAGCACGCAGGCAAAACAACAACATTTTCCATAAAAACAGCGCATTCCAGGGCTGTCCTCAATCACTCTCCCCGTGCGGCCAGGATGCGGCACGCCGGGGCGGACGGTCGCGAGACGCGGCCGATGCCGTGAAAAGGCTGTCCTCCGGGCCGGCCGGCCTTGACAATTTGGGGTAAACTAAAGGATAGACTTGTCCGTGCGTGACCGCTATTTTCGGTCACGCGTCCTGTCGGCAAGGCCGATTCCGTGACGCGATTCCGTGGCGTTTGGCCGCAAGGCCTCAGCCGCGCCGCCGGAACCATGACCTTGTTGCCGCTCAGGCAAGGGCGCCACTACGGCGGACCCGGCGCTGAGGGCAAATAAGGATCGCCAAGCCGGCCAACCTCAATGACGGAGAACGGACACCATGGATAAATACGAGTGCAGCATCTGCGGTTACGTGTATGACCCCGCCGCCGGTGACCCCGACAACGGCGTGGCCCCCGGCACCAAATTCGAAGACGTTTCCGAGGACTGGGTCTGCCCGGTCTGCGGCGCGCCCAAAAGCGAATTCAACAAAGCCTAACACGCCCTGCGCCGCTTTTTTGAATGCGGCGATTCGAGGATTTGCATGCGACCTGTCGCCATCTGTGAAGGCGTCTACTGGGTCGGAGCCGTCGATTGGGAATGCCGTGACTTCCACGGTTACATGACGGCCCCCACCGGGACGACCTACAACGCTTTTTTGGTCAAGGACGAAAAAATCGCCCTGTTCGATTCGGTCAAGGCCGGCCACGGCAACGAAATGCTCTGCCGCCTGGCCCATGTGGTCAAACCCGAAGACGTCGACTACCTCATCGTCAACCACGTGGAAATGGACCACTCGGGCGAGTTGCCCGAACTCGTGGCCCGCACCAAGCCGGAAAAAATCTTCACCTCGCCCATGGGCGAACGGGCGCTCAAGGCCCACTTCGACTGCGCCGACTGGCCCATCGAGGTGGTGAAGACCGGCTCCACGATCTCGCTGGGCAAGCGCACCCTGCAGTTCCTGGAAACCCGGATGCTCCACTGGCCCGACAACATGGCCACGTTCATCCCCGAAGACGGCGTGCTCATCTCCTCCGACGCCTTCGGCCAGAACTGGGCCACTTCCGAGCGCTTCGCCGACGAAGTGGACAAGCATCTGCTCCAAAAGCAGCTCGACCGCTACTTCGCCAACATCGTCCTGCCCTTTAGCCCCATCGCCCAGAAGACCATCGAGACCATCGAGTCCATGGGGCTTAAGATCAACGCCATCTGCCCGGACCACGGCCTGATGTTCCGCACGCCCGAAGACGTCGCCTGGGTCGTCTCGCGCTACAAGGAACTGGCCTCCCAGAAGCAGAAGAAAAAAGCCGTGCTAGTCTTCGACACCATGTGGCACTCCACCGAGCACATGGCCCACGCCATCGCCACCGGCCTGGCCGAGCACGGTGTGGCGTTCAAGCTCATGAACCTCCACGCCTTCGACCATTCCGACGTCATGGAAGAGGTCTGGGACGCGGCGGCGGTGTTCGTGGGTTCAGCCACCCACAACAACGGCATGTTGCCCAAGGTCGCGGACATGCTGACCTACATGAAGGGCCTCAAGCCCAAGGGCAAGCTCGGCGGAGCCTTTGGCTCCTACGGCTGGAGCGGCGAGGCGGTCAAAGACATCGCCGGCTGGCTGGGCGACATGGGTATGGAAATGCCCGTTGATCCCGTGCGCCTGCTCTTCGTGCCCACCCACGAGCAGCTCGCTGTCTGCGTGGAAATGGGCCGCACCATCGGCAAGCTGATTAACGAGCGAGTGGGCTAACGCTCACGCTTTCGCCCTAAGACAAATGGCAGGGGCCGTCCTTTTGGGACGGCCCCTTTTTTAGTCGCTCCCCCACCCTTGCCCCTCGCCCTGCCCGGCGCTACAAATGCCCGTCGCCACTCCGGCGACCATCCGCATCCGTAAAAGGAGCCGCCATGATCGTTTCCGAAGGCCGCCTCGGCCGCGTGTTCGTGCTGCGACTGGGCGACGGCGACCGCCTGCCCGACGCCATCGAGGATTTCGCCCGCACCCGAGGCGTCGAAGCCGCCCTCGTCGCCGCCCTGGGCGGCCTCGAAAACGGCCGCCTCGTCACCGGCCCCGAAGACGGCCGCACCATGCCCCCGACCGCCATGCTCCCCGCCATCGACGCCGTCCACGAAGCCGCCGCCATAGGCACCCTCTTCCCCGGCCCGGACGGAACCCCGCGTCTGCACATGCACGCCGCCCTGGGCCGCGCCGGCGAAACCAAAACCGGCTGCGTGCGCCCCGGCCTCGATGTCTGGAAAATCTTCGAAGTCGTGGTTATCGAAATCACCGGCACCGACCTCGCCCGCGCCAAGGACCCCGAAACCGGCTTCGAACTGCTCGGCCGCAAAGCGAACCGCTAGACAGAAGAGAAGATGCCTCCGGCGGCCGGGGG
>ALAO01000424.1 GCA_000307955.1 Solidesulfovibrio magneticus str. Maddingley MBC34 | reverse complement strand
CCCCCGGCCGCCGGAGGCATTTTCCCTCTTCTCTTTCTCCTCCCTCTCACCTCCCCCCGACGCGCAATCGACGCCCCTTCGCCGTCTGGCCCACGTTTGGGCGGGGTATCTGGGCGGCCATGTGGGCACTGTTTTTCCAGGGCGCGACCATTGGCGCGATCATTGCCATGCCGTTCGGGCCGGTGGGCATGTTGTGTCTGGGGCGGGCCATGTCGTGGGGCTTGCGGGCCGGGCTGGCCTCGGGGGCGGGCGCGGCGACGGCGGACGCCCTTTATGGGGCCGTGGCCGCTTATGGGTTGACGGCGGTGGCGAATTTCCTGTCCGCCCATGCCGTCTGGCTTCAGGCGGTGGGCGGCCTTTTTCTGGTCGCCATGGGGCTGCGCCTGATGCGTCAAGCTCCGGCGGCGCGGCCCGAGGATCGGGGCGGAGGAGGGCATGTCCGGGCTTTTGTCTCGATGTTTGCGCTGACCCTGGCCAATCCCATGACCCTGGCCGGGTTTGCCGCCATATTCGCCGGCTTCGGCCTGGGCCGGGTCGAGGCCGGGGGGGGTGACGCGGCGGCGGTGACGGCCGGTGTGTTTTGCGGCTCCATGGCCTGGTGGGTCGTCATAGCCCTTGGCGGCAAGATGCTGCGTTTCCGGCTGCTGGCGCATCTGACGGCCATCCGCAGGGTGTTTGGCGGGCTGGCGGCGGCTTTCGGGCTCTGGGCGCTGTGGTACGCGGCCACGCATCCGGCCGGCGGCGCGCCGGGCGCGCTGCCCTGAACCTTGGCGGCTTCACGGTCAGTTGACGGCTTGTGGTCTGCTGGGCGGTCGGTTTTATCGGAAGCCCGGCCGTGGCGGCCCGAAGGCGGGCCAGGGCAAACCGTCTCCGTGCCTTGCCTGGCCTGGGGCGGGGACCTTACGGGCGAAGAGCGATCCAGGTTTCCAGCGTGTTGAGCAGGCGTGTCTTGGGGATGGGTTTGACCTGGAAGTCGTCGCAGCCGGCCTGGAAGCTGCGCAGGCGGTGTTCCTCGAAGGCGTGGGCGGTCAGGGCCACCACCGGGGTGCGCGGCCGGCCGAGTTCCTTTTCCTGTCGGCGCAGAGCTTCGGTGGTCTGGTAGCCGTCCATGCCGGGCATTTCGACATCCATGAGGATGACGTCGAAGGGCGCGTCGGCCAGGGCGGCCAGGGCGGCCTGGCCGCTTGGGGCCCAAGTGAGGCGAAAGGGCGTGTTCTCGAGCATGAGCCGCATGACTTCGGCGTTGGTGGGGCTGTCTTCGACGAGGAGCACCGAACCGCCGCTGGCTTGGTGGATCGGGATGGCGGATTTGTGGGCGGAGTCGCGCGGCATGGGCGCGGGGCGCAGGGGCAGGGTGAGGGTGAAGGTGGAGCCCTGATCCGGCGCGCTTTCCACCCCGATGCGGCCGCCCATGAGTTCCGCGAGTTTTTTGCAGATGGCCAGTCCCAGGCCCACGCCGCCGAATTGGCGGTTGGCCGAGGCGTTTATCTGGGTGAAGCGGTCGAAGATGACGGCCTGCTTGTCGGCGGGGATGCCGATGCCGGTGTCGCGCACGGCCAGACGCAGGCGCGGGCCGTCTGCGAGGGCGGTGGCGCTGGCGACTTCCAGGACGACGTGCCCCTGCTGGGTGAACTTGATGGCGTTGCCCAGGAGGTTGACGAGGATCTGGCGGATTCGTTCCGGGCAGCAGAACAGGCGCGGCGGCAGTTCGCCGTGGACTTCCAGGCGCAGTTCCAGGCTCTTGCGGGCGGCGTCGGGGCGCATCATGTCGGTGAGCTGGGTAGCCAGTTCGACGATGTCACAGGATTTTTCCTCGATGACCATGCCGCCGGCTTCGATCTGGGACAGGTCAAGGATGTCGTTGAGCAGGCCGAGCAGGCTGGCTCCGGCCAGTTCGATGGACTTGACGGCA
The DNA here is from genome assembly GCA_000307955.1 of Solidesulfovibrio magneticus str. Maddingley MBC34. Taxonomy (GTDB): domain Bacteria; phylum Desulfobacterota; class Desulfovibrionia; order Desulfovibrionales; family Desulfovibrionaceae; genus Solidesulfovibrio; species Solidesulfovibrio magneticus_A. The sequence goes on along the minus strand of ALAO01000424.1, from coordinate 82 downwards.
TGGGTCTGGTCGCTGGTGAGCGAAGTGCCCGCGAGCACGTCGACCATGCCGAGGATGGTGTTCATGGGCGTGCGGATCTCGT
>ALAO01000423.1 GCA_000307955.1 Solidesulfovibrio magneticus str. Maddingley MBC34 | reverse complement strand
CCCCCGGCCGCCGGAGGCATTCTTCGCTTCTCGCTATTCTAATGTCTAAACGACCGCTGCCCGGTGAAGACCATGGCGACCTGGGGCGTGGCTTCGTTGCAGGCGGCGATGACTTCGGTGTCGCGGATGGAGCCGCCGGGCTGGGCGATGGCCGTGACCCCGGCGCCGATGCACAGGTCCACGCCGTCGCGGAACGGGAAGAAGCCGTCGGACACCACCACCGATCCGGCCAGCCCGCCCATGGTCGCCTCGGTGCGGGCCTTGATGTCGGCCAGGCTCGCGGCGGCCTCGGGATCGGCGGCGGCTTTTTGGGTCAGCTCGTAGAGCGACAGCTTGTGGGCGGCAAAGGCCAGGCTGTCGGCGTATTTCGTCTTGGCCTTGAAGATGGTCAGCTCGACCACGCCGACCCGGTCTTGTTCGCCGGTGCCGATGGCCACGGTGGCCCCGTTTTTGACGAAGATGACCGAGTTGGAGGTGACGCCGGCTTCCACGGCCCAGGCAAAAAGCAGATCCTCGGCTTCCTGCGGCGTCGGGGTCCGGGCCACCACCGTTGTCCCGGCCTTGTCCGTGGCCTGGGCCGGCAGGAAATCAGCGGCGGCCAGGATGCGGTTCCTGAAGGAAAACTGGGCCACGATGCCGCCGTCGGCCAGGGACTTGAGGTCCAGGTAGGGCTGGCCCACGAGCTTGTCCAGCTGGGCCAGGCCCGGAAGCTTGAAGATGCGCAGGTTCTTTTTCGACTTGAGGATGTCCAGAGCGGCCGGCTCGTAGTCCGGGGCGGCCACCACCTCGAAATAGACGGCGTTGATCTTTTCCGCCGTGGCCACGTCCAGGGTGCGGTTGACCACGATGGCCCCGCCAAAGGCGGCGATGCGGTCGGAAGCAAACGCGGCCTCGAAGGCGGCGCAAAGGCCGGCCTCGGACCAGGCCGCGCCGCAGGGATTGTTGTGCTTGAGGATGACGGCGGCCGGCTTGGCGGTCAGGTACTGGAGGATATTGACGCCGTTGTCCACGTCGGTGAGATTGGTCTTGCCGGGATGCTTGCCGGACTGGAGCAGATGCTCCTCGGTGGCGGCGCAGATAAGGCCGTCGCCGGGGCCGCGAAATTCCACGCCGCCCAGGGACAGGCGGCCGGCGGCCGGGGCGTAGAGCGCGGCCGGCTGATCCGGGTTTTCACCGTAGCGCAGGCCCTTTTCCTCGCCGTCGATGGTCCAGGTGCGCTTGGCAAAGACCAGCTCGGCGTCGCCCAGGCGGATGACGAGTTCGGACGGAAAGGGGTCTTCCACCACGGTGGTGTACATTTTCTTGAGGTCGCTCATGGCATGACCGCTCCTTGTGGCGTGTGTGCAGGCTGCCTAGCACAGCCGGCCCGGGGGGGCAAATTGCATTTGGAAGGGCCGGCCAATTCTGCTACCAAGGCCTGTCCGCGGCGCAACACGCCGCAGGTTTACGGGGCAAGGGAGTTGTCGTGGAACAGGTGTTGCTCAAGATGGCCAAACAGCTTCGGGCCTTTGACGAAGCCTCCATCATGGCGCTTTGGGACAAATACGCCGAAACCGTCGAACGGTTCGAGCCGACCCAGCGCTGGGAAGAGGCCGTCCTGGTCCTGGCCATGATCCAGGGCATGCGTTTCAAAAACCAGTTGTTCAATCATCACTGGGCCAAGGGCCGCCAACCCGGCGAGGCGGACGAACCCGCCCCGGCCCCGGCCGCGACGGACATCGCCGCGCCCGGGCCCACCGCCGCCAAACCCGGTCCCAAGCGCCAGGGCAAGCTCCTGGCCTTCAAGCCTAAGGATGGAGGAGAAGCATAATGGCTGAATTTCCTACGCAAGGCCCCGGTTCCGGGCGCGGCATCGTCATCCACGGCGCCCAGTGGGGCGACGAAGGCAAGGGCAAGATCGTCGATCTGCTCACCGAATCGGCCAAGGCCGTGGTGCGCTTCCAGGGCGGCAACAACGCCGGCCATACCCTGGTCGTGGGCGGCGAAAAAACCGTCGTCCACCTGATGCCCTCGGGCATCCTCCATGACGGCAAGACCTGCCTGATCGGCAACGGCGTGGTGCTCGACCCCGAAGTGCTGTGCCGCGAGATGGACACCCTGGCCGCCCAGGGCGTGAACGTCACCCCCGAACGCCTGACCATCTCGAAAAAAACCCAAGTCATCATGCCCTACCACCGGCTCCTCGACGGCGCGCGCGAAACGCTGCTCGCCGGCGCGAAGATCGGCACCACCGGCCGGGGCATCGGCCCCTGCTACGAAGACAAGATGGCCCGCATCGGCATCCGCGCCGGCGACTTCGCCTACCCGGAGCTGCTGGCCAAGAAAATCGCCAAGGCGCTGGTGGAAAAAAACACCCTTTTCACCAAGCTCTACGACATGCCCGCCCTGGACCCCGGCGCGGTGCTCGAACAAATCCTGCCCGTGGCCAAACGCCTCGTGCCCTACCTCGGCGACGTGTCGAGCATCATCCAAAAGACCCTGGCCGCCGGCGGCGACGTGCTGTTCGAAGGCGCCCAAGGCACCCACCTCGACATCGACCACGGCACCTACCCCTTCGTCACCTCGTCCAACACCGTCTCGGGACAGGCCGCCGCCGGCAGCGGCTGCGCCCCAAGCGTCCTTTCCCGCGTCGTGGCCGTGGTCAAGGCCTACACCACCCGCGTGGGCTCCGGCCCGTTCCCCACGGAACTCCATGGCACCGTCGGCGACTACCTCCAGGAGAAAGGCGGCGAATTCGGGGCCACCACCGGCCGCAAACGCCGCTGCGGCTGGCTCGACCTCGTGCTGCTGCGCGAATCCGCCCGCCTCTCCGGCCCCACGGACATCGCCCTGACCAAGCTCGACGTCCTAAGCGGCCTGTTCGAAATCAAGATCTGCATCGGCTACCGCTACAAAGGCAAAGTCTACGAATACCCGCCCCAGGACGAAGGCGCGCTGGAATTCGTCGAGCCGATCTACGAAACCATGCCCGGCTGGGAAGAAGACCTGTCCGGCATCACCACCTGGGAAGACCTGCCCCTGGCCGCCCGGGAATACGTCTCGCGCATCGAACAGTCGCTCAAGACCACCTGCTCCATCCTCTCCGTCGGCCCCGACCGTCGGCAGACGATTATTAGGGGATAGCGGACGAGAAGGAGAGCGGGGAATAAAGGCACAAGAGCGGGCTCTGCCCGCACCCGCCGGGGGGATTATCCCCCCGGACCCCCGTCCCGGTGTTCAGTTGGGAGGGACGGGGGTCCGGGCGGCGGGCGCGAAG
>ALAO01000422.1 GCA_000307955.1 Solidesulfovibrio magneticus str. Maddingley MBC34 | reverse complement strand
GGGGGCCTGAGGCCCCCGGACCCCCCGAAAGGGTAAAGGGGGAAGGCTGCGAGCGCCAAGGGAGTGGATAGCGCCGGGGAGTTGTTCTCCGTCGGCGACCGGCCGGGGCCGCGAACTGGAATGCTGTTCCGGGACGCGGCCCCGGATGCATGGTCCCAAGGCCCGGGAATCGCGGTTTCGCCGTGAACGGGACGCCGCCATGGCCGGCTTCCCGGCCACGGCGCGGACAAAAGCAAAGGCCCGGCCGGCCACAGGCCGACCGGGACAAGGAGCAGCATGGCGCGGATGGCGTTCGGGTCTGGCAAGGATTGGCTGTTGCTGGCGCTGGTGGCGGGGCTTTCCGTCGGCTTGTGGCTTTGGCCCACCGGCTTCGAGGAGCGCCTGCCCGCCGACGCGCTCCAGGTCAAGGCCACGGTCACGGCCGTGGACAACGCCCACGTGCGCCAATATGGGCTCGTGCGCGAGGGCGAGCAGCGGGTGACGGCGGTTCCGGTCTCCGGCCCCTTTGCCGGCCGGCCGGTGGTCGCCGACAACATCCTCGTCGGCAAGCTCGAAATGGACAAGCTCTTCGCCCCGGGCGACACGGCCTTGCTCGTCCTGTCCCTGCGCGGCGGCGACATCGTCTCGGCCGTAGCCCAGGACCACTGGCGGCTCTCGCTCCAGGGGCAGCTGCTCGGGCTTTTTGCCCTTTCCCTTATCGCCTACGCCGGCATGGTCGGGGTCAAGGCCGTGGTCTCGTTCGTGTTTACGGCCCTGCTCCTGTGGAAGGTGCTGGTGCCGGCCACCCTGGCCGGGGTCGATCCCATGCTGTGCGTCCTTGGCGTCGTCGCCGCGCTCATGGCGGCCATCGTCTTCCTGGTCGGCGGCGTGAACCGCCGCTCCCTGGCCGCCTATCTCGGCGCGCTTGGGGGAGTGGGCGTCACCTGCCTGCTGTCCCTGGCCACCGCCCCGGGCTTTGCCCTGCCCGGTTCGGTCAAACCCTTTGCCGAAACGCTGCTCTACACCGGCTACGCCCATCTGGACCTTGGCCGCCTGTTCCTGGCCACCATTTGCCTGGGGGCCAGCGGGGCCATCATGGACGTGGCCATGGACGTGGCCGCCAGCCAGTCCGAGGTGGCCGCCCACCAGCCTGGCGTCGGCCGTCTGGCCCTTTGCCTGTCGGGCTTGCGGGTCGGCCGGGTGGTGGTCGGCACCATGGCCACCACGCTGCTTCTGGCCTACTGCGGCGGCAGCCTGGCGTTGCTCATGGTGGTCATGGCCCAGGGCGTGCCGCTTGTTAACGTGGCCACCATGCCCCATGTGGCGGCGGAGATCGCCAATACCCTGGTCGGCAGCTTCGGCCTGGTCACGGCCGCGCCCCTGACCGCCGCGGCCGGCGCGCTGCTTCTGGCCAAGGGACGCCAGGGCTGAAGCGTTGGGCTTCTGCGTTGGGGAGGCAAGCCGGCGAGAGCGGGGGAGGCGGGCGGTTGACGTCCCGGGTCCCTGGACGGACCGGTTTGGCGGCCATTTGGGGATGCGATCCAGGCCCGACCCCTTGCCGGCGACTTGCTTTTTGGCGGCCGGCGGGTAAACCCCTGCCATGCCTTGCGGCAAGGAGGGGGTATGATACCGGATTCGCCGCTTTTTCTGTACGGCTTTTTGCCGGCGGTCCTGGCGCTGTTTTATCTTTCGCCTGTTGGCCTGCGCTGCGGCGTGCTGCTGGCGGCAAGCTGCGTGTATTTCTTTCTGGCCGACGCCGTCGGCCTGCCGGTCCTGGCCGGGGCGATCCTCGGCAACTACCTGCTTGGCCGTTTGATCGACGCCCGCCAAGGCCCGGCCCGGCAGCGCTTGGTCGCCCTGGGCGTGGCCGCCAACGTGGCCCTGCTCGCCTTCTACAAATACCTGACCGACGCCTCGCCCCTTGGCGTGTCGTTTTTCACCTTCTCGGCCATCGCCTATGTGATCGACGTCGGGCGCGGCCAACTGGCCGCCGAGACGAGCGGCCTGCGTTTCGCCACGGCCATGGCCTTTTTCCCCAAGATCACCGCCGGCCCCATCGCCCGGTTCGGGCCGCTCTTGCCGGAACTGGCCGCGCCGCGCCCGACGCTTGACGACTTTCGGGAAGGAGGCTGGCGGCTGGCCGTGGGCCTGGCCAAGAAAACCCTGATCGCCGGGGCCTTGGCCCCCATCGCCGACGACGCCTTCAGCCGGACCGCCGGCCTGGACATGGCCACGGCCTGGCTGGGGCTGATCTGCTACACGGCGCAGATCTACTACGATTTCTCCGGCTACACCGACATGGCCGTGGGCATCGGCCGCCTGTTCGGGACGCGTCTGCCCGAGAACTTCGACCACCCCTACATCGCCCGAAGCGTGCGCGAGTTCTGGCGGCGCTGGCATATTTCGCTGTCCACCTGGTTTCGCGACTACCTCTACATCCCCTTGGGCGGGGGCCGCGCCGCGCCCTGGCGGGTGCAGCTCAATCTCTTGATCGTCTTCGCCCTGTGCGGCGTCTGGCACGGGGCCACGGCCAATTTCCTGGTCTGGGGCCTGTGGCATGGCGTGTTTTTGTCCCTGGAGCGCACCCGTCTGGGCCGGGCCTTGGACCGCGCCCCGGCCGTTGTGCGTCACGGCTATCTGCTCGCCGCCGTCATGCTGGGCTGGGTGCTGTTTCGGGCCTCGGATTTTACCGTGTCGGCGGCCTATTTCAAGGCCCTGTTCTCGTTTACGGCCGAGGGTTTTGATTACGCCTGGATGACCGCGGTCACCCGCCAGCGCCTGATCGCCCTGGTCGCGGCGGTGGTCTTCGCCGTGCCTCTGGGCGGGGCGTGGCAGGCCGCGTGCCGCCGCTTTGGTCCGGCCGGGGCCGATGTCGCGGCCTGGGGCCGGCTGGCCGCCCTGGCCGCGCTTTTGGGCGCTTCGGCCATGGCCGTGGCCGCCGGCGGCTATTCGCCCTTTATCTACGCGAGGTTCTAGCCATGGTCCGTCTGGCGAACATCCTGCAAATCCTGATCGTTGTCGTCTTCCTGGCCGCGCCCTACGGCTTGCCGCTCCTGGGCGTCTCCGGCGGCCGCCTGGCCGTGGAAAATCGCCCCGTGGCCCCGGTTCCGCCCCTGGCCGAGGCCGTGGACGCGCCCGGGCGCTACGGCCCGGCCCTGGCCGCCCACGTCCGCGACGCCGCGCCTTTTCGCGACCATCTCATCCGGGCCAACAACCGCCTGCGCCTGGCCCTTTTCGGCGAATCCCCGGTGCCGGGCGTCATCGTCGGCCGGGACGATTGGCTCTACTACAATCTGGAGCACGCCCTAGACGACTATCTCAACGCCGTGCCCTTGTCCGAAAGCGACATGGAGGAAATGGTGCGCGTCCAGGTGGAGCGCCGCGACTGGCTGGCCCAGCGGGGCGTCGCCTATCTGATCCTGTTCGCGCCCAACAAGGAGCGCGTCTATCCCGAACATCTGCCGCCGGGCCTGCATCCGCTGCGGCCCGATTCCCGCCTGTCCCAGATCGTGCCCCGGCTGCGCGCCGCCGGCCTGGACGTCCTGGATCTGCGCCAGGCGGTGACCGCCGGCAAGGCCGCCGGCCGGACCTACATGAAGACCGACACCCACTGGAACGGCTACGGCGGCCTGCTTGGCGCCTCGGCCTTGATCGCCGCCCTGTCCGGGCGTTTCCCGGCCCTGGAGCCCTTGGACCCGGCCGACTACGATTTGGTCGTCACGGACCGCCCCGGCGGCGACCTGTCCGAGATGCTGCTGTTGCCCGACCTTTGGCGCGAACCCGACGTGTCGGCCAGGCCCCGGGGCGCGACCCTGGCCCGGCCGGCCGCCCCGGGCGACTATCCCGATCCGGCCGACCACCCCGACCGGGAGCGTGCCGCCTATGAAACGGACCGCAAGGACTGGCCCCGGGCGGTCTTTTTCCACGATTCCTTTGCCCGGGCCATGCAGGCCCACGCGGCCGAGCGGTTTTCCCGGTCGGTTTTCTTGTGGAGCCATGCCCTGGTTCCTTCGGTCATAGCGAAGGAACGGCCGGATGTGGTGGTGCTGGAAGTCGTCGAACGTTACGTGTTTGCGCTTTTAGTCGATAAGTTTAAGTAGTTGATTCTTTTGCAATAAATGCCATGAATTTTTGATTTTGTTGGTCGGGTATTATTGACAGTGTTGGCATGTTCGATTAATCGGCTAAAAATGTCGAAGTTTAGCGGCTGAGGTGCCGCAGGAATCAGAGAGGCCGGTTGTTCTTTGCCAAGCCACAGCATCGCGACTTGGGAGGCCATTTATGGCGACGTTATCCGGTACCGGCGGACTGTTTGATTTCAGTTCGCTTTTCTCCAATCTTGGCGGAACCACGGGCGGATTTGACCTGTTCGGTTCCACCGGCACGGGCGGCGGCCTGACCATCGGCGGCACGGGAGGCGGCCTGCTCTTCGGCAACACGGGAACCGGCCTGACCTTCGGTACCGGTACCGGCACCGGCCTGGATTTAAGTTCCCTGTTTGGGACTGGCGGCTCTCCGTTTGGAACCGGCGGCTCTCTCGGGGGATTTTCTCTCGACTTTTCGAGCTTGGGCGGCTCCACCAGCCTGTTTTCCGGGTTTGGTTCGGGCGGAACTTTGGACTTTTCTTCGCTGTTCGGTTCCGGCGGCACCACCTTCAACTTCTTCAGCTAAGCGCAGGCGTTACAGCGGCGCGACACAAGGGCCTGGCGACCGTTGCGGTCGCCAGGCCCTTGTCGTTTTTTCAGGCAGACCTTGATCGGGCGAGGGGTGGAAGCGATGGGCGCGCCGTCTCGGCGTCAGGTCGAGCGGTCCTCGCCCTTGCGGGCAAAGGCGGCGAACCGCATGTCCTCGTCGCGGATATGCCGGATGAACCAACTGCCCAGATATTCCAGCGTTTCCAGGGACACGAGACCGACCCCTTCGCCCAGGCGGTTTTCGAATTCCATCACCATGCTCCGAAAGGCCTCGTGCAGTTGCCGATGGGCCGGCAGTCGCGGATACTCGCGCGCCTCCATGAGCGCTTCCTCGTCCGAGAAATGGCCGTCCGCGTAGAGCTTCATGCCTTGGAAGGCGTCCAGGACGCCTTGACGGTGATGCCCGGCCTCTATCTGGGCGGCCAGGTCCGTCAGCATGGAGAGAAACAGGGCGTGCTGTTCGTCGATCGTCTCAAAGCCGGTGCGCAGCGAGTCATCAAAAGCGAGCTGTTCCATGGCGACTTCCCGAGAACATTTTGAAAAGGGTGGGCGATGCCGGCTCAGCGAGGCAGGTAGCCATGGTCTGGCCCGGCCTTGCCGCCCTTGGCCGCAGCGCCCTTGGCCGAGCCGTGGCGCTGTTGCCAGCAGGCTCGTTCGGCTTCGAGCAGCCCCCAGTTGGTGAGCTTGACCGTGCTGCCCGGCCCCAGCTCCGGGTCTTCGCCCTCGGCATGTTGCAGGATCAGGCTCACCGGCCGCAGCCGGGAGTCGGAAAAGGACCACTTGTTGCCCATGACCCGGCCTTCCAGGTCGCCCTTGTACTGGGTCGGGTCCCCATAGAGCGTGAGCATCTCCCCGCTTATCTTGCGGAAAAAGTCCATGTCACCGTTGCGGTAGCGCATCTTGATCCGCACCACCGCTCCCGGCGCGGCGCAGGTTCCGACCAGCACGTAACCGCCGTCGAAAAACTTGTCGCCGGACACGGGCAGGCGTTTGACCCACGGCGCGTCCGACACGTCGCGGGGCTTGCGGACGTCCACCCGGGCCTTGGCCTTTGTCGCCGGTTCACCCAGGGCGATGCCGGCCAGGCTGGTCGGGGTTTCGGCCCGGGCGGCGCCGGCGGCCAGCACGGCCAGGGCCAGGACGGTCAGGAACAGGGCGCGGATACGGGGCATGGCGACTCCTTGGAAAAGGGGCTGGCAGGCGGGCGCGCCGCAAGCCGCGGCGGGGTTAACGCTTTTTGCCCAGGCGTGTGCTGTCATGGACGCCGCGCCGGGTGATTTCGCGGGATTTGAAGGCGTCGAAATCAAATTTCCCCGGCGCGATGACGTCGTGCCGACGGCTGACGGTCTTGCGGATGACGAGCCACAGCCCGACGCTGAGCGCGACAAAGGCCACGGCCACGATTACAAAGCTTTGCCACATGGAGCCAATATAGCCGCAAAGGCGGCGGCTGTCATCCGGGAGCGTCAGCGCTTGGTCGTGCCGACGAAAAGCGCGTTGAGGTCGTCGGCCACCCGGGACAGTTCTTCCACGGCCAGGGCGGATTCGGCCATGGCCTGGGAGGTGTCGGAAACGGCCTGGGCGATGTCCTCGCCGGCCTTGGCCGCGGCCTCGCCGGCGTTGGTCTGGCCGGCGGCGGTGTCGGCGATGGCCCGGACGTGGCGCGAGGTCTCGTCGGCCAGGGCCAGGATGGCGTCCAGGGCGGTTCCGGCCTCGCCAGCGATGCCGACGGCCTGGCCGACCAGGGCCACGGCCTCGCCGGTGGCCTGGCGGTTGGTCTCGGCGCTTTGGCGGATGGCCGTGACGTTGCGGTCCACCTCGCGGGTGGCGGCCATGGTCTTTTCGGCCAGCTT
>ALAO01000421.1 GCA_000307955.1 Solidesulfovibrio magneticus str. Maddingley MBC34 | reverse complement strand
GGGAGGGGCTAAGCCCCTCCCGGACCCTCCCTGTAAGGGGTTAAAGGGAAGCTGGCGGTACTGTGACGGTGATTGTTCAAGAGCCGGGAGGTTTACCTCCCGGTTCCTGTTTGAGGCCCGAGGGGCTTTCTTCTCTTTAGCGAAAACGGTAGACCACGGCATGGCAAGCACCGGTGACGGCATCATCCTGGGACTCGATCCCGGCTCGCGGGCCACGGGCTATGGCCTGGTGCGCGAACGCTCGGGCGTGCTCGAACTGGTTGACGCCGGCGTGGTGCGAACGGCCAGCCAGCCGGATTTCCCCAGCCGTCTGGGCGTCATTTTTACCGCCGTGGCCGAACTCATCAAACGCCATGGCCCGGCCGAGGTCTCGGTGGAAAACGTCTTTGTCTCCAAAAACGCCGCCACGGCCCTCAAGCTCGGCCAGGCCCGGGGCGCGGCCCTGGCCGCCTGCGCCGTGGCTGGCCTGAGCGTCCATTCCTACGAACCGACCGTAATCAAGCAAAGCCTGGTGGGCACGGGACGGGCCGAGAAGTCCCAGGTGGCCTTCATGGTGGCGCGGGTGCTGGCATGTCGGGAAACTTTCGCCGTGGACGCGACCGACGCCCTGGCCGCGGCCGTGTGCCACCTCAATCAACGGCGGCTGACCCGCCTGTGCGGGGCCAGATGATCGGCTATCTCGAAGGCCGGGTCGTGGCCCGGCGCGACCGGTTCACCATCGTGCTCACCCCGGGCGGCGTGGGCTACGAACTGGAGCTGCCCACTCCGGTGGCCGCCGCGCTGCCGGCCCCGGGCGGCCAGGTGTCGCTTTTCGTCCACACCGTGGTGCGCGAGGACGCCCTGGAACTGTTCGGCTTCGCCTCCCTCGACGACCGCGAGACCTTTCGCACGCTGATTGGCATCTCCAAGCTCGGCCCGCGCACGGCCCTGGCCATCCTGTCGCATTTTTCCGCCGACGATCTGCTGCGCCTGGTCGCCTCCGGCGACGCCGAGGCCCTGGTGCGGGTGCCGGGCATCGGCAAAAAAAGCGCCCAGCGCATTTTTATCGAGCTGTCCTACAAGCTGGAGGGCCGCGCCCCCTCGGCCGGGCTGGCCCCGGTCGCGACGCTCCCCGGCGGCGTGGCCGGCGACGTCGTGGCTGGGCTGACCAACCTCGGCTATCCCGAACCCGAGGCCCGGCAGGTCGCGGCCGAGGTCCTGGAGGCCGAACCCGACCTCGACGTGGCCGCCGCGCTGCGCCAGGCCCTCAAGCGGCTGGCGGCGGCCAAGCAGTCATGAGCATGGACGACAAGGATTTCTGTCCGCCCGAGGGCCTGACCCCTGCGGCTCCCTCACCCGACGACACCATCCGGCCGTCGCGCTTGGCCGATTTCATCGGCCAGGATGACCTGCGCGGCAACCTCAAGGTTTTTCTGCGCGCCGCCCTGGAACAGGGCCGCACCCTGGACCACAGCCTGCTCTACGGCCCGCCGGGCCTGGGCAAGACCACCCTGGCCCAGATCATGGCCTCGGAACTCGGCGTCAATCTGGTCCAGACCACCGGGCCGGTCCTGGAGCGCTGCGGCGACCTGGCCGCCATCGTCACCAACCTGCGCCGGGGCGACATCCTCTTTATTGATGAAATCCACCGGATGCCGGCGGCGGTGGAGGAAATCCTCTACCCGGCCATGGAGGATTTCAAGCTCGACCTTATCATCGGCCAGGGGCCGGGGGCGCGCACCGTGCGCATCGACCTCGAACCCTTCACCCTGGTCGGGGCCACCACCCGCCTGGGGCTTCTCACTTCACCCCTGCGCGACCGCTTCGGCGTCATTTTTCGCCTGGAATTCTACGGCCCCGATGAGCTGGCCCGCATCGTCACCCGGGCGGCCGGAATACTCGGCATCGCCATCACCCCGGACGGGGCCTTGGCCATCGGCCAGCGCTCGCGGGGCACGCCGCGCATCGCCGGTCGGCTGCTGCGCCGGGTGCGCGATTTCGCGGTGGTGGCCGGGGCGCAGACCCTGGACGGCGAACTGGCCGCCAAGGCCCTGGCCCGGCTCGACGTCGACCCCCACGGCCTGGACATGATGGACCGCAAGATTTTGGAGACGCTTATCCACCATTATGAAGGCGGGCCGGTGGGGGTGAAAACCCTGGCCGTGGCCTTAAGCGAGGAAGTGCGCACCCTGGAGGAGATCTACGAGCCGTATCTCATCCAGTGCGGACTGATAAAGCGCACACCGCGCGGCCGGGTGGCCACGGCCAAGGCTTACGCCCATCTGAAAGGTAGATTATTAGAGTAAACTATTTATAGGAGGCTCCAATGAATCGGAATAAGCCAAGGGAATGGATTTCTTTGATGGGGAATTTCGAAACTGAAGGAGATAAATTAATATGTAAGGGAGGGGTCTGGTCTAAGGATGGTTTGGAAGATCACCCTATGGTAGGAATGTTCCTTACTGAGGACATCGTTAGTGATGGTAAAGTTCAGGTAGATGTTGAGTTCACTGGCCTTGAAGGCTTTTCTTTGTTTGATATTGTATTGTCCTATAATGCTAGTAATAGGCATATGATGCTTGCGGGTATTGGCTCTCTTGGACCTATGTATCAAATTTCAAAATTCGAAAGAACACGTGAATTAATTGCCTCTACTGGAGATGGAACTAATCTTAAGGCTGGGAAGATATATAGTATCGAAGTGGTGAAAGAGGGTTCTCTGGTTAGCTTGACAGTCAATGGAATAAAAGTTGTTACCGCTACGCTTCCGTATGTTGCTGAAAAAAGTAATATTGGCATTTCGACGATGTCTAGAAACGATATAGTGGTGCATAGGTTTGAAGTTTTTTCTGAGAGGCCAAAGGCTTTTGTTGTGATGCAGTTTTCTGATCCGTATAACCAATTTTATTCCGAAATTATTAAAGATATTTGTGGAAAATTTGGTATACAAGTTAAAAGAGCGGATGAAAACTTTGGAACGGGGATGGTTATTGCTGATATCGTCAACGACATAACAGAGTCGACGTTTATAATAGCTGATATTTCCAAAGATAATCCAAATGTGTATTATGAGATTGGTTATGCACATGCCTTAAATAAACCTACTATCATACTTGCAGAGAAAGGGACTGCATTGCCCTTCGATATTTCTCCTTTTAGAGTTCTTTTTTATGAAAATACTATCATCGGTCGAGGGAAATTTGAGGAAGGCTTAAGAGGCCATTTGGAATCAATGATTAAATCCTGAGGTGGTTTGAGTAAATATATGCCAGCCATTAAACAGTCCGTGACGTTACTGGCCCATACCCCCGACGCGTTGGCCCTCATCTACGCCGCTTTTCGGCAGTGCTACCACGCCGGCGACGTGGCCGACATGTGGCCGCGCCTGCTTTCGGGCGACATCGACCCGGACAAGCAGGCCGCCTTCGTGGCCCGGATACTGGAATCCGGCCACGAATCGCCCATTGAGCACGTGTCGTTCACCTTTGCCGTGTCGGGCGTGTCCCGGGCCTTGTCCCATCAGCTCGTGCGCCACCGCATCGCCAGCTATTCCCAGCAGTCCCAGCGTTACGTGGACGCCCTGGGCTTTGATTACGTCTTGCCGCCGCAGATCGCGGCCATTCCCGAGGCCCGCGAGCGCTTCGAGGCGGCCATGGAGCAGGCCGGGACGGCGTATGCCGAGCTGCAGGAGATCCTGGCCCGGCATGGGCGCGGCGACAAGGCCAACGAGGACGCCCGGTTCGTGTTGCCAAACGCCTGCGAGACCAAGGTGGTCCTGACCATGAATTGCCGGTCGCTGCTGCACTTTTTCGAACTGCGCTGCTGCGCCCGGGCCCAGTGGGAGATACGGGCCATGGCCCTGGCCATGCTGGCCCAGTGCCGGGAGGCGTTGCCCGTGATCTTTGTCGGGGCCGGCGCGCGCTGCGAGCGGCTTGGCTACTGCCCCGAAGCCGAGCGGTTTACTTGCGGCCGCTATCCCAGACTTGACCAAATCGGTTCCCATTCCGCCTAATTCCCGAATTCCGGCTTTCCATTTCTGCCTTTCAAGCCTGCCGTGCCAACGGCGGGCTTTTTCGTTGCGGCTCGTGAAAAGCCGGAAAATGCGGGAGAAAGTTTTTTTCTAAATTAAATTATATGGTTGTTCGTGTCGTGTGCATGTTGTCGAAACCTGTTGACGACCGGCAAAGGTAAGGGCCGAGCGGGTTTTGGCGGTGGTCAACCAAAAAGTGGCCTGTTGGAAGACGAAATATTTTGACTTCAAGTGACATCAGTTGAGATAATGGCAGAAGTGCCTGTGGAAAACACTTTCACATATGTGCATAATATTGCCAGCGGCCCCAAAACCCTTGCGCCATGCGGCTTGAGGGGCGGCCCCGAAAGCCCACGTTTCACGGGGGCTGGCGAGAAATGAACCTGTTTCCAGGTGGTTGCGCTGTAGAGAACCAAAGAGCCGCGCCCCGGAAAGCGAACCCTAATCGTCCTTTGCCCGGCCACGGACCGGCCGTAGTGTGCGCGCCATGGAAACGATTTGGTCCCAAACCAAACAACTGCTCGAAAAGACCCTGAGCCCCGGACTTTTCAACCTCTGGATCAAGCCCCTCGCGGCCCGGGCCCGCGATGGCGCGCTGGAACTTGTCGCCCCCAACGCCTTTGTGGCCGCCTGGGTGCGCGAACGACTGAGCGATTCCATCGCCGAGGCCGCCGCCGTGGTCATGGGCGCGCGTCCCCAGGTGTTCGTGGTCGAGGCCACCCAGGCCGCGGCCCCTGTCGCCGCTTCGGCCGCCCAGACCCCGGCCGCTCCCGGCCGCCCCCGTCGCCAGCCAGGGCAACGCCTGGCCGGCCCTCGGCCCGTGGCCGCGCCCCTGACCTTGCCCGTGGCCCCAAGCGCCCCGCCGGCCCTGGTCGACCGGTTCCGCTTCAGCTACGACGAGTTCGTGGTCGGCCCGTCCAACGAGATGGCTTATGCCGCGAGCAAGGGCATCTGCGACATGTCCCTGTCGGCGGAACAGCTTTTCATCAGCTCGGCCCCGGGCCTGGGCAAGACCCACCTCATCCAGGCCATGGGACGCCGCATTCTTGGCGGCGAGCCCAGACGCCAGCCCCGGGTCGCCTATCTCTCGGCCGAGGAGTTCGCCAACCGCCTGGTCATGGCGATAAAGACCAAGCAGGTGGAGCAGTTCAAGGCCGCCTTCCGGGAGAACGTCGACGTCCTGCTGCTTGAGGACGTGCATTTCTTCCGGGACAAGCCGCGCATTCAGGACGAGCTGCTCAATACCTTAAAAGCCCTCAACGCCCGGGGCTGCCGCCTGGTCTTTACCAGCTCCTTTTTGCCCAAGGAGCTTTCGGGCCTGGACAGCCAGCTCCTGTCGCGCATCAACTCGGGCTTTTTGGCCGTCATCGACAAGCCCGACCTGGACATGCGCCGCCGCATCCTGGCCCGCAAGGCCGCCGTGCATCAGGTGCTTTTGCCCGAGGAAGTGTCCACGCTTCTGGCCGACAAGCTGCCCTCGGATGTGCGCCAACTGGAGAGCTGCCTGCAAAACTTGGTGCTCAAGGCCAAGCTCCTCAATTGCCGCATTTCCGTGGACCTGGCCTGGGACGTGCTGCGCCACTACGACGTGGCCCAGGCCCCGGTCAGCATGGACGACATCGTGTCCTACGTCTGTGACGTCTATCGCCTTTCGCCCGACCAGCTCAAGTCCAAGTCGCGCAAGCGCCAGTACGTCCTGGCCCGCAACACGGCCTTCCTGCTGGCCCGGCAGCACACCGACCTGTCGTTGGCCGACATCGGCGTGCAGTTCAATCGCCGCCATTCCACGGTGGTCAAGGGCATCACCGCCCTGGAGCGGCATCTGTCGCTCAAAACCCCGCTTGGGCGCGAGCTGGAGCGCACCATCGAGCAGATGCGGGGATGAGCATCGTCATAATTTCCCAGCCAGGCCCCCATCACGGGCAGCCCTGCCGCAAACTCCGGCGACCGGAACACCCGGTTACGCCCCGTGGAGCCGGCAGGCAGTCTCACATACGGTTACCACTCGCCAGCTAGGGGGAGGCCGCCATTGGCCGGGCGGGCGTCGGACGCAAGTTCGACGCCCGTCTTTTTTTGTCGGACCGCCGCTTTTTCCCCCTGCGGGGGCTGTGGCGATTCAGACAGGTTGTTTGTTGGAATAATGTTAAGGTGTTAATCCTTTGGTGTTTGCTTGTTGCCTGATTATCTTTATCGGCGCCGCTACCGGTGTCGACTACGTCTCGTTTGATATGAGTCGGATTTAGCATAGGCACGAGCAGCACTTATCCCAAACTTTCCCCTTGACCTCCCCGGCCAGAATTGAAGTATTGCAAAGGTAGCTCGCCGCCATCGATCCGAAGACGGGCGTTATCGTTGCGAATTGCTACGGCTCGTATGCAAACCCGGACATGCCCGCGAACAGGGCAACTGCTCCACAAACGCTCGCCGAAACCACAACATGAAGCGGACCGTAGCTGAGTATGGGGTTAGGGGAGCCTCATTGAATGGGCCGAAGCTCTGGATTGCTGAAGGGTTCGATATTGAGGTCGGAGTGATGCGGCTGTTCGGTGAAGTGAAGATGCCGTGGACAGCAGAGGTGAGTCACGGCAAAAATCTTCCGCCAGGATGGAAGGCTTGCGTCGTCATACTGAAGGAGATAATCTCGAAATTCTGGAAGGAGGCGTTGCAACGATCCTCGTCGACGAGTTCTTGAGCGTCTACGACAAGACCGGTCCCGGTATGAGCAATTCCAAACCCTAAACCAGCCGGAAGTGTTCAGGTTCGGCGCGTCCCCATTGGTAGTATCGCTCTCCGCTTCCCCACACTAACGAGAGGAGCCATCATGAAGCGTATGCAGATCGTATTGACCACCCTTTTCACCGCGGCCACGCTGGTCGCTGCGGTGGCCTGCCACTCCACGGCACAAGCGCAAGCCAAAATGGACGCCCAACCGATGGTCAAGCTGACCGATCCCTGCCCGATCAAGGCTGAGAACTGGCGCGGCAGGGCTTTCTACGAGATTCTGTTCATGTTCCGCCAGCCTGACGGCGGCGGGATCGGCAACTACTTTAACTCTCTTAGCAACGACCTTCCCGCGCCCAACGAGGAGATGGACGCCCGCTTCCGCGCTCTGAGCGCGGAGACCTTGATGCAGGAGTACGGGGGCAACGGTGTCTTCTTCAATGGCCCGCGCCGTTTGGTGGCCAACACCGTCAGCGGGATGTCTTGGGATGGCTGCAAGCAGAGAGTGATCGCTGGGATCCCCTTGAACCTGGACGGCATTTTTGAAGTCCCGAATTTGGAAAAGTTCGCTTCCGGAAAGATGCCGACCTACGCGCCGATGGTCTCCAAACGGACCAGCAGCTTTGTCTTCCATGCGGGCGAAACGGTGTATGAACTGATCACGCCCGAGGGCGCCGTATATACCATGTTCAGTCTGTCGCTGAAGATCGATCCAAACAACACCATCGAAAACCTGCCCACCCTGGGCAAGCGCCTGACCTTGCCCAAGGGATGGCAGTTCAGATCACGCAAGCTGGACAAAGAGTTGAATCTGACGGCCGTCGCCGACTCCAACCCGCCCAACACCGTCGTTCTCGACCAGTTCGAGGGCAACTACCAGTACAACGCTGACGCCAGCGCCAAAAAGTAGCCTGTGTGCCGCCCGGCGAAGGCAGTGGCCTGCTGCCTTCGCCGGCGGCGCTGACCGTTCCGGTGAAGGAGCCTCAATCGACCGTTGGTCGTGACGAAAAGGTGATCCGAGAATGCCTTCGTCGGCAAGAGCAGGAAGACCAGCGGTTTGGGCAGCTAAAGCTGGTAACGGAATAGCCCAGGCCAGACATTGGGTAATCCCCCCGGCCGCCGGAGGTATCTTCTCTCCTCTTCTCCCCCTACACCAGCCGAAAAGGCGCGGTGATGGTAAACGTGGAGCCTTGGCCGGGGATGCTGCGGCAGGTGAGGCGGGCGTCGAGGAGTTCGGCGTGTTTGCGGGCGATGGTCAGGCCGGCCCCGAGGCCGGGCTTGCGCCGGGTCAGCACGTCCTCGGCCTGGAAGAACGGCTCGAACACGGCGGAGAGCCGGTCGTCCTCGATGCCGCGCCCGGTGTCGGCCACGGCCACGGCCAGTTGGCAGGAGCCGTTGGCGGCGTCCGCCGCCGTGACGCTGACCGTGACGCTGCCCGAGGCCGTGAATTTGACGGCGTTGTCGGTCAGGACGGCCACGATGCGCCCCAGGCGCTCGCCGTCGCCAAGCAGTTCCGGGGGCAGATCGCCCGCCGGGAGCAGGGCGAAATCCAACCCTTTGGCTCGGGCCTCCCGGGCCAGGGGGGCCACGGCCTTTTCCACCGTCTGGACCGGGTGGAAGCGGGCAACCTGCAGTGTTCCCTGGCCGCTTTCCAGGCCGGCCAGTTCCAGCAGTTCCTGGACTTGGGCGTTCATGGCCAGGGCGGCGGTCCGGGCGTCGTCCATCAGGGAGCGCTGCTCCTCGTCCAGACGGGTGGCGGCAAGAATATCCAACATGCCGAGCACGCCGTTTAAGGGCGTGCGCAGTTCATGGCTGAGGATGGCCAGGAAGGTGGTCTTGGCCCGGTTGGCCGCTTCGGCCTTGGTCTTGCCGGCCAGGATGGTGGCCGTGCCGACGCCGGTGCAGGTCGCGCCCACCAACCAGATGAGAGCGTAGAGGCCGGCCGCGCCGCCAATGGCGGCGGACTGGGCGGCCAGGTAATGGGTGGCCGGCAGGCTGACGCTGATGCCGCCGCGCACCTCGCCGGTCTTGTAGCCTTGTCGGGCGTGGCAGGGCAGGCAGCTCTCGGTGACATGCAGGGGGGCCATGTAGCGGAAGACCGGGCCGTCGACGCCCGTCACGACGCCGTGGGCCTCGACCGAGCCAATTTCGAAATCGGCCAGGGCCCGGGCTTCCCAGATCGAGGGCGTGTTCTCCGGGCGCAAGGGGTTGAGGCTGGTGAGGTGCAGGGTAATCCCCATGCGCCGGGCCGCCACTTCGGAAATCTGGCGGGTCATGAAGGCAGGGTTGACCCGGGTGAGGGTCAGGCCGTCCCGGGTGACGACCGTGCGGCCTTCGCCGGGGAGATAGGGATTGGGCGCGGTTTCCTGGGTCACGGGCACGTAGACGCCGCCGTGCTGGGCGTTCCATTCCCGGGTGAGCACGATCTGTTGGAAAATGCTCCGGGCCGCCTGGAGCATCATGGTTTCGGTGCTCTGACGGTCCGAAAGGTACTGCACGGCGAACAATACGCCAAGCAGAAGCGTCCAGGCCAGAACGGCAAGGGCTGGGGCGCGTACGTCACGTCGGAGCATGATCCGATATAGCTGATCGGCAATTGCCGTCAACTGCTCAGCCGCCCGTTGCCAAGGACGCCGCCTCGAGCTATCCCCGAAACAGCCTGTTTACGCCAACTTCAACCTCCTGGGACATCGCCATGCAGTTCGCCTCGGCCGTTTTCGCCGACCTTGCCCGCATCCGTCAAAACGCCCCGCTGGTCGTCAACATCACCAATAACGTGGTCACCAACGCCACGGCCAACGCCCTGCTGGCCCTGGGAGCCTCGCCGGCCATGACCCACCATCCGGCCGACGCCGCCGAACTGGCCGCCATGGCCGGAGCGCTCGTGTGCAACATGGGCACCCCGGGCGGCGAGAATATCGAGGCCATGCTGGCTGCGGGGGGAGCCGCCAATGCCGCCGGCGTGCCCGTGGTCTTTGATCCCGTGGCCGCCGGCGTCACTTCCCGGCGGCGCGAAGTGGGTGGGCGGATGCTGGAAACCGTGCGCCTGGCCGCCATCCGGGGCAACGCCTCGGAGATTCTCGCCCTGGCCGGCGAGGCTGCCGTGGCCAAGGGCGCTGATTCCCTGCACGCCAGCCGCGAGGCCGCGCCGGCTGCCGTGGCCCTGGCCCGCTCCCTTGGCTGCACGGTGTGCGTCAGCGGCGAGGTGGATGTGGTGACCGACGGCGAGCGCCTGGCCGAGCTGGCCGGGGGTCACGCCATGATGACCCGGGTCACCGGCCTTGGCTGCACGGCCACGGCCTTTGTGGGCGCGTTTTTGGCCGTCAATCCCGACGCTTTCGCGGCCACGCTCCACGCCATGGCCGTCATGGCCGCCGCCGGCCGTCTGGGCGCCGCTGGCGTGGCCGGTCCGGGCAGCCTGGCCGTGCGTTTTCTCGATGTGGTCTACAATCTTACCGAGGCCGAGATCGCGGCCGGGGCGCGGGTGCTCGCATGAGGCGGCCGGACTTCGACCTGACCCTGTATCTGGTCACGGACCGGGGGAGCCTTGGCGGGCGCGACCTGCTGGGCGTCGTGGGCCGGGCCGTGGCCGGCGGGGCCAGGCTCGTGCAGCTGCGCGAGAAAAACGCCTGCACCCGGGAGTTCGTGGAACTGGCCCGGGCGCTGGTGGACCTGGTGCGCCCCCTTGGAGCCAAGCTCATCATCAACGACCGGGTGGACGTGGCCCTGGCCTGCGACGCCGACGGCGTCCACGTGGGCCAGGACGACATGCGCCCGGCCGACGTGCGCGCGCTCATCGGCCCGAACCGCTTGCTGGGCCTGTCCGTCACCGGTGAAGACGAGGCCCGCAGCGCCCGTGGAGAGCCGGTCGATTACCTCGGGGCCGGACCGGTCTTTGCCACGGCCACCAAAAAGGATGCCGGCGCGCCCCAGGGCATCGAGGGGCTGGCCCGCATGATCGCCCTGGCCGAGGTGCCGGTGGTGGCCATCGGCGCGGTGACGGCGGCCAACGCGGCGGCGGTCATGGCCGCCGGAGCGGCCGGATTGGCCGTGGTGTCGGCCATCTGCGCCGCCCCGGACCCCGAAGCCGCCGCACGCGAACTGCGGGCTATCGCCGAGGGGAAATAAAGACTGCCTCCGGCGGCCAGGAGAGGCGCTGCCTCTGCCTTACC
>ALAO01000420.1 GCA_000307955.1 Solidesulfovibrio magneticus str. Maddingley MBC34 | reverse complement strand
CCCAGCCGCGCCCGCGCGCCCTCGGAGACCGGAAGCCCTTGAGCAACGCCATGGCCCGGCCTGCGCCGCGCCCGCGCACCCTCGAAGACCGGCCGCCCGGCTCCTGGATCTCCCCGCCCCCGCTTCCAGCCCCGGGGCCGCCGACCCGCCCGGCCCACGGCCACTTCGCCACGCCGCCCCTTGACAGTTCCAGGCGGCGTGGTCATCCAAAAGGGCGAGCGGCCGCATCGCCGCGCGCTCCGGAGGACTCCTTGGGCAACGTGCTCATCATCGACGACGATCAGACCATCCGCGACGCCCTGGCCCGGGTCGTGGACCGGCTGGGCCACACCCCCACCCTGGCCTCCACCCTGGCCGAAGGCCTGCGCCGCGCCGACCAGGACGAGGTGGACGTGGTCTTTCTCGACGTGCGCATGCCCGACGGCAACGGCCTCGACGCCATCGCCGACATCCGCCGCTCGCCCTCGAAACCCGAGGTCATCGTCATCACCGGCTGGGGCGATCCCGACGGGGCCGAACGGGCCATGCGCCAAGGGGCCTGGGAGTACATCGAAAAACCCCCCACCGTGAAAACCATGACCGCGCCCCTGGTCAGCGCCATGGAACACCGGCTGCGCGGCCGGGCCAGCGCCAGGACCGTCTTCCGTTTTCCCGGCATCCTTGGCGGCAACCCCGCCCGCACCGCCTGCCTGGAACAGGCCGCCCGGGCCGCCGGCAGCGACGTCAACGTGCTTTTGACCGGCGCGACAGGCTCCGGCAAGGAGCTCTTCGCCCGGGCCATCCACGACAACAGCCCGCGCCGCGACGCCGCCTTCGTGGTGGTGGACTGCGCCGCCCTGCCGGCCTCCATCGTCGAAAGCGTGCTCTTCGGATCGGAAAAAGGCGTCTACACCGGCGCGGACCGCCGGCGCGAGGGCGTGCTGCTGCGCGCCCACGGCGGCACCCTGTTTCTCGACGAGGTGGGGGAGATGCCGTTGTCGGTGCAAAAGGCTTTCCTGCGCGTGCTCCAGGAACGCCGGCTACGGCCGGTCGGCGGGCTGGAAGAGGTCCCCTGCCGCTTCCGGCTGGTGGCCGCCACCAACCAGGACCTGGAAGACATGGTCAGACAAGGCCTTTTCCGCGAGGATCTGCTCTTTCGCCTCCAGGGCGTGGGCATCGAGCTGCCGCCCCTGGCCGGACACCCGGGCGACATCCTGGAACTGGCCGCCCACTTCGCCGCCGAGGCCGCCAAACGCCAGGAACTGCCGTCAAAGCCCCTGTCGGACGACTTTTCCCGGGCGCTTCTGGCCTATCCCTGGCCCGGCAACATCCGGGAACTCAAAAACACCATGGAAGGCTGCCTGGCCCTGGCCCAGGCCGACGACGCCCTGCTCCCCATCCATCTGCCCCTGCACATCCGGGTCATGGCCGCCCGCAACCGGGTCGTCGGCCGGGCTGCCGACGCCCCGCCCTCGCCCACCGAGCCGATCCCGACCGACCTGCCCGCCGCCACGGCCCTGCCCACCTTCCGCGATTACCGCGACGGCCGCGAAGCCCGCTACCTGCGCGAACTCGCCGCCCGCCACGGCGGCGACATCGGCCGGATGCTCGACGTCTCCGGCCTGTCGCGCTCGCGCCTCTACGCCCTGCTCAAAAAATACGGCATCCCGGCCGCCCGCGCCTGAACCCCTTTTTTCGTCAAGGCTAAAGAGCGCCCCCCCGGCCTCCGATGAGTCGTGAAAGGGGAAAAGCCCCAGCCGGCAAGGACGCTGGCCGGGAGCCTCCCCAGGCGGCGGGGCTTCGTGAAGTATCTGCTCATCTTCATCGTCATCATCGGCATCGTGACCTACATCTTTCTTGGCGCGCCAAGCCCCAAGGAAGAGGACGCGCACGTGGCCGACCGCCGCGAACAGGTCTGGGAACGCATCGCCTACCTGGAACACCGACGCCGCGACATGCTCGCCGAGGCCCGCGGCAACCAGATGGCCACCGGCCCCTCCCGCAGCCGCATGACCTCGCGCGGCGCCTACTACGCCGGCTACCGCGACGGTTTCAACCAAGGCTACTACGAAGGCAGCTTCCTCTCCGCCGACCGCAAGCCGGACCCGTTATTTTTTAAGGTGCCGAATCC
>ALAO01000419.1 GCA_000307955.1 Solidesulfovibrio magneticus str. Maddingley MBC34 | reverse complement strand
CCCCCCGAATGGGGAAAGAGGCGCGGCCCTAGCCGCCCAGGCGTGCCTTGAGGCGGTCGGCCACCGTGGTCACGGCCAACACGTACAATTCGCTGTGGTTGTAAGCGTAAACCACCTTGTCGCGCTGCTCGTTGGTCATGCCGGGGACCCAGCCGTGGCCGCGCAGGTAGCTGGCCACGCTGACGATGGCGTCGGCCGGCGTAAAAAGATCCAGCACCCCGTCGTTGTCGCCGTCCACGCCGAAACGCAAGGCGTTGGACGGCATGAACTGGCAAATGCCGATGGCCCCGTAGATCGAGCCCGGAATGGCGCCCGGAACCTGCCCCTTGGCCTTGGCGTAGCGCAACAGCGCCTCAAGCTCCCGAAAACCCCACTCCGACCGGTCCTTGGCCGCCCAGTCGGCATAGGCCGAACGTTCGGCGTCGCCGCGAAGCGTCTTCATATAGGGCGAGATCTGCCCCAACCCCGAAGCCCGGGCCAGACTGGCCAACACGCTCAAGGCGTCCTGGTCGCCGAGATACGTGCCGAGCTTGGTTTCCACCATGAGAAAGGCGCAGACGAGTTCCGGCGGCGGCCCGAACTCCCGCTGGGCCCGGTCGAAAGCCGCCCGGTTCTCCCGGATGTAGCGCACCCCGGCCTCGATGCTGGCCGGCGTCAGGAACTGGCGGTAATTGCTGGCTTCCAAGGTCTTCTTGGTGGGCGCGGGACGCGGCTCGAACTGCTTGCGCACCATGGAGTCGACCTTGCGGGCCATGATCGAGGGTTCGTAATCCACCCCGGCCCCGGCGAACACCTTCTCCACGAAGGCCCGGTCCAGACCGTCGGCGGCCAGACGGTCGATGAGCGGCTGCCAGCCGGCGTCCACCCCGCCGTGGGCCGCCGCCAACCAGCCCAACACGCACACCAGCGCCAACGCAAAAGCGTATCGTTTCATGGCCTTCTCCCTGCCAAACCCTAGCGCCGACCCATCCCGCAGGCAACCGATTCCGGCCCGCCCGGCCCTATGGCAACAAAATTGCAATGAAGGCCTTGCCGGCGACAAAACGCCGCCGGCAAGGAGGCGGCATGAAACCATCCACCGCCGCCATGGCGAGCCTCGTCGTCGCCCTCGCCCTGGCCTTTATCCCGCTGCCGGCCGTGGCCGGCGCGCCCTTTGACGTGACCATTTCCGACGCCGACTGGGGCAAATCCGTGGCCGTGCGTTACCATCACGGCCTGTTTGGCTGGATCGACGCCGGCCGGGTGGAGTTCCACCACGACGGCCGCACCGTCATCGCGCCGCGCGGCGGCCAACCAAGCGTTACCGACAACCTCGCCGAAAGCCTCGCCCACTACGCCGCCGACCGTCTGGGCAACCCGGCCCTTGGCCGCCAGCTCGCCCAGGTCATCGAACGGGAAGTGGGCAAATGAGCCGAGGAGAACCCTGCGCCGGGGACCGCCGGCTTGTTGCTTGAGGCCTCCGGCGGCCGGGGGCCTGAGGCCCCCGGACCC
>ALAO01000418.1 GCA_000307955.1 Solidesulfovibrio magneticus str. Maddingley MBC34 | reverse complement strand
GGAGGGGGTAACCCCCTCCCGGCCGCCGGAGGCCTCTTCCCATCATGAGCAACAACCACCCCAACAACTGGCGCGACGAGTTCGCGGTGACGGCGGACACGGTGTTTTTCAACCATGCGGCCATCTCGCCCTTGCCGCGCCGGGCCTGTCTGGCCGGCGACGAGATTTACGCCGAACGTTGGCGGCGGGCGTCCAAGGACTACATGCGCTGGATGGGGCTGGTGGACGAGGCCCGGGACCGGGCGGCCTGGCTGCTCGGGACCGAACCCGAGCGGGTGGCCTTTACCGGCAACACCTCCTGCGGCCTGTCCCTGGCGGCCGGCGGTCTTGACTGGAAGCCCGGCGACAAGGTGGCCGTGGCCTGGCCGGATTTTCCTTCGGTGCGTTTTCCCTTCGACAACCTGGCCCGGCTTGGCGTGCAGGTGGTCGAACTGCCCAAGCACGACGGCGTGTTGGATATGGACGCGGCGGCGAAGCTTGTGCCGGGCTGCCGGCTGGCCGTGGCCTCCACGGTGGATTGGCTGACCGGCGCGGCCCTGCCGGCGGCGGATTTCGTGAAGCTGTGCCACGAGGCCGGGACGCTGTGCTGCCTGGACGCTATCCAGAGCCTGGGGGCCATGCCCTTTGACGCCACGGCGCTCGGGGTCGATTTCGTGGCCGCCGGCTGCCACAAATGGCAGTTCGGCCCCATGGGGCTGGGCATTTTCTTTGTTTCGCCCGAGGCCGACGCGGCCCTGGCCACGACGCTGGCCGGCTGGCGCAGCGTGCGCGACGCGGAGCAGCTCTCCGAGGCCTTTGTCCTCAAGGACGGAGCCGGCCGTTTCGAGCCCGGCACCCAGGACATCGCGGCCATCGCCGCCTACGGCGAGGCGCTCTCGCTTCTGGAAGAGGTCGGTATGGAGACCGTGGCGAAAAACATCTTCGGCGTCACGCGCTGCCTGGCCGAGGGGCTGGCCGAGCGGGGCCGCAAGGTCGTTTCGCCGCGCACGCTCGGCCGGCATTCCGGCATCGTGTCCTTCGAGCATCCCGATCCGGCCGGGCTTTTTGCCCATCTCGACGCCCGGGGCGTGGCCTGTTCGCCGCGCGGCGGCCGCATCCGCCTGTCGCCCCATTTCTACAACGACGCCACGGACGTGGCCCGGTTCTTCACCATCCTCGACGCCTACGACCAGGGCTGAGCATCCCGGCCAAAGACGCCAAAAGGGGCGCGACCATGACGGTCGCGCCCCTTTTGCGTTGAGACGGCCAGTGGTTACAGCCCGGCGTCCTTGAACAGCTGCTCCAATCGGCGGCGGTTGACGCCAAGGTCGCTTTTGCCCACCCGTGAGGCGCTGCGGGCCTGGAGCAGGCCGGCGGCCGGGTCGTAGAGCAGCTCCATGTCGTCCACGAAGCCGAAACGCGACGATTTGGCCGTGGCGTGGACGTAGCGTTCGGCGACATCCACCAGGGTCACCCCGGGTTCCCGGCGCAGGATGTCGACCAGGGCCGGGATGGGGTTGTCGGCGCAGGGGCGCGGGGCGATGTAGTGGAGCGGATCGTTCTTGCGGGCCATGGTCGAGACCCAGTTGGGATTTTGCCCGTCGGCCCGAAGCGGGCCGCCCGTGGGCGACACCAGCGGCGGCATCTTGCGGCTGACCGCGCCAAGCCAGATGAAAACCGCCACGCCGACGACAATGGCGACCAGCAACACCACCGCCGCCACCTGCCCCACGGACTCGAAAAAGCGCACCAGCGCCCGTAGCGTGTCCATCATGCCGAAGCCTCCCCGTTCTCGTTGTCCGTGACCAGCCCCCCGGACCAGGCGATCCGGTCGCGTCCCGCTTCCTTGGCGGCATACAGGTATTCGTCGGCCTTCACCAGCAGGCTGTCCAACTGCGGCGGGCCGTCGGCCAGGCCGAAGCTGGCCGTGACGCGCAGGCCGCCGGGGCGGGAGGCGGCCACGGCCCGGCGCAACTGCCGGGCCACGGCCAAAGCCTCGCCGCTGTCCAGCCCCGGCAGCAGCACGCCGAATTCCTCGCCGCCCAGACGCCCGATGACGTCGCCCTCCCGCAAGGCCGCCCGCAGATGCCTCGCCGCTTCCCGCAAGGCCAGGTCACCGGCCTGATGGCCGTGGACGTCGTTGATCCGCTTGAAATGGTCGAGGTCCAGCATGATCAGGCTGGCCCGGCCGCCCTGGGCCTGAAGGTCTTCCAGCACGGCCTGGGCCTGCTCCAGAAAATGGCGGCGGTTGGACAACCCGGTCAGGGCGTCGGTTTGCGCCAGCTGCCGCAAGGCGTCGTGGGCTTCCCGCAGTTCCGCCTCGACCCGGCTTGAGGTCATGGACAGCACGCAAAAGGTCAAGAAGGCAAAAATGCCCATGCTGGAAAGCAACAGCAGCTTGACGATGGCGTCCGGACCGCCGACCTGGCAATTCGTCGCGTTTACGGTCTGGAAGGCGCGCACGGCATAGGCCATGGCGACGCACAGGAAGATTCCCGAATAAATGCCCTGCATGGGATAGGTCTTCCAGCGTCGCACAAGGTAGGGCTCCAGGGCGATGCGGCTGTAGAGCAGGGCGCAAAACGACGAGAAGATGACCACCCGGCGGCAGGTGTTGAAATCCACGTAGAGGTAATAGAGGATGCCCAGCTCGGCCAGCACGGCCAGGGCCGCGTTGACGAGCAGCCTTGGCCGCGTCGGCGTGATCCCGCCGTACATGGCGATGCCGTGATGCCAGCAGACGGCCTGCAAGAACAGCAGGCCGTTGCTGAGGGCCAGGGACAATCGATCGCCGAGGACCCGGTAAAAAACCAGGTAGACGCCCAGGCTCCAGAACAGCTGGCCCAGGGCCAGGGAGGCAAAGCCGGGATAGGTCTTGCGAAAGAAATAGGTGTAGAACATCACCATGGTCAGCGAAAAATAGAGCACCGCCGCCATGAGGATCATGGTTTTGGCGTCAAGGGCGGCGAGGGCCTCGAGTAGGGGCTGCATGGAGGCTATTTACTTGTCCGTTTCGAAAGCGGGGTGATTGTCGAGCACTTGTAGCGCCTTTGGGCGACGCCGGTCACGTCCGGGGCGAAGCCTCGCCGTAGAGCGTCCTCAGCAGCAGCGGCCGCAGTTCGTCGTCGGGCAACAGCCGGCCGGTCCAGAGGCGGAACTGTTCCACGGCCTGATAGAGAAACATTTCCAACCCCGGCACGACGGTCCCGCCAGCCGCCGCCGCGTCGGCCGCCAGCCGCGTTTCGTACGGGTTGTAGACCAGATCGAAGGCCACCATGCCGGGCGAGAGCGCCTGGGCCGGATAGGGCGAGACGCCCTCGAACCGGCCGGCCATGCCCATGGGCGTGGCGTTTGTCAAAAAATCCGCGCCAAAAGCGCCGCGCTCGTCCCAGGGAACGGCCAGGACGCCGAATTCCCGGGCCAGGGCCTGGGCTTGCTCGAAACGCCGGGCCGTGACCCCGACCACGCCGGAGTCCAGGCGGGTGAGGCCCAGCACGGCGGCCCGGGCCGCGCCGCCGGCCCCGAGCACCAGGGCACGCCGGGGCGCGATGCCGCGCATGACCAGCGGTCGGCAAAAGCCCTCGACGTCGGTGTTGTCGCCGATAAGCCGGCCGTCGCGCCAATAGAGCGTATTGACCGCGCCCGCCGCCTGCCCCAACTCGCTGACCTCGTCCACGAAGGCCATGACCGCCGTCTTGTGGGGGATGGTGACGCTGACCCCGGCGATGGGCGTTTGGCGCAGGCGCTCCATGAAGGCCGGCAGCTCCTCGGGCGGGGTCGGCCAAGCCTCGTAGCGGGCGTCCAGGCCGTAACGGGAAAACCCCCAGTTGTGCACCAGGGGGCTGAGCGTATGGCCCAGGGGATGGCCGATGATGCCAAAAAGCTGCATATTCGTGCCCTTGCCTGCGGCGGAAAGAAAATCAGGGAAGCACTCAAGCGTCGCTTCGGGCCTCTGGCCCGGGAACTTTTCTCGCGGCTACCTCTTCAGAGAACAAACGGCGTTCGCATCTCCACCACATCGAAGGCGACACCGAAAAGCCCCCTTAAACCCCCTTTCAGGGAGGGTCCGGGAGGGG
>ALAO01000417.1 GCA_000307955.1 Solidesulfovibrio magneticus str. Maddingley MBC34 | reverse complement strand
GAGGGGGTTACCCCCTCCCGGCCGCCGGAGGCATCTTCTCTTCTTATTACGCAAACATGGCGCAGATGACCTCGAAGTGGGCCTCGGCCGTTTCCACCAGCTCCGGCAGGTCGGCCGGGGTCAGGCGCACGGCTTCCCAGGCGGCGTGGTCGTAGCGCGGGACCAGCCGTTCGCCGCTGCAGCCCGGCAGGGTCGCCCCGGCCACGGCGTCGGCCACGCACACGATGGCCGCTTCCAGGGGCGCTTCGGCCGTGGCCGGGGCATGGTGCCGCCAGACGGCCTGTTCCAGGCTTTCCGGAAAACGCCATTTGCGCAGGAGCATCCCCCCGAGCTCGGCGTGGTCGAAGCCAAGGATTTCGCGTTCGACGGCCACGAGGTGCTTGCCCGAGGACGCCGCTGCGGCCATGGCCGCTCCGGCCGCCTCCGGCGTCTGCTTGAACAGCACCAGCCGGCCGATGTCGTGGAGCAGGCCGGCCACGAAGAACCGTTCCGGGCTGGGGTCGTTTAGGCGCACGGCCAGGAGCTTGGCCACCAGGCCCACGCCGATGGAATGGCGCCAGAACTGGCGCATGTCGATGCAGCCGGCCGGAATGTCCTTGAACAGTGGCATCACCGACACGCCCATGGCCAGGGTGGAGAGTTGGTTGAGGCCAAGGAGCATGACCGCCCGGGACAGGGTGTCCACCGGCCCCGGCGGCAATCCGCCCGAGACGCGCAGGGTGCGGGCGTAGAAGGCGCTGTTGACGAGTTTTAAGAGCTTGGCCGTCAGGCTTGGGTCCTTGCTGATGACGGCGGCGGCCTCTTCGACGGTGGAGCCCGGGTCGCTTAGGACCTCGCGGATGCGCATGAAGACTTCGGGCAGGGAGACGAGCACCGGGTCGGAGGCCAGGATGGCCTCGGGAGTGGGAATCTTGCCGATCCCTTCGCGGCCGCAGGCCGGCGGCCGGGTCGGGCGCGAGACGGCCAGGCTCTCGGCCCGGGCCAGGGCCAGTTCGGCCAGGGCGGCGGCCAGGGGCGCGTCGGCGGGCAGGTGGGCCAGCCGACGGCGAGCGGCCTCCTCGGGCGAGCCGGGCGGCTTGGGAGCCTCCTCGGGCGTGGCTCTGGCGGCGGACTCGGGCGTGGCTTCTATTTCGCGGATGCGCCAGCCGCGCAGCCATTTGAGATGGCTTTCGGCCAGCACCGTGCCGGCCGGCAGGCGGTAGCGGCCGTCGGGGCTTTCGATCTCGGCGGCCAGCACCATGCCGGCCCGGATGTTTGCGAAGGGAATGGTGGGCATGGGCCGTCCCTTGTGCCGGCGGCGGCCGGCGGCGGTAGTGCGCTCCGGGCCGATCCCGGGGAAAGTCAGCCTTTGCCAAGCCTTACCAGCGCCGCGCCGTGGCGGCAAGGGGCATGGGCCATCCGTCCGGGGTTCCCCCCTCGGCCGGCATGGCCTATAAGGGCTGTCCGGAGGCGATATGACCATATCCCCGCTCATTACCGGCGACGGCCAGCTCGTGGACATCGGCGACGTGCGCTACAACGACGAGCTTGCCGCGCCCCAGGCGTATGGCGTCATGCGGTTTTCCCACACCAGCGACGCGCTGCGCGGGCTGGTGCGCGACCTGCGCGACCGGGCCGCCCGCGAGGGGACCCCGCTCACCGATTTCATGGACGTCAGCGGCCGCAGCGGCCACTCCCGCATCGGCCTGGACATCCATCTGACCGGCGAAGCGCCGCAGGTGTCCGACGCGGCGCGCACGGTGGAGCTGCCGGTGGCCGTCACGGCCCTTAACGCCGTGCTGGCTGAATCCCTGGCCGATCTGCGCGGGCTTTGCGCCGACGGCGGCGTGGATTTCGGCCGGCTTTTTATCCCGCGCGGGCCGGCCATCGGCCACGAGGCCATTGCCGAGGCCATGGAGCGCGGCTGGCTGCTGTTGCCGCGCAAGCACAGTGTGGCCGAGGACGGCGTAGTGGAGATCGTGCTCGAAAACCTGCGCTACGTGCTGTCCGCGAGACTGCTCGGCGTTGGGCGCAATTTCGCCGAGATGGTGGTCAAGGGCAAGCACGGCCTGGGCATTTTCCAAAGCGTCTCCCCGGGCGGCCTGCCGCCGCTATTGGCCGCCAAGGAGTTCATGGTCGGCGCGGTGCATATCGCCCTGGGGCCTTTCACCGCTTTTCTGGAGCGCCCCACCAACCGGGCCGGGGTGTTCCATCTGGCCTCGCGGCTTTTGGACGGCATCCGCACCTCGGGCATCGCCACGCCGCGCCAGGTGGAGCTCTATAACGGCGGCGAGGAGACGGCCGAGACCGATGGGCTGGCCGTGCGCTTGCGGCTCTATCCGCCCGACGTGCAGGTGGCCAAGCTGGCCGAGCGGGTGCTGGCCCCGGGCCGCAGCCGCGAAGTGCTGGCTTCCGGCGTCGATTTCGCCGACCTCACCGACGTCTTCACGCCTTCAGTTGCCCGCACGCTTTTCGATGAAGTCACCGTCGATCCGGGGCAGGGCGGCATTTACGGGCGCATCCTCATGCCCGGCAAGATGATCGCCATTCCCTGGGAGCAGGAGGAGGGCGTGTGGCTGCGGGAATTCCAGTGGCGGCTGGTTTACGAATACGCCCGGGGCAACGTGCCCGAGGGGGTGCTTACCGGCGAGGAGATTCCCAAGCGGATGCGGCCCTTCCTCGACGACCTCAAGTACGTCGGCGGCGAGCAGAACCTGTCCAAGGTGTTTGTGTCCGACGCCTTGCCGCCGGCCGACACCTTGCGGGTGCTCAAGCGCAACGGCATTGGCGTGGTCGCTTCGCGGGGCATGGGCTGCCAGCCGGACAAGGCCTGCCGGTTGCCGCATTTCCGCATGGACCAGACGCTCTACGAAGAGCTGGTGCGCCTGGAAGGCGAGGGGATGCGGTTTTACATGCTTCTGGAGGTGAACGGCCAGGCCCAGGTGCGGGAGTTTTTCCGGGGGCTGTGGGTGACCCATGAAGGCCGGGAGCGCCTGCCGCGCATCCACACCACCATGGCCATGTTCGGGTCGGCCTGCGACGTGCTGGGGCCGGTCCTGACCGACCCCATCGCCGCGTTCCTCAAAAACATGCGCGACCATCCGCGCCTGGGCGAGGGGTTTGCCGTGGCCCACGGCTCGGGGCCTGGGGTCATGCGCATCGTGGACGACGCGGCGGCCGGGCTGGGCATTTTCCGCATGGGTGTGGGCATCGACGCCGAGGAGATCGGCCAGACGCCCAATTTCGCGCCCGAGGCCGTGGCCCAGTTCACCAACCTGGCTATGAACACCCGGCAGGACATCCTGGACCGGCGGTCGCTGTTCAAGATCTTCAACCTCGGCGGCTTCGGCACGAGCTACGAGGTGAACATGGCCCTGACCTTTTTAAAGATCGGCCAGTGCCTGCCCGCGCCCTACATCTTCATCGACCCGGTGGGCCTGGGGCGCGGCGGCGAGCCGTTCTGGCGCGAGACCCTGCGCCAGTTCGAGACCCTGACCAGCGACCTGGCCGGCGGCGGCCAGACCCTTGGCCCGCTGGGGCCGCGCTGGGTGGCCAACTGCTGCCACGAGGTGCGGGCCTACGAGGAAGGCTACGCCGTCATGGCCGCCTTCGTGGACGACCCGGCCGCCTACTGGCGCGAGCACGGCATCGCCTTTGACCGGGTGCGCTTTGCCCGCGACAACCTCAAAAAGGCCGGCGTGCCCATTCCGCCTTACATCGAGGAAGCGCTGGAAGGGGAATAGGGGCAGGGGCGTCGGGCTTTGGGAGCAGGGCGGCGGGTGTTCGAATCACCTCGCCCCGACCATGGCATTCAAGGGGGCAGACCGTATTGAGCCTGTCCCCGTTGTCATTTGGATGACCGTGTTGGACAACCTCTCGGCCAACACTTCAAGATGACGTGGGAATTTTGGAGACCATTCGGACAGGCCGCGCAATGTCCCACCCCAAATCCGGCGAAACGGGATCGGCAGGCCCCCAAAGGAGTTTGTCGCCCAGCGTTTTGCGTCTCCCTTCCGAGTCGCGTTATGACCATTTTTCTTATGGAATATTCACAAATACCGTGCACGATGCACTGCCCCGCAGGAGAGGGCTTCAGATGCGTCGCGTTTTTCCTACTGCAGCAACAGCAGCAGTCCGGAAACCGTGGGCCGGGTGGTCGGTTGGGCGCTGCGAAAGACCGTGGCGCTGCCGGTTCCGGCGTAGATGACGTTCGGGTCGGCCGGGGACATGGCCAGGGCCGTGATCACCCGGTTGCCTTGGCCCGTGGCCAGGGGCCCCGTGCCCACCCAGTCGCCGTAGGCGGCGTGCAGGACGCCGGCCGCGCTCACAAGCGCCGCCACGGCGGCGCAGGCGACCCACCACACAGCCCGACGGCCTGAACGCGGACGCCGCCGCCCTGGGCTACGGCGTTCGGGGGGGCTGAGCATGGCCTGGCCGGACATCGTGCCCTCCTGGCGCGGCCTCATTGGGGCAGACCGGTGTTTTGCGCCGTCCAGGAGGCGCAGTCGTTGCCGCTGGTGAACACCCCGGCCCCGGTCCCGGCGAAAAGCTGCCCGGCCCCGGTGACGAGCAGCGAAAGGACGTTCGGGGAATCAAGGCCCGTATCGGCGCAGGCGTTCCAGGTCAGGCCGCTGTCACGGCTGATGAACACCCCGCCGCCGTCGGTGGCGGCAAAAAGCGTCGCGGTGTCGCCCGGTTTGATGGCCAGGGCCGTCAGCCGGGTGTCGGAGGGCTGCACGGTGGCCGCCGTCCAGGTCGCGCCGCCGTCGGCGCTGGCATAGACCCCTGAACCGACGATGGCGGCATACAGCCGCGAAGCCGCGACCGGATCGGCGGCGATGGCCCGGACCGTGGTGCTTCCCGTGCCGCTTAACGGCATGGGCAACGTGAAGTTCGTGATATACTTGGTGCCGGAACCCAAGGTATCCGTGTAGGTGGCGGACAGGGTCAGTGTGGCGGGGCGGCTGCCGACGGCGGTCGGCGAGAAACCGACGGTGACGACGCACATCGTCGCCGCTGTGAAATCGCTGGGGCAGTCGGAGGTGACGGTGTAGTCGCCGCTGCCCTCGCCGGAAAGCGTGGCGGAAAGTCCGTTCGTGTCGGCCATGACGGACAAAAGCAGGTATTGGCTCGTGGCGCTGCCCACGGCCACAGCGCCGAAATCGAGGGCGCTCTTGTCCGGCCGCACGGGCATGTACCCGCATTCAGCCCCTGCGTATCCGGTGTCGCACACGCAGTTGTTAAACGACACGCATGTCCCGTGGCCGGTGCAGCACAAGGTGCTAGTGCTAACTTTGCCCCAGCAGATTTCGGCCTCGGCCCGGCCGGTCCACAGGCAGGCGAGGGCGAGCAGCACGGCCGCCAGGGCGGCCGGGCGCCGGGGGGCCGTTCCAGTGCAGGCCCCGGACAGGGGGATGGCCTGATGTTCACGACGCATGTGCAGACTCCTTGTGGGCCGCTGCCGGCCCATCATGCAGTCTATGCCCGGCGGACGCCGAGAAGAACAAGATGGTTCCCCTGGTTTTTTCGCCACAAAAAAAACCACAAAAAACCCGGATAATTCCCGGCCGTCCCTGGGGCCGCCCAGCCCGGAAACCGCCCGCCGCGTCCTGGACAGGACCGGGAAAAGCCGTCAACCAAGACGGATACCGTCACACCGACACTGGCAGCGCCTCATGGACAATTCCTCACGTTCCGGCAGACCCGCCAAGCCGCGCCACCCCGTGGCCGGCGGCCATCTGCGTCGCGCCTTGAAGATGCTCGGCAAGAACTGGCGCAAGAACACCGAAGACCCGGAGCACGTCCTCAACTGGGAGGCCTGGACCGCCCAGGGGCTGCCCCGGAGCACCACCACCATCGACGCGGACATCCGCCAGGGCGTCCCCGAGGAACGCCTGGCCGCCTACGCCTGCTGCCTGGGGCTGTCGCCGGGCGCGCTCCTGTCGCCGGACACGGACCTGGTCGCCCTGCTGGGGACCGCCCGCCGGGGCCGGAAATCGAGCGTACCCGTGGTGATCCCGGGCTTCGGCCCTGCCTTGTGCGACGAATATCTGGCCTTTAATTCCCCGCACTATCTGGAGAAGCTCTTTGCGCTGCTTGGCGGCGTGTACCGTGCCCACTATGTGTTGCCCATCGCCGACTTCGTGAACCGCTGCGTCTTCTGGGTGCATCGCCTGGAGGAGGGCTGTCTCGCGGCCCGGGGGCTGTTTATGCGCTTTGGCCTGGACAACCCCTTCCAGGCCACCATCTTCCGCTGGCACAACAATCTGCATGTGTCGTATCTGTGCGACAATAAAAAAGAACTCGGCCACTTTCTGCTTGTCGATCCCCTGCGCCACAATCTGGTGGCCCGGCGCGACCCCTTCTGGCTCAAGGGCCAGGGCGTCACCGACAGCGGCCTGGCCGACAACATGCCCGTGTCCTTCACCTTCCGCATGCAAAAGCTCCTCGTTCCACACGAGGGCGGCCTGGAGGGGCTTTGGGACCGGGAGTGCGCCGACCTGCGGCAACGGCCGAGCATCCTGCCCGGGGACGCGGAGTATGCGTCCGAGCGGGCGGAGGTGGTGTCGCCGGATACGCTGCTGTCGGAAGGGAATGGAACGTTGCCGCCATATGACGGCGAGGAAAAACATGAAAATGCTCCAGGCCGTGCAGCCTCTTGAAAAACAAGGAGTACACGCTGCCCGCCAAAATAATGGCCTGGGAATGCTGCGTCGCTTGGTGCTAAGGTGATGAAGAACAGGAAGTAACAACTGCAATTGACATGATCGGACTGCTGTGGAGGTCTTGGTTGTTCTGATTGACGTACATGACGCTGACGCCGCTAAGCGCGCGAAGTTGCGCCAATGAAGCGACGCCCAACGAACTGTTGATGAGAATGTCGCAGAGCTGGAGTCCGATGCGTCCGAGAAACGCGTCTCTGCGCAGCGGCGCATCCTGTGAAGGAAAAAGGAATGTAGAGAGAGGTTCGGCGCGCGTCTACGCGCCACCGAAAAGGGCGGCGATGGCCCCGAGCAGCGTCTGGGGGAACAGCCCCAGGCCAACCAGGCCCACGGCCATGACGCCAAGGGCCAGGGTTCCGGCCGGGCCGGCCGCGTACACGGCGGCCGGGTGGGCGATGAGCGACTCCCGCATGTAGAGCGCGGCCAGCAAGCGCAGCGCATAGAACACGCCGACCACGGCCGTGATGATGCCAAAGGCCGCCAAGCCGACATAGCCGGCCGACAGCGCCGCGCCAAAGACCAGGAACTTGCCGATGAAGCCGGCCGTGGGCGGCAGCCCGGCCAATGACGCCAGGCCGATGGCCAGGACGCCGGCCCGCCAGGGATGGACGTAGCCCAGGCCCCGGTAGGCGGCGATGTCGTCGCGGTCGCCGATCTCGGCCGACAGCGCCCCCACCGCGCCGAAGGCGGCCAGATCCATGAGCGCGAAGGCGGCCAGGTAAAAAAGCGCCGCCTCGCCGCCGCCGTCGTTGAGGGCCATGGCGGCCATGAGGATGTAGCCCATCTGGGCGATGGAGGAATAGGCGAGCAGGCGCTTGACGCTGCCTTGGGCCACGGCCCCGAGGTTGCCCACGGCCATGGTCAGGCCGGCGCCCACGGCCAGGGCCGGCCAAAGCAGTTCCTTGGCCTCGGGCGAGACTTCCGAACAGACATGGAGCAGGGCGGCGGCGGCGGCGGCCTTGGACCCCGAGGACAGGAAGGCGGCCACCGGAGCCGGCGCGCCCTGGTAGACGTCGGGCGTCCAGAGATGCACCGGGGCCAAGGACAGCTTAAATCCCACGCCGACCAGGACCAGGGCCAGGCCGGCGGCGGTCAGGGGGCCGGGCGCGGCCAGAGAAGCGGCGATCTCCATGGAGCCGGAGGCGGCGTAAATCAGCGCCATGCCGAAAAGCAGCACGGCCAGGGCCATGGCCCCGGGCAGGAAATACTTGAGCGCCGCCTCGGTGCCGAGGTTGTCGTCCAGGCGGGCGGCGATCATGGCGTACAGGCACAGCGAGGCCAGCTCCAAGCCCACGGCCAGCATGATCCAGTCGTTGGCGTCGGCCAGAAGGAGCATCCCCAGGGCCGACCACAGGAGCAGGCCGTACAGGGCGTCGCCGGCAAAGCCCCGGCGGGCGGCATAGCGGGCCAGCAGGCCAATGGTCGCCAGGGCGATGACCGAGAGCAGGCCGGCGTAGAAGCAGGCGATGGGGCTGCCGCCCTGGGGACCGGCCACGGCCCACAGCCCGGGCAGGGCGGCGAACAGGCCGGCGGTGGCGGGGTAAAAGCCGGCCGGCAGGGACCGGACCATGGACAGG
This sequence comes from Solidesulfovibrio magneticus str. Maddingley MBC34, assembly GCA_000307955.1. Lineage (GTDB taxonomy): Bacteria > Desulfobacterota > Desulfovibrionia > Desulfovibrionales > Desulfovibrionaceae > Solidesulfovibrio > Solidesulfovibrio magneticus_A. The sequence continues at coordinate 1,620 of ALAO01000417.1, read as the reverse complement.
CACAAGACGAGGAGTCCGCCCAAGGCCAGACAGAGGTGGGGGAAATAGGCGACGACAAAGGCGCTCATGACGTTCCTCGCTTAGAGGCCCGGCCAGACGCGGGCGGCAATGGCGTTTAGCGGCTCGGCGGCCAGCCCCAGGACCGGCCCGGGGAACAGGCCCAGCCAGATGATGCCGGCGGCCAGCAGGGTCAGCAGCACCGTCTCCCGGGCGTCGAGGTCGGGGAAGGGGAGGGCCGAGCGCGGCGGGCCGTACAGCACGTCCCGGGCCAGGCGCAACAGATAGACCAGGGTCGCGGCCATGCCGGCCACGGCCAGGCCGGCGGCCAGGGCGTTCACCTTGAAAAGCCCGAAAACGATTATGGCCTCGCCCACGAACCCGGACAGGCCCGGCAAGGCGGCCGAGGCCAGCACGCAGAACAGAAACGCCGCGCCGAAATGCGGGGCCTTGTTCCAGAGGCCGCCGAGGATGGTAAAGCGCCGGCTGCCCAGGCGTTCGCCGATGGCCCCGGCCAGGGAGAACAGCCCGCCGGAAGTCAGCGCATGGCTGACCATGAGCAGCACCGCGCCGCCCAGGGCCAGCCGGCTGCCCGAAACCATGGCGGCCACGGCCAGGCCCATGTGGCCGATGCTCGAATAGGCGATGAGCCGTTTGACGTCCTCCTGGGCCACGGCCACGGCCGAGGCGTAGAACAGCCCGACCAGCCCCAGGACGGTGAGCGCCGGGGCAAAGGCGTGGGCGGCTTCGGGAAACAGCGGCAGGGCGAAGCGAATCAGCGCGTAGCCGCCGGTCTTGAGCAGCAGCCCGGCCAGGATGAGGCTGCCGGCGGTGGGCGCTTCGGTGTGGGCGTCGGGCAGCCACATGTGGACCGGGACCAGGGGGATCTTGATGGCGAACGACAGCACGAAGGCGGCGAACAGCCAGCGGCCGACGTTTTGGGGGATGTCCAGGCGGGTGAGGGCTTCCAGGGCGAAGTTCGGGCCGTCGGGGGAACCCGCCGAAAGCACGCCCAGGGCGATGACGGCCAGGAACATGAGCAGGCCGCCGGTGGCCGAGAAGAGGAAGAATTTCATGGCCACGCGCAGCTTGTCGCCGTGGCCGAAGACGCCGATGAGGAAAAAGACCGGGATGAGCTGGGCTTCCCAGAAGAGCGCGAAAAGAAAGACGTCCGAGGCCAGGAAGATGCCCTGGACGGTGGTGAGCGAAGCCAGGATGAGGCCGTAATAGAGGGCCGGGCGCTCCCGGTCGTCGTGGCGCGAGGCCAACATGCAGCACAGGCCGACCAGGGCGGTGAGGACCACGAAAATAAGGCTCAGGCCGTCCAGGGACAGGCTGTAGCGGATGCCGAAGGAGGAAATCCAGGCGGCATCCTCGACAAGCTCCGTGCCGAAAGCGCCGGTCGCGAACAGGCCGGCGGTCAGGGCGCACAGGGCCAGTTCGCCAAGGGCGGCCAGCAGGGCGAAGCGGCGGCAGCCGACGGCGTCGCCCCGCAAGGCGGGCATGACGCAGGCTGCGACCAGGGGCCAGAAGATGATCAGGGACAGCCAGGGCAATTGCCGCATGATGGCTCCATACTAAACGTTATCCCCCTTCCCCCATTTGGGGGGTCCGGGGGCCTCA
>ALAO01000416.1 GCA_000307955.1 Solidesulfovibrio magneticus str. Maddingley MBC34 | reverse complement strand
CTTACCCTCTCCGCCGGGGGGCTTAGCCCCCCGGACCCCCTATATGGGGTTATGGTGTCCTGCCTGGGGATGGACCAGGACAGGGTTAATTCTAGTCGTCCTCGCCGAGGTAGGCTTTGATGACTTCGGGATTGGCTTGGATCTGGTCAGGCGTGCCAGCGGCCAGGGGATGGCCGAAGTGGAGCACCGTCACGAAGTCGCTGACGCTCATGACCAGATCCATGTCGTGCTCGACCAAGCCCACGGCCACGCCCCGGCGGTCGCGCACGGCCCGGATGAGGTGGCCCAGCTCGGCGGTTTCCTTGGAATTGAGGCCGGCGGCCGGTTCGTCGAGGAGCAGGAGCTTGGGTGCGGCGGCCAGGGCCCGGGCCATTTCCAGCAGCCGTTGTTTGCCGTAGGGCAGATCCCCGGCCGGGGTGTTGGCGAGGTCGGCCAGTCCGACGAACTCCAGGCAGTCCAGGGCCGCCTCGCGGCATTCCCGCTCGGCCCGGCGGAATCCGGGCGTGCGCAAAAGGCTCGCGGCCACGCTGTAACGGGTAAGCGCATGTCGGCCGGCCATGACGTTTTCCAGCACCGACATGGAGGTGAAGACTTCCAGGTTCTGGAAGGTGCGCACCACGCCGGCCTCGGCCCGCTTGTGGGGGGGCAGGCTCGAAATGTCGACCCCGTCCAACAGCACCGCGCCGGAGGTCAGGGGGACCATGCCGGTGATGGCGTTTAAAAGCGTGGTCTTGCCCGCGCCATTGGGGCCGATAAGCGAGGTCACCGTGCCCGGGGCGATGGCGAAGTCGGCGTCGGTGAGGGCATGGATGCCGCCGAAGCGAACGGTGGCGGCCGTAACGTCCAACAGGGCGGCGGTCATGACGCGCCTCCCGGGCGGCGAAGGCGGCGCAATCGCCTGGACAAGCGCGACAGGCCGCCGGCCAGGCCGTCGGGCAGAAACATGATGGTGAGGACCAAAATGGCCCCGTAGACGAGGATGTCGATGTCCTCGAATTCCCGCAGGGCCTCGGGCAGGGCGGTCAAGAAGAGCGCGCCGGCAACCGATCCCCAGACGCTGGCCATGCCGCCAAGCACCACCATGACCACGAGCTGCACCGAAAAGCCGAAGCCAAACGAGGCCGGGGCGATGAAGCTCAGGTAGTGGGCGTAGAGCACGCCGGCCAGCCCGGCCAGGGCGGCGGACAGGACAAAAACGAAGCGCTTGTGGGCGGCGATGTCCACGCCCAGGCTGGCGGCGGCCTTTTCGCTGACGTGCAAGGCGCGTAACGCCCGGCCGGTGCGGGATTTCATGAGATTGAGCGAGAGCAGCACGACGAAGGTCAGCACCACGGCCATGAGGTTGTAGTAGCTGTGGTCGGAGCTGAATTCGTAGCCGAAAAGCGCCAGACGTGGGATGCCGACGTAGCCCGACGGGCCGCCGGTGAGGTCCACGGCTTCGTTGAAGACGATGGAGACGATGATGCCGAACCCCAGCGTCGCCATGGCCAGATAGTGGCCCTTGAGCTTCAGCGTCGGCGCGGCCACGATCCAAGCCACGACGGTGGCCAGGGACACGCCCAGGGCCATGCCGGCCGGGATGGGCAGGCCGAAACGCGTGGTGGCGATGGCCGTGGCGTAGGCCCCCAGGCCATAGAAGGCGGCGTGGCCCAGCGACACCTGTCCGGCGTAGCCCATAAGGAGGTTAAGCCCCACGGCGATGACGGCGTTGAGCGTCCCGAGGATGCAGATGCTCAGGTAGTATTCGTTGGGCAGGCCATAGGGCACGGCCAGGAGCAGCAACAGGAAAAAAGCCGCCTGGGCGGCGTTTTGGCCGATAACGGGCAGCTTCATACGCGCTCCACGCCGGCCTTGCCGAACAGTCCCGAAGGCTTGACGAAGAGCAGCAGCAGCAAGACCACGAAAGCGAACGCGTCCTTGTAGCCCGAGGCGATAAAGCCCGCGCCGAAGGATTCGAGCACGCCCAGCACCAGCCCGCCGGCGGCCGCGCCAAAGGGATTGCCCAGGCCCCCGAGGATGCAGGCGGCAAAGCCCTTGAGCCCAAGCATCATGCCGACGTCGTAGGCGGTCATGGTGATGGGGGCGAGAATGGCCCCGGCCGTGGCCCCGATGAGTCCGCTGATGGCAAAGGACAAAAGCGCCATGCGGGCCACGGAAATGCCCACTAAGCTGGCGGCCTTTTTCTGGCAGGAGCAGGCCAGCATGGCCTTGCCCTGGATCGTTGCGGTGAAAAAGAGCTTGAGCGCGGCAAGTAGGGCCAGGGTCACGGCCAATACCCACAGGCTCTGGGGCTGGATGGCCGCGCCCAGGGCCAGGATGGGGGCCGTGCCGCTAAAGGCCGGCAGGGCGTGGGTGTCTTTGCCGAAGGCCAGCATGGCCCCGCCGCGCAGCAGGATGGAGACGCCGATGGTGATGATGACGGCGTTAATGGCCGGCGCGCCGGCGATGGGCCGGATGGCCAGGCGTTCCATGAGGCCGCCGACGGCGGCCGTGGCCAGGCAGGCCAGCACGATGGCCAGGGGCAGGGGCAGCCCCACCCCCAGCAAGCAGACCGAGAGCATCCCGCCGAGCATCACGAACTCGCCCTGGGCGAAGTTGATGATGCCGGTGGTGTTGAAGATCATCGTAAACCCGAGCCCGATCAGGCCATAGGCGGCCCCCTGGGTGAGTCCGGAAACGAGGTATTGGGGCGCGCCGGCAAACATCGTTACTGACCGACAATAACCCAGTCGCCCTTGTCGATGCCCAGCATGATGAAGGCGTCGGGGCCAAGACCGGCATGGTCCTCGGGGGTGAAGCTGAAGATGCCGCCGATGCCGGAGAAGTTCTGGATCTTCTCCAGGGCGTCGCGGATGGCCTGGGGCTTGTCGGAGCCGGCGTCGGCAATGGCTTTGACGGCCAGATGGAGCGAATCGTAGCCGTGTCCGCCAAAGGTCGAGACCGGGGCTTTGAAGCGTTCGTCATAGGCCTTGGCGTAGCCCACGAGCAGGGCCTTTTCCTTGTCCGTGTCGGGCAGCTTGTCGGCGGCGGTGATCTTGCCGGCCGGCAGGAGCAAGCCCTCGGCGGCCTCGCCGGCCAGTTCGATGAACTTCTTGGAGGCCACGCCGTGGCTCATGTACAGCGGCGTGG
>ALAO01000415.1 GCA_000307955.1 Solidesulfovibrio magneticus str. Maddingley MBC34 | reverse complement strand
CCGCCCGCATCCAGTCCGGCTTCTGGTTCGTCTTCTACCTGTTCCTGTTGCCCATGGTCGAACTCCACGTCGGCATCGGCTTCTACCGCATCCTCGTCAAATGGGGCTTCGTCGATCGTCCGGGCCGCTGGACCATCAAGAAAAAGGAAAATCTGCTGACCGCCATCTTCATCGGCATCGGCGTCCTGTCCCTGCTGCGTTACTACTTCCTGCCGCTCAAATAAGGGTGTTGCCATGAAAATCATACAGACCGATCTTTTATGCGTCGGCGCGGGACTGGCCGGCGAGCGCGTGGCCATCGAGGCCGCCGACAACGGATTTTCCGTCATCTGCCTGTCCATCGTGCCGGCCAGGCGCTCTCATTCCTCGGCCGCCCAGGGCGGCATGCAGGCGGCGCTTGGCAACTCGGCCATGGGCGAGGGCGACTCCCCGGACGTGCACTTCGCCGACACCGTCAAGGGCTCCGACTGGGGCTGCGACCAGGAAGTGGCCCGGCTGTTCGTCGATGCCGCCCCCATTGCCATGCGCCAGATGGCCTTCTGGGGCGTGCCCTGGAACCGCGTCGTGCCCGGCGAACAGACCTATTACAAAGGCGGCAAGCCCTTTACCGCCTTTGAAAAGCCCGAAAACGAGGGCCTGATCCACTCGCGCAACTTCGGCGGCACGGCCAAGTGGCGCACCT
>ALAO01000414.1 GCA_000307955.1 Solidesulfovibrio magneticus str. Maddingley MBC34 | reverse complement strand
CCTTAAACGCCGCCATCGAGGCCGCCCGGGCCGGCGACGCTGGCCGAGGCTTCGCCGTGGTAGCCGACGAAGTGCGCAAGCTGGCCGAAAAAACCATGACCGCCACCCGCGAGGTCGGCCAGGCCATCGCCGCCGTGCAGCAGGCCGCCCGGCGCGGCAACGAGGAAACCGTCCGGGCCGCCGAAGCCGTGTCGCGCAGCACCGACCTGGCCGAAGCCGCCGGCCAGGCCCTGGCCGCCATCGTCGGCATGGTCGACAGCACCGCCGATCAGGTCCGGGCCATTGCCACCGCCGCCGAACAGCAATCGGCCACCGCCGCCGAAATCAGCCGGGCTACCGAGGAAGTCAGCCGCATCGCCGAGGACATCCGCGCCGGCATGGACGCCTCGGTGGACGCCGTGCGCGGGCTCAACAACGAAACCCGGGAACTCGGCCAACTCATCGAACACATGCAGACCAGCACCGAAACCGAGGACGACGACCAGCCGCGCCGCCTGCCGTCCTGACTCTAAAACGCCCAAGGAGCATCGCCCGTGGCCCGAATCCTCATCGTCGACGACGCCGCCATCACCCGCACCATGCTGCGCGGCATCCTGGAAAAAGCCGGCCACCAGGTGGCCGAGGCGGCCGACGGCGACGCCGCCATCGCCGCTTTCCGCGAAACCCCGGCCCAGGCCGCTTTCGTCGACATCTTCATGCCCGGCAAGGAAGGTCTGGCCACCATCAAGGAACTTCTCGAACTGGCCCCAAACCTGCCCATCATCGCCATCAGCGCCGGCAGCACCTTTACCGACACCGAAACCCTGGGCTGGGCCAAAAGCTACGGCGCGAAATACACCCTGCCCAAACCCCTGGCCGCCGCCGCCGTGCTGGAGACGCTGGGGCTGATATTCAAGTGAGAGAGAGATAAAGACGAAGAGCGGGCTCTGCCCGCACCCGCCGGGGGCCTGAGGC
>ALAO01000413.1 GCA_000307955.1 Solidesulfovibrio magneticus str. Maddingley MBC34 | reverse complement strand
GGGGGTCCGGGGGGGATCATCCCCCCCGGCCGCCGGAGGCTCCTCTGCCGTGTCGTGACGCTCACCGCCCGGCCGGCGAACCACGCGCCAAGGGGGGTTCCCTCGCCGGGCCGAGATGCTTATGATCGGCGTTCGTACGATCACGGAGGAACCCGCGCGTCATGACCAACGACACCGCCAAGGCGGACAGCCAACCCTCGTTCGCCATTGAAACCAAAAGCTGCTGGGAGACCTACGCCTCCCCCGAAGTCCGCCAGGACATGCAGGCCCTGGCCGAGGGCTACGTGTCCTTTCTCACCGCCTGCAAAACCGAACGCGAAACCGTGCATTACGTGCGCGAGGCCCTGGCCGGGGCCGGCTTCGCCGAATGCAACGACGAGTTCAGCGGCGACGCCGTCTTTCGCGTCATGAAGGGCAAGACCGTCTTTGTCGCCCGCAAGGGCAAAAAGCCCCTGCGCGAAGGCTTCCGGCTGATCGGCGCCCACTGCGACACGCCGCGCATCGACCTCAAGCAGCGCCCGCTCTATCAGGACTGCGGCGTGGCCCAGCTCAAGACCCACTATTACGGCGGCATCCGCAAGCACCAGTGGCTGGCCCGGCCCCTGGCCCTGCACGGCGTGGTCGCCAAGAAGGACGGCACGGTGGTGCCGGTGACCATCGGCGAGGACGCGGCCGATCCGGTCTTCGCCATCCCGGACCTGCTGCCGCACCTGGCCTACCGGCAGGTGGAAAAAAAGCTGTCCGAAGCCTTTGAGGCGGAAAAGCTCAACATCCTCATCGGCCACTCCCCGGCCGACAAGCCCGAACAGCCCGAGGGCGAGGACGCCGACAAGGCCGCCAAGAACGGGGCCGAGGCCATCAAGGCCAAGGTGCTCGATCTGTTAAACGCCAAGTACGGCATCACCGAGCCCGACCTCTACAGCGCCGAGCTGCAGGCCGTGCCGGCCGGGCCGGCCCGCTTCGTCGGCCTGGACGGGGCGCTGGTCGGCGGCTACGGCCAGGACGACCGGGTGTGCGTCTACACGGCCCTGGCCGCCCTGCTCGACGCTCCCCAGCCCGAGCACACCCAGATCGTGCTGTTCTGGGACAAGGAAGAGATCGGCTCCGAAGGCTCCACCGGGGCCAAGTCGCGCTTTTTCGAATATTGCCTGGAAGACCTGATCGACGCCTGGGACGCCGACGCGCGCAAGAGCCGGGTGCTGGCCGCCGGCAAGGCCGTGTCGGCCGACGTCCACGCCGCCCTGGACCCGGACTATCAGGATCTCCACGAGAAGCTCAATTCGGCGCTTTTGGGCTTTGGCCCGTGCTTTTGCAAGTTCACCGGCCACCGGGGCAAGGTCGGGGCCAACGACGCCCACCCCGAGTACGTGGCCTGGCTGCGAAACCTCCTGGACGAGGCCGGCATCCCCTGGCAGATGGCGGAACTGGGCCGGGTGGACCTCGGCGGCGGCGGCACGGTGGCCAAGTTCCTGGCCGTCTACGGCATGGACATCATCGATTTCGGCCCGGCCGTGCTCAGTATGCACAGCCCCTTCGAGATCACCAGCGTGGCCGACATCTACGCCAGCAAACTGGCCTACAAGGCCTTCCTCTCCAGCTAATCGACCCAACCCATTTCGGGGGTCCGGGGGCCTGAGGCCCCCGGCCGCCG
>ALAO01000412.1 GCA_000307955.1 Solidesulfovibrio magneticus str. Maddingley MBC34 | reverse complement strand
CCCCCCGGCCGCCGGAGGCCTCTTTTCTTCTTCTCTCCTAATTCCGCCCCGCTTCGCGGGGCTTGCGGCCAAGGCCGATGGCATCGACGGGGCAGCTGTCCAGGCAATCGCCGCAGTTGGTGCAGTTGGTTTCCTCGGGCCGGGTCGCCATTTCGCAGACCGTGGCGCATTTGCCGCAGCCGTTGCAGGCCGAGGTCTTGTAGACCTTGAACAGCGCCGCGCCCTTGAAGAGTTCCAGGGCCCCGCCGGTGGGGCAGGCGAACCGGCACCAGGCGCCGGCCAGGGCCAGGCCCAGGACGAAAAACCCCAGCACCGCACCGGTGCGCCACAGCCACAGCGGCATGGCGTGCTCGAAGGTCAGGGCGGCGGCCTGGAAAAAGGCGCCCACCCGGATGGGCACATCCACCCGGGGCTGGCCCAGGGCGAAATAGGCATAGAGACACACGGCCAGGGCCAGGTATTTGCCGGCCGCGCCTAACCGGAAAAGGCGGGACAGGCGGCCGCCGACGGCCCGGCCAAAAGGCGCGAGCTTGCCGGCCAGGGACACGGCCAGCCCGCCCGGGCAGGCCCAGCCGCAAAAGGCCCGGCCAAAAAGGATCAGGCTGGCCGGCAGGGCCAGCCAAAAGCCCCAGTACATGGGCAACAGCCGGCCGTGGCAGGTGATGACCGGGCAGTTCTGGCAGCTCACGTAGGGCACGACGAAGGGACAGCGCAGGATGCCGTAGAGGCTCCATTGCCCAAGGGCAGCCGCGCCAAGGACCTGGCTGGCCCTGCGCCAGACCGTCAGCCGCGTTTTCGGGGCGGCCTTGGCCGCCAAGCTCTCAGACATCCCTCACTCCATATTTTTCCACCAGTTCGCGGCCCTTGTCCGACACGGCCGGCACGAAGCCCATACGCTCGAAATGGGCCTGGCCTTCGGGCGAAACAAGATAGGCGGCATAGGCCTCGGCCAGTTCCCGGTTTTTGGCGCTTTGCATGACGCCCACGGTGAAGGTCATGGGCGGCGGCGGGAAAAGCCTCTCGTCGATGGGCACGATATCCACCCGACCGGCGAAGGCCGGCAGGCGGGTGAGCCGCAGTTCCACCACCGAAACGTCGCCCCGGCCGGCAATGACGTCGTCCATGGTGCGCTGGACGCAGCTGCCCATGGTCACGGCGTTTTTCTTGGCCGCTTCCAGGACGCCGGCCTTTTCCAGGATTTTGAGCGCGGCAGCACCCCCCGGGGGCGAAGCCTCCGGGGCCAGCACCACCTTGACGCCGGGCCGGACCAGGTCGGCCACGCTGGCGATGCCGGCCGGATTGCCCCTGGGCGTGACCAGCACGTATTGGGTGAAGCACAGGGGCTTGAACCAGGCCATCTTGCCTTCGGCCCGCAGTTTCTTGGCCAGATCAAGCACCCGGCCGGCGAAGACGTCAGTCGTGGCTGAACCCAAAAGCGATTTGCCCAGGGCGGCGGCAAAGGCCCCGGTGTAGACGACCTTGGCCCCGTGCGCCGCCTCGAAGGCGGCGTTGGCCGGCACCATGGCCTCGGCCAACCCGCCGCAGGACCAGACCTGCAACACCTCGCCCGTACCCGAAGCGGCCGCCGGCCGCGCTCCCAGAAGCGCCGTTGCGGCCGAAGTCGTGGCCAATTGCAAAAACCGCCGACGCGATGCGCCAGTTGCCTTATCCATGCATCCCTCCCGGAAAAATACACCACCGTTGTCGTAAACCCCGTTTCCTACCCGGGCCAACGCGCCAAATCCAATACATGCTTCCGATGGCAGGCCCCAAAAACCATCGAGCGGGCCGATTTCGGCTTGCCAAAAGGGGTCTTTGCGCGCAAATCCGGGAAGTCGCCTTGACATGGCCCCAGGCCGGCACTAGAAAAAACCCAAACTTTGAGGAGATCATCAGACGATGCCCGCCCGCCTGAGTCCCGTCCGTTCGCGCAAACTGTGCGATCTCGTCATCCAGCAGATCCAGGAAAAGATCTCGCTGGGCATCTTTGCGCCGGGCACCAAGATCCCCACCGAACCCACGCTCATGGCCCAACTCGGGGTCGGACGTTCCACCGTGCGCGAAGCCATTCGCGTGCTGGTCAGCGCCGGCCTGCTGGAAGTGCGCCAGGGCGATGGCACCTATGTATTAAGCGGCGCGGCCGGCCAGGAACCCCTGGAATACCGTCTGCGCCGGGCCACGGCCGTCGAGATCCGCGAGGTGCGCCGCATCATCGAGGTGGAAACCGCCCGCCTGGCCGCCGGCAACCGCACCGAAGCCGACCTGGAAACCATGCGCGATTGCCTGGCCCGCAAGAAAGCCGCCGTGGCCGCCGGTGACACCCACGGCTACGTGGCCGCTGACATCGCCTTCCACTCCGCCGTGGCCGCCGCCAGCGGCAACAGCCTGCTGGCCGACCTGTACCGTAGCTTCTGCATGGTTTTTCAGGATTTTCTCGACCACCTCATCGCCGACGTCGGCGTCAACCGCTATCAAGACCACATCCACAACGGCCTCCTCGACGCCATCACCCGCCAGGACGGCCCGGAAGCGGCCCGCTTCGCCATGGAAGGCCTCGACCACTTCACCAGCGACATCAGGGCCTTGGAAGAATAGTCCAGGCACGTTTTTTTTGCGGTTGACAAACGTCAGATGATAAGACAGCAGATCAGCTTGTGCGCGGCGACTGTCACCCGCCTGGAGCGGCCCGCCGAAAAACAGCAGATGATATGATGGAGCTGCTCCGTTGCCGTCCAAGGATGGCCCTGCCTGTGCGGGATCGTGGCAGCACAAACATCAGATGATATGACTTAGTAGCGCCGGCAGTCGCAACGCCGGCCAAACTGGAGCAGCCATGCGCCTTTCCCGTTCCGTCGTCGCCGTCGCCCTGTCCGCCTGCCTCGGCTACTGCGCCGTGCTGGCCGACGCCTCGCCCAGCCGCCAGGAGGCCCGCCAGGCCAGAACATCCCTGGCCGGCCTGGGCCAGATCCTGCCCCGGGTGTCGCCGGCCGCCTCGGCCGTGTTGACCGCCCGGGAGGGGTTCCGCGAACTGCGCGACATCGTGCAGACCTCGGCGCTGATGCACGACTCCCGGCCTTCGGACGAAGCCGCCCGCCAGGCCCATGTAGCCTTGTGGGCCGCCCTGGAAGGCGACTTGCGGCCGGCCCCGACCAACGCCGGCCCCGACCCCGCGGGCCTGCTGCCCGGCCAGGACTAGGTCGTGTCCACGAAAAGCGCATAAGGCATTTCGTCGGCAACAGCGTAAAAGCATGCGTTTTTCTTAAAAAATACTCTCGTATTTTTTAAGGGACGCTACACGAAGCCGCCCGGTCCGCGCCGCCGCATCAAGGCCCCCTGGCCGCTCGGGTTACGCCCGCCGCGACAGGCGAAAAGCGGGACCGCCGCCGCCTGCCAATATCTCTCGGCTCCATGGCCGCCCCACCCACGGGGCGGCGGCCGGCGTGCAAGCCGCGGCGCGCCGGCCCCCCCAAAGGGGACGCACTTTCGCCCTCCTTCGTCCCCAACGCAAAACATTCGTGATTACCGCAGGATGCCGGGCTTTTTCCGGCCTCTCCCTTGACACTGGGCCATTGGGTTGTTACCCGTTTGGCACTCGAAAGCCACGAGTGCCAAACGGGGACGCGCCATGCCTCTTGCCGAACGCGAACGGGAAGTCCTGACCACCATCATCGAAGCCTACGTCGCTTCAGCCGCGCCCGTGGGTTCCCGCATCGTGTCCAAGCGCAGTTCGCTCGGCCTTTCCGCCGCCTCCATCCGCAACATCATGGCCGACCTCACCGAGGCCGGCTATCTGGAACAGCCCCATACCTCGGCCGGCCGCGTGCCCACGGCCAAGGCTTTCCGGCTCTATCTCGATTCGGTCATGCGGGTGGCCCCCCTGGGCGAGGAGCAGATGCGCCGCATCCGCGACAACCTCACCCTGGCCGGCCTGGAGATAGACGAGGTGCTGCGCCAGACTTCACGGCTGCTGTCCGGCCTGTCGCTCCAGGTGTCGGTGGTCATCGCCCCCAATCCGGCCGGCGCGCGTTTTAAGCGCATCGATTTTTCCCTGCTCAACCCCGGCCTGGTCATGGTCATCCTGGTGCTCCAGGGCGGGCTTGTGCGCAAGCGCGTCATCGAGACCACCCCGGACGTCACCGCCGACGATCTGGTCGTGTGCGCCAATTACCTCAACCATCTCTTCACCGACCGCACCCTGGCCGAAGTCCGGGCCAGCATCGTGCGCGAGATGGAAGAGGCCCGGCGTTCGCTCAATGCCCTGTGCCTGCGCGCCCTGACCATGGCCCGCTCGGCCTTCGAGCAGGAGCGCGCCCCGGCCAGCGAGGTCATTGTCGACGGCACGCCCAACATTCTGGCCCAGCCCGAATTCACCGACGCCGAACACATGCGCGAGCTCATGCGCGTCCTGGAAGAGCGCACGATTTTGCTCGACCTTCTGGACAAAACCGTAAACGAGCTTAAAACGGTCATCATACTCGGCGATGAGTCGGATCAGGCCGCCCTGGCCGACCTCGGGGTCATCACCGCTCCCTATGGGACGGGGACCAGCACCCAGGGCGCCATCGGCCTCATCGGCCCCCTGCGCATGGATTACGCCCGGCTCGTTCCGGTGGTGAACTACACCGCCGGGGCGCTCACCCGGTTGCTCGATCGGCACTATTAGCCTCGCCCCGTCCGCGACCGCCCGGGCCTGCCTGGGCTTTTCGTCGCGCCCAAACGTTTGTTGTGGAGGAATCATGGTCCCTGAGGAAAAACTGCCAGACGCCGAAACCGCCCCCGAAACCCCGGCCGAGGAAACCCCGGCCACCCCGGAGGACACCATCGAACGCCTGCGCGCCGAACTCGCCGCCGAAGCCGACAAGCGCCTGCGCGCCCTGGCCGAGACGGAAAATCTGAAGAAGCGGCTCATCAAGGAAAAAGAAGATTTCCAGAAATACGCCACCGAAAGCCTGGTCTCGGAGCTGCTGCCGGTGCTCGACCACCTCGACCTGGCCCTGGCCCACGGACGCGGCAACGACGCCTGCAAGGACTTCGTCGTCGGCGTGGACATGACCCGCAAGGCCTTCATCGACATCCTGGCCCGCCACGGCGTCACGGAATTCGGCGCGGCCGGCGAGCCCTTCGACCCCGAGACCCACGAAGCCATCGGCGTGGCCAACGTGGCCGGCCTGGCCGAAGACGCCGTGGCCCAGGTGGTCCAGCGCGGCTATATGCTGCGCGGCCGGCTGCTGCGCCCGGCTAAGGTCATGGTCAACAAGGCGCAATAAATCGTTTTTTCAAGACAGCCCCTTTACTCGCCGAAAACGGGGCTTATATAGCATTCGTTCGCGAAATACCGCGCCGCAAGGCACAAGCACATACAGGCAATGATAAGGAGGAAAGGCTGATATGGGTAAAATCATCGGGATCGACCTCGGGACCACCAACTCCTGCGTTTATGTCATGGAGGGCAAGGACCCGAAGTGCGTCACCAACCCCGAAGGCGGACGCACCACCCCGTCCATTGTGGCCTTTACCAAGGAGCGGCTGGTCGGCGAGATCGCCAAGCGCCAGGCCGTGACCAATCCCGAGCGCACCATCTTCGCCATCAAGCGCCTCATGGGACGCCGTTTCGACGCCCCCGAGGTCACCCATTGGCTGGCCCACTGCCCCTACAAGATCGTCGAGGGCCAGGGCGGCGACGCCTATGTCGAGGTCGAGGGCAAGAAGTACAGCCCGGCCGAGATCTCGGCCATTATCCTGGGCAAGCTCAAAAAGGACGCCGAGGCCTATCTCGGCGAGCCCGTCACCGAAGCCGTCATCACCGTGCCGGCCTACTTCAACGACGCCCAGCGCCAGGCCACCAAGGACGCCGGCCGCATCGCCGGCCTTGAGGTCAAACGCATCATCAACGAGCCCACGGCCGCTTCCCTGGCTTACGGCTTCGATAAAAAGGCCAACGAGAAGATCGCGGTCTTCGACCTTGGCGGCGGCACCTTCGACATCTCCATCCTCGAAGTCGGCGACAACGTCGTCGAAGTGCGCGCCACCAACGGCGACACCTTCCTTGGCGGCGAGGACTTCGACCATCGCGTCATCAGCTATCTGGTCGACGAGTTCAAGAAAGAGAACGGCATCGACCTGTCCCAAGACCGCATGGCCCTGCAGCGTCTCAAGGAAGCCGGCGAAAAAGCCAAGAAAGAACTGTCCACCGCCATGGAGACCGAGGTCAACCTGCCGTTCATCACGGCCGACGCCTCCGGTCCCAAGCACATGATGGTGAAGATCACTCGCGGCAAGCTCGAATCCCTGGTCGACGACCTGGTCAAGCGCACCGTCGAGCCCTGCCGCAAGGCCCTGGCCGACGCGGGCCTCAAGGCTTCCGACATCGACGAAGTCGTGCTGGTCGGCGGCATGACCCGCATGCCCCTGGTCTCCAAGACCGTGCAGGAGTTCTTCGGCAAGGAGCCCAACCGCTCGGTCAACCCCGACGAGGTCGTGGCCATGGGCGCGGCCATCCAGGGCGGCATCCTGGCCGGCGACGTCAAAGACGTGCTGCTCCTGGACGTGACCCCGCTGTCGCTGGGCATCGAGACCTTGGGCGGCGTGTTCACCAAGCTCATCGAGCGCAACACCACCATCCCGACTCGCAAGAGCCAGGTGTTCACCACGGCGGCCGACAACCAGCCCTCGGTGTCCATCCACGTGCTCCAGGGCGAGCGGCCCATGGCCAACGACAACATGACCCTTGGCCGCTTCGAGCTGACCGGCCTGCCGCCGGCGGCCCGGGGCATCCCCCAGATCGAGGTCACCTTCGACATCGACGCCAACGGCATCGTCAACGTCTCGGCCAAGGACACCGGCACCGGCAAGGAGCAGTCCATCCGCATCACGGCCTCCTCGGGCCTGTCGGAAGCCGACATCCAAAAGCTCATCAAGGACGCCGAGTCCCACGCCGAGGACGACAAGAAGAAGCAGGCGCTCATCGAGATCCGCAACCAGGCCGACACCCTGGTCTACACCACCGAGAAGTCCCTGGCGGAACTCGGCGAGAAGATCGACGGTGTGACCCGGGGCGAGATCGAGGCCAAGCTCAACAACGTCAAGGAAACCCTCAAGGGCGAGGACGCCGACGCGATCAAGCGCGCCACCGACGACCTGTCCCAGGCCTCGCACAAGCTGGCGGAAAAGCTCTACCAGCAAAAGGCCGAAGAGGGCGGACAGCCCGGCGGTCCCCAGGCCGGCGCGGCCGGCGGACAGCCCGGCGGCAAGGCCGGCGGCGACGACGACGTGGTCGACGCCGACTACACCGAAGTGAAATAACGACCAGTCCCGCGCGGGCTTGCCTTCGCCGGCCATTGCGCGTATCGAGAAGCCTGACCCGTCCCCGGACGGGTCGGGCTTTTTTTGTGCCCTCACGCCACGGCGGCCCGGCCGCCAAACCCCGGTTCGCCCAATGAATGTCACGACTTCGCATCGCCCCTTTGCCCCGCGCCTGGTTGCCGGGCTTGTCGCCTGTTTTCTCGCCGCTTCGCTCGCCGGTTGCGCCGGGAGCTTTTTCGGTTCCTCCCAGCCGGCTCCCGGGCCGACGCCGACCCCGCCCCCTACGCCGGTGGTCCAGCCCGAGCCGACGCCGCCGCCCAAACCAGCCTTCGCCAATTCCATCGCCATGCTGCTGCCCCTGGGCGGCCCGTTCAGGGAATTCGGCGGCCGGGTGCAAAAAGGCGTCAAGGCCGCCCAGGAACAGCTGGAAAAAGCCGGCACGCCCCTGGACGTCCATGTCATCGACGCCACCCAGCCCGGCTGGATCGACGCCGTGCGCAACCTGCCGCCCGAGGTCACCGTGGTCGGCGGCCCCATGCACCGGCTGACGCTCAAGGAACTCGAAACCGCCGGCATGTTGCCGACCCGGGTGTTCGTGGCCTTCATGCCGTCGCTGAGCGATGCCCGGGAAGGCGTGGACGCCTGGCGCTTTTTCCCCAGCCCCGAGGACGAGATCGACGCCCTGCTGCGGCTGGCAAACGGCGACTACGGCATCAACCAATTCGCCGTGCTGCGCCCCGGCGACCGCTACGGCCAGACCATGGGCGACGCCTTTGCCCTGGCCGCCTCCAAGATCAGCGCGCAGATCACCGCCACCGGCGTCTACAATCCCCAGGACCCGGCCAGCTGGGAAACTGCCGTGGCCGACATGCTGCACACCGGCAGCGGCCGTCCCGGATTCGGCGCGGTGTTTTTGCCCGACGAATGGGCCAGGGCCGACAAGGTGCTGCCCTCCTTTTTCAAGAACCGCGTCGAGGATCTGCTGATCCTCGGGCCGCAGCTGTGGACCGAGGCCCTGTACCGGGCCGCCGCCACCAAGGCCCAGATCAACATCCAGAACTACCGTCTGGCCGTGTGCCCCGGCGCCTGGTGGCCCGAAAATCAAGGCCAGGCCACCCAGCAGCTCGTGGCCGCCATGCGCGCCCAGGGCGTGGAGCATCCCGACATGTGGGAGGCCGTGGGCTTTGACTTCGCCCGCATGGCCGCGCGCCTGGGCCGTCTGCCCCAAGGCCTGCCGCCTCAGGACGTCAGCGCCCGGCTGGCCCAGGCCGCGACCGGCATGGACTTCAGCATGGCCCCGCTGTCTTACGGTCCCGACGGCAAGGCCCATGTGTCCATGTATCTGTTTAGGCCCTCGGTCACCGGTCCGGTGCTGCTCGATCCCGAAGGCTTCCGCCAGCGCTTGAACGCCATCCGGCAAAAGGCGCTGGAAAATCCGGCCCCGGAAAACGAGCAGTCCTATTCGCCGGTCCCGGCCGTGCCGACGACGCCAACCACCCCCGGCGTTCCGGCCCAGCCGAGCCAGCCGGTCCCGGCCCAGCCCGCGCCGGCCGCGCCAGTTCCGGCCCATCGCCAGGCGATTTCGATTTCCCAACCCCAAGGATAACGACGTCATGCCCATCTCTTCCGAAGACGCGGCCAAGGTGGCCAAGCTGGCGCGGCTGCGCCTGGACGACGACAAGCTCGAACGTTTCGCCGGCCAGATGGACGGCATCCTGGCCTACATGGAAACGCTTGGCTCGGTGGACACGGCCGGCGTGGAGCCGCTGTACAGCCCCGTGACCCACGAAACGCCCATGCGGGCCGACGTGGCGGCCAAGGGCTGCTCCCGCGACCAGATCCTGGCCAACGCCCCGGCCACCGACGGCCAGTTCTTCATCGTCCCCAAGATCGTGTAGGCGCGGGGCGGCTCCGCCCCTCCACATTTGACGCCACGCCAGCCAGCCCGGCCTTGACGGCCCGGCGACGGCCTGAAGGGTTTTTCCATGTCCGACATCACCACCCTGTCCCTGACCGCCCTGCGCGACAAGCTCGCCCGCAAGGAACTCTCCGCCGTCGAGGCCACCAGCGCCTGCCTGGCCCGCATCGAAGCCACCGAGCCGAAAATACACGCGCTGCTCCACTACGACGCCGAGGCCGCCCTGGCCGCCGCCAAGGCCCTGGACGCCGCCGGCCCCGATCCCGACCAGCGCCTGTGGGGCGTGCCGGTCCTGGTCAAGGACGCCATCTGCGTCAAGGACGCGCCCACCACCTGCGGCTCCAAGATCCTGGAAAATTTCACGCCCTTCTACGATGCCGCCTGCATCGAGAAAATGCGCGCCGCCGGGGCCGTCATCCTCGGCAAGGCCAACATGGATGAATTCGCCATGGGCTCGTCCACGGAAAATTCCGCCTACAAGGTCACGGCCAACCCCTGGAACCTGGGCAAGGTGCCCGGCGGCTCCAGCGGCGGGTCCGCCGCCGCCGTGGCCGCCGGCCAGTGCTTCGCCGCCCTGGGTACCGACACCGGCGGCTCCATCCGCCAGCCCGCCGCCTTTTGCGGCGCCGTCGGCATAAAGCCCACCTACGGCCGCGTCTCCCGCTACGGGCTGGTCGCCTACGGCTCCAGCCTCGACCAGATCGGGCCGCTGACCCGCACCGCCGACGACGCCGCCGCCGTGCTCGGCGTCATCGCCGGCCACGACCCCAAGGACTCCACCTCCGCCCCCCGCGACGTGCCCGACTTCGAGGCCATCCTGGCCGGCGCGGCCGATCTGGCCGGCCTGACCATCGGCCTGCCCGACGAATACTGGGGCGAAGGCGTGGACGCCGAAGTGCGCGACGCCTGCCGGGTCGCCGTGGACACGGCCAAATCCCTGGGCGCGAAAGTCGTGCCCGTGTCGCTGCCCCACACCCCCTACGCCGTGGCCACCTACTACATCGTGGCCATGGCCGAAGCCTCCTCCAACCTGGCCCGCTTCGACGGCGTGCGCTACGGCTACCGCGCCCCCGAAGCCCAGTCCCTGGAGGAACTTTACGAACTCTCGCGCTCCAAGGGCTTCGGCCCCGAAGTCCAGCGCCGCATCGTGATTGGCGCTTACGTCCTCTCGGCCGGTTACTACGATGCCTACTACCGCAAGGCCGCCCAGGTCCGCCGCCTCATACGCCAGGATTTCCTTGCCGCCTTCGAAAAATGCGACGTCATCTGCGGCCCCACCTCGCCCTTCGCCGCCTTCACCATCGGCCAGATGAGCGACGATCCGCTGCAGATGTACTTGAGCGACATCTTCACGATTTCCCTGAACCTCGCCGGCTTGCCCGGCCTGTCCATGCCCGTGGGCCTGGGCACGACCTCGGCCATGCCCATCGGCATGCAGCTCTTCGGCCGCGCCTTCGACGAAGCCGCCATCCTGCGCACGGCCAAGGTCCTCGGCAACGCGCTGCCGCCGCTGCCGCAGCCGGTGGCCGTGTAGGAGCGAGAGGAGGAGAGGAAGAGGAAGAGTGCCTCCGGCGGCCAAAGGGGCTGAGCCCCTTTG
>ALAO01000411.1 GCA_000307955.1 Solidesulfovibrio magneticus str. Maddingley MBC34 | reverse complement strand
AATACGAGAGTATTTTTTAAGAAAAATAAATGGTTTTAGCGTGTTGACTACAAAAAACCGTATGCGCTTTTTGCGAACGCGACACTAGCCTGGGCTTGCTGTCGCGCGGGCGGCGGTTTTTGGCAGCGCCGCGACTGGCGGCGCGCGGCACTCTGAACACGTCCGCTCCGGCTTGCCGGACGCGGCACGAGGACCGGCGGATGGCCGACGACGATAAAGACCCCAAGGACCGACAAGCGGCCCCGGCCGTGGCCTACAGCGACGGTTCGGAAGCTTGGCTGCTGCGTTTTTTTGGCGACCATCGGGTCAACGAATACGAGCTCTACCCCAAGGACGCGCCCTGGGCCGTGCGCTACCATCTCTCGCCGCGCCGCAAGACCCTGCTCTCCTGGCTGGATTTCGGCCCGACCGGCCGCATCCTGGAACTCGGGGCCGGCTGCGGCGCGCTGACCGCCCATCTGGCGAGCCTCCCCCAGGCCGTCACCGCCGTGGAGGGCGCACCGGAGCGGGCCGCCGTCATCAAGGCGCGCCTGCCCGACGCCGCCAATCTGGACGTGGTCACGGCCAACGCCGTGGGCCTGCCCTACGACGGCTGCTTCGACGTGGTCACGCTGGTTGGCGTCCTGGAGTACGCCGGGGCCTTCGTGGACGGCCCCGAGCCCTACCACAAGCTCCTGGCCGAAGCCCGGCGCTATCTTGCTCCGAACGGCTGCCTGGTGCTGGCCATCGAAAACCGCATGGGCCACAAGTACCTGGCCGGCCTGCCCGAGGACCACACCGGCCGGCCCTACGACGGGCTCAACGGCTACCCCGGCAATCCGGGCGTGCGCACCTTCGACCGCCCGACCCTGGCCGCCATGCTGGTCCGGGCCGGGTTTGCCGCCACAAGCTGGCACTATCCGTCCCCGGACTACAAGATGCCCGACAGCGTCCTGTCCGAGCGGGCGCTGACCCTGCCCGGTTTTTCCGCCCTGCCCCTGCTGGAGCTGCCCACGGCCGATCCCGGCGGCCGGGCCGTTCCGGCCTTCGCCGAACGGGCCTTTGCGCGCTCGGCCCTGGCCGGCGGCGTGGCCGGCCATTTCATGAATTCCTTTCTCGTCCTGGCCGCGCCGAGCGCCGACGCGCCCCTGCTGGCCGCCAACGCGGCGACCCTGGCCGTGGCCGTCAACGCCGATTCCTGCCCGCCGCATTTCCAGACCATGACGCGGTTTATCGACAACGGCGCGGGCGGCGTCACCGTCACCCGGCGCAACCTCCACGGCCGGCCGCCGGCCGTTTTTGCCGCCGGCCGCCAGAGCGTCAAGGCCTCCGAGCCCTACCGCCTGGGCTACGCCAGCTATCTGGAGCTGGTGCTGGACGCCGTGGAAGACGGCGATCCAGTCGGGGCCGGCCGGCTGGCCGTCGAGTGGATGGAGCTGGCTGCCTCCCGAGCCAGGCCGGCCATGCCCGGAGCGGCCGAGGCCTTTGCCGCCTTTTGCCGCGACCATCTGGGCCGGGAACTCTACCCCGCCGCCATGGCCGGGCCGTGGCTGTCCGGCAGCCTGCTCGACGCCCATCCCGGCAACGTCCTGCGCCATCCGGCCACCGGCGACGTGCGCTTTATTGACCTCGAATGGCAGCTCAGCTGCCCCATTCCGCTGCAACTGCTCCTGGACCGGGGCGTCAATCTCCTCGGCCAAAAGCTCGCCGCCCATTCCCGGCTGCCGGGAGAGGCGGGACCGGCCGCCCTGCCGCCGGCCATGGACCGGCTGCTGGCCCGCCATCCCCTGTCCCGTGGCTGCGACCCGGACAGTCTGGCCCGCTTCACCCAGTGGCTCTTTGCCGCCGTGACCAACGGCTCCCTGGACCACCGCCTGCCGACCGCCGGATAATCCCCTTCCCCGCCGTCCCCCGTTGGGGTACACGGCGGCATCGACCAGCCAAGGAAGACCGTTTTCATGCAAGACCATACTGCCCCAGCCGGCCATGTCCCGACCCCGCGCCCGGCCCTGGCCATGATCGGGGTCAACATCATGGTGTTCATGGCGACGCTTGACATGAGCATCGTCAACGTGGCCCTGCCCACCCTGACCGAAAGCCTGGCCACGGACTTCGCCACCATCCAGTGGGTTATTTTAAGCTACGTGCTGGTCATCGCCAGCCTGTTGCTGCTGGTCTCGCGCCTAGGCGACATGTACGACAAGAGACGGATCTTCGGCGCTGGCTTGGTGCTGTTTCTCCTGGCCTCGCTGTGCTGCGGCCTGGCTCCGTCGGTCTCCTGGCTCATCGCCTTTCGGGCCATGCAGGGCATTGGCGCGGCCATGAGCCAGGCGCTGGGCATGGCCATCGTCACCCAGATCGCCCCGCCGTCCAGCCGCGGCCGGGCGCTGGGGTTCATCGGCGCCACCGTGGCCATGGGGCTCATGATCGGCCCGCCCATGGGCGGCGTGCTCATTGGCCTGCTTGGCTGGCGCGCACTTTTCCTGCTCAACATCCCCCTGGGCTTGCTCGCCCTCTTTGCCGTCATCCGCTTCATGCCGTCGCTGCCGCCCCAACGCCGGGGCGAGCGCTTCGATCTGCCCGGCGCGGCCATCGCCTGCCTGACCCTGGCCTGCTACTGCCTGGGCATGACCTTCATGCAGCGCCATGGCCCGACCGATGCCACGGCCTTGAGCCTGCTGGCGGCCAGCGCCCTGGGCCTTGCCGCCTTCATTCAGGTGGAGCGCAAAAGCCCGGCCCCCATGCTCGACCTGACCCTTTTCACCAACCCGCTCATCTCCCTGCCCCTGGCCATGGCCACCCTGGTCTTCGTCACCGGAGCCAGCGGTTTCATCATGCCGTTTTTCCTGCAAGCGGGCCAAGGCTACAGCGTCACCCAAGTGGGGCTCTTGCTCATGATCCTGCCGGCTTCCATGGCCGTGACCGCCCCGGTGTCCGGCAGCCTGGCCGACCGCTACGGGGCGCGGGGCATGAGCCTGCTGGGTTTGGTGGTCCTGACCGGCGGCTGCCTGGCCCTGGGGACGCTCACCGAACACACGCCGTGGTGGGGCTATCTGCTGCGCACCATGCCGGTGGGCCTGGGCATCGGCATCTTCCAGGCCCCCAACAACACGTCCATCATGGGGCAGATGCCGCCGCACCGCCTGGGCGTCGGCTCGGGGCTGGCCAACTACGCCCGGGTGTTTGGGCAATCCACCGGGCTGCCGCTGGTGGCCACGATCTTCTCCGGCATCGTCCACGCCACCGGCTCCATCGCCGACCACGCCGAATTCGCCAGCGCCCCGCCGGCCGCCCTGGCCGCCGGCATCGCCGGGGTGTTCCATGCCCTGGCCGGGCTGCTCTGCGTGGCCATCGCCATGGCCGTGTGGGCCTGGAAGATCGAAGACGCCCGAAAGCCGAAGGGCAAGTAACGACGGACAAAAAGCCAGGGTCCGGGGGGGCGTTCCCTCCCGGACCCTGGTCATAGGGGCAGCCCTTTGCCCCCTTTTCCCGTCGAGGGGGTCCGGGGGGGATCATCCCCC
>ALAO01000410.1 GCA_000307955.1 Solidesulfovibrio magneticus str. Maddingley MBC34 | reverse complement strand
ATACGATAGTATTTTTTAAGAAAAACAAATGGTTTTAGCTCGTTGACTACAAAACACCCTATGCGCTTTTCGCGGACGCGACACTACTCCCCAGACGTTTGGCGCAGGGCAACGAGTTCAGCCGCGCCCCAGGCCGGGGCCAGGCGTTCCAGCTCCGCCCGGGGCAGCTGCACGACAACAGGCTTTTGGGCGGCGTCCAGCCAGGCCAGCACAGCCAGCATGGCCGCTTCGTTCATGGCCGTGCAGCCGGCCGTCGGCGCGCCGGGCCGTCGCCACAGGTGAAAGAAGATGCACGACCCTGCCCCGGGCTTGGTGTCCGGCGCGTTGTGGTCCACCAGGAGGCCGTAGCGGTACAGGCCATCGGGGCGCAGCATCCGGTCGGGCGAGGACCAGTCCACGGCCGGAACGGTGTTTTCATCCACGATGCGATTGTACCAGCGGGAATTGATGCTCTCCACACACACCGTCTGGTCCGTGACCCGGTGCATCGGCATCTTGGCCGGCTGCCACAAGTCTTCCGGGCGATAGGCGAAGGCCGTGCCAAAGGCGAACACGCCGGCCGGCGAGCGGCCGTCGCCCTCCACTTTGACCGGTCCCGGGCCAAGGGGCGTCTGGCCGTGCAGGCCCCGGCCCCAAGCCAGGCCATTTTTCCCAAGGGTCACGGCCACGTCGTCGCCGACCGGCCGCCAAGCGCCCGTCCCCGAGCGTTCAAAGCGACGCATGCGGGCCTGATTGTCGTCGAAGCTTTCCGTCACCACCAAGACAAGCTGGCGGGAACCGGCCAGGGGCGATTTCCCGGTCTGGACGGCCGGGGCCGCACCGCCGGGTCCGGCCGCCGCCGGGGTCGAGGGGCCGGCCGTGCGGCAGGCGGGCAGACAAACGAGCAACAGCAGGCCGAGAACCAACAGCCTATGCAAGCGAACCATGGCCATCTCCAAGTAAAAGGTCAAAACGGCATGACACGCCAAGAGTAACCCACCGTAAGGCTTTATGGGAAGCCTTTCGCAACAATGCCGTTTGGCGAATCCATTTTCTGGCGATTCGCCTCGTCTTGACATGATTCCTGGCTATGGCATGGTGCATAGACAGCTGAATATGTTGGCGCATTCCCCCGTGACAGCCCCTTGCGCGCGTAGCGGGCACAGGGCCGTGAGCCCGGGGGGGGGATTGCCGAAACCTGCTTCGCATCACCCCGTCTGGGTCTGGCCAGGGCCGGTCGCGCCCCATCGGCCCCAGGCTTTGGAGAACACGCAATGATCGAATGGGACGCTTCCCTGGCCGTGGGCGTGGCGGAGATCGACGAACAGCACCAGGCCATCATCCGCCTCATCAATGATCTGGCCGCCCGGCAGGGACAGGCCGAAGAGGCCGACGCCGCCAAGGCCTTGTCGTTCTTGCGCGCCTATCTCCACGATCACTTCGATCTCGAAACCGAACTCATGCTCGATCTCGGCTACCCCGAACTCGACGCCCACCGCCAACAGCACGAACTGTTCGCCAACCATGTCATCTTTTTCGAGATCGAAAAGGAATTCGGCGTGGTCAGCGAACAGATGCTGGCCGACATCCTGGTCTTTCTCAAGGAGTGGTTCATCAGCCACATCACCAAGGAAGACAAGGCCCTAGGCGAATTCGTCCGCACCCAGGCCATGTCGGGATAGCGGGTAGCGACAGGGAAAAGAATGCCTCCGGCGGCCGGGGGGATGATCCCC
>ALAO01000409.1 GCA_000307955.1 Solidesulfovibrio magneticus str. Maddingley MBC34 | reverse complement strand
CCAAAGGGGCTCAGCCCCTTTGGCCGCCGGAGGCCTCTTCTCTTCCCATCTCTTCTCTACCCTACTGCGTCGTAAACGAGTTGACCAGCGAGGCCACGATCAGTCCCCAACCATCCACGAGCACGAACAACAGCAGTTTGAACGGCATGGCGATGGTGGCCGGCGGCAGCATCATCATGCCCATGGCCAGCAGAATCGACGAGATGACCATGTCGAGGATGAGAAACGGGATATAGATGAGAAAGCCGATGGTGAACGCGGTTTTGAGTTCGCTGATCATGAACCCGGCGGCCAGCATGGTGGTCGGCACTTCGGTCTTGTCCTTGGGCCGTTCCATCTTGGTGATGGTGTAGAAGACCGACAGGTCTTTTTCGCGGGTGTGTTTGAAGAGAAATTCGCGAAGCGGGGCTTCGGCTTTTTTCAGGGCCTCGGTGAAGCCGATTTCCTCGTTCATGTAGGGTTGCAGGGCGTTGTCGTTTATCGCCTTGCCGGTGGGGTACATGATGACGGCCGTCAGAAAAATGGCGAGGCTGGCCAGGATTTGCGTCGGCGGCACCTGCTGCACGCCCATGGCTTGGCGCAGGAAGGAAAACACCACGATGATGCGGGTAAACGAGGTGACGGTCAGCACGAACGACGGAGCCAGGGACAGGACGGTCAGGGCGAAAAGGATTTCGAGCAGGGTGGAGACGCGTTCGGGCGAGGTCTGTCCGGCGGCCAGGGACAGGGACAGCGACGGCGCGTCCTGGGCCAGGGCCAGGGCCGGGACAGCCAGCAGCGTCCCGAAAAAGGCCAGGGCCAACAGGCGGCTAGGGCGCGTCATCGGTCTGGGCCGTCTTGGCGGCCAGGGCGTCGGCGAAATCGGCGTTTGCGGCATGGTCGACCTCGGCGAGACGGGTGATGGAATGGTCGGTGACTCCGAGCACTAGGTCTTTATTCAAGAACCGCACCACCACCACGGATTTTTTGGGTCCCACGGCCAGATGGTCCACAAGCCGCAACATGCCGCCGCGTCCGCCCGGACCCAGGCCGATCTTGGGGCCGTAGCGCTTAAGCAGCCAGAAGGCGGCGAAGATGACCCCGAGCAGCACGGCCAGGGTCAGGCCCATCTTGAGGGCTACGCCGGTCAGGCCGTACTCGACCGAGGGCAGGGGAGCGGCTGCGGTGGGATCAGGCAAGCTGCTTCACCCGTTCGATGGGGCTGATGATGTCGGTCAGGCGCACGCCGAATTTTTCGTTGATGACCACGGCCTCGCCCCGGGCCACGAGTTTGCCGTTGACGTAGATTTCCAGCGGTTCGCCGGCCAGCTTGTTGAGTTCGATGACCGAGCCCTGGCCGAGTTGCAGGAGTTCGTTGATCAAAAGCTTGGTGCGCCCCAGTTCGGCCGAAACGTCCAGCGGAATGTCCAGAATGAAGTCGAGGTCGCGGCGGATATTGTCCGGCCGCTGGGCCTTGGCTTCCGGGGTCATGTCCTTGAACTTGGCCTTGGCGCTTTGGCGCGACATGGCTTCCTGGTCGCGTTCGCGCTTGATGGAGGTTTCTTCCTCGTCGGCCAGGGCGGCGGCCCATTCGGCGGCCAGGGCGTCGTCGCCGCCGCCTCCGCCTCCGCCGCCTCCGCCGCCGGAAGGCTGGTCAAAGAGCGCGTCGATGTCGTTTTGGGAGGCCGATTTGTCGTCCTGGTCATCCAGGGCGGCGGCCCATTCGGCGGCGAGTTTGTCCTGGTCGATGTCGTCGGGAGTCATGGTGCTACCTCGCGGCGGCGCGGTGGGTTATTGGATGACGAAATCCGTGAAATAGACCCGGGAGACCTTGGGCTGGCCGATGGCCTGGTTGAGGCGATCCACGATTTCCTTGCGCAGCAGGATCTTGCCTTCAAGGGTGCTCAAGTCCTGCGAGTTCTTGGAGGACAGAAGCATGAGCAGGGCGTCGCGGATCTTGGCCTTGTTTTCTTCAAGCAGTTCCGGGTTGCTGGTCACTTCCACTTCGAGCACGACCTTGAGGTAGCGCCGGGCGTTGGGGTCGGCCAGGTTGACCACGAAGGGGGGCAGGGGGACGTTGTTCGAGGCGGCCTTGTCCTTGCCGCCGCCGTGCCCGCCGCCGCCCTTGGCCTCGCTTTTGGCCTCGCCGTGTCCGCCCTCGGCTTTTTTCTCGGCCGGTTTGGCCTCGCCGTGGGCGTCGGCCTTGGGCGCTTCGGCCGGCGCGGCCCCTTCGGCCGGCGGCGCGGCCGCCGGCGGCTTGGCGGCGAAAAAGGTCAGGTAGGCGAAGTAGCCGCCGCCGCCGAGGACCAGCAGCAGCACGACCAGGATGATATATTTGATGAGGCCGGATTTTTTCTTTTTGGGTTGTTCTTCGGGAGCTGGATCAGCCATGGTTCCCTCCGTGGATCAGGTTCTCGGGCCGAACAGGTCCGTGCCCACCCGGACATGGGTGGCCCCTTCGGTGACGGCCGCTTCCAGGTCGCCGCTCATGCCCATGGAGAGCGTGGGCAGCGGCCGGCCTAGGCGGGAGGCCAAGGCGTCGCGCAGCTGGCGCAGCCGGGCAAAGGCCGGCCGCGCCCCTTCGGGGTCGTCGAAGACCGGCGGGATGACCATGAGCCCGTCGAGGCGCAGGTTCGGGCATTCGGCCACGGCTTCGGCCAGGGCGTCCAGGCCCTCCGGCGCGACGCCGGACTTTTGCGCTTCCCCGGCCACGTTGACCTGCAGGCACACGGCCTGGGTCAGCTGCTGGTCCGCCGCTCTTTTTTGCAATATATGCGCCAGTTCAACATTGTCCACCGTATGGATCAGGTCGAAGCGCCCCACGGCCAGCTTGGCCTTGTTGCGCTGGAGATGGCCGATGAAATGCCAGGACAGCCCGGCCGGCGCGGCCTCGATCTTGGGCAGGGCCTCCTGGATGTAGGATTCCCCGAAGATGGTCTGGCCGCAGGCGGCCAGCTCGGCCACGGCCGCAGCGTCGTGGAATTTCGACACCGCCACCAGCGTCACTTCCGAGGGGTCGCGGCCGCAAGCCCGGCAGGCCGCGCCTATTCGCTCCAAAACGCCCGTCAGGCGCGTTTTCGCCATTTCCCCGTCCACGAGTCCCGCTCCTGCCGAAAAGCTACTGGCCAAGGCCCAGATCGCGCAAAAAGGCCCGGTCGTCGGTCCAGTCCTGGCTCACTCTGACCCACAGTTCCAAAAAGACTTGCCCGCCCAGCATCTCCTCGATGTCGGCCCGGGCTTTCTGGCCCACGTCCTTGATGCGCTCGCCGCCCTTGCCGATGACCATGGGCTTGTGGCTTTCCCGGGCCACGTGGATGGCGGCGCGGATTTTCGTCAGCCCCGGCTTGGACTTCTCGTCCCAGTCCTCCACCGTGACAGCCGTGGAGTAGGGCAGCTCCTCGCCAAGGGCCAAAAAGAGCTTCTCGCGCACGATCTCGGCGGCCAGAAACCGCACCGGGGCCGTGGACACCTCGTCCGGGTCGAACTGGTGCGCGCCCTGAGGCAGCCGGGCCATCAGCGCGGTCAAGAGGTCGTCCACGCCAAGGCCGGTCAGGGCGCTTATGGGAAAGATCTCGGCCGCCGGCAAGGCTTCGGACACGGCGGCCAGGACCGGCAGCAGCCGGGCCTTTTCGCGCACCACGTCGGCCTTATTGAGGGCAATGAGCACCGGCAGCCGGCCGTCGCCCACGGCCTTGACGATGGGGCGCAGATCCGGGGCCAGGCCGTCCAGGCGGCGGGCGTACTGGGCCGCGTCGAGAATGAGCAGCACCACGTCGGCCTGGCCCAGGGCGGCGTAGGCCGAACGCAACAAAAGCGGGGCGATGCCGCGCTTTTGGCGGTGCAGGCCCGGGGTGTCCAGGAACACGGCCTGGACGTCGCCCTGGGTGATGATGCCGCTGATCGAGTTGCGGGTGGTCTGCGGCTTGGGCGAGACAATGGAAATTTTCTGGCCGATGAGGCGGTTAAGCAGGGTGGACTTGCCGGCGTTGGTGGGGCCGAGCATGACCACGTGGCCGAAGCGGGAGACGTTTTCCAAGGAAGGCTCCGAGGCGGACGATAATTTCGTCGCCGTGCATCATTATTAAAAAGTCATACGCGAAAACCTCATAGGCAAGTATCCCGGCCCGGGGCAAACGGCAACCCTTGCCTTGCACCTCCGGGCTGGCTATAGCACGCCTGCCATGGGAAAGGACCTTATCATCGTCGAGTCGCCGGCCAAGGTAAAGACCATCAAGAAGTTTCTCGGCAACGCCTATGCCGTGGAAGCTTCCGTCGGTCATGTGCGCGATCTTCCCTCCAAGAAACTGGGTGTGGATGAAAAAGACGATTTCGCGCCGCAATATCAAATCATTCCGGGCAAGCAGAAGGTGGTTTCCAAATTGAAGGAAGCCGCCGCCTCGGCTTCGACCATCTATCTCGCCCCCGACCCCGACCGCGAAGGCGAAGCCATTGCCTGGCACGTGGCCCAGATCGTCCAGGACGCCGGCGTGCCCGTGCATCGCATCCAGTTCAACGAGATCACGGCCAAGGCCGTGCGCGAGGCGCTTTCCCATCCCCGCGACATCAACGAAAAGCTTTTTCTCTCCCAGCAGGCCCGGCGCATCCTCGACCGGCTGGTGGGTTACAAGGTTTCGCCCATCCTGTGGCAGAAGGTCAAAAGCGGCATCTCGGCCGGCCGCGTCCAGTCCGTGGCCCTGCGCCTGGTCGTTGACCGCGAGAAGGAACGCCGGGCCTTCGTGCCGGTGGAATACTGGAATTTCAAGGCCCGGCTCGCCGCCGGCACGCCCCCGGAGTTCGAGGCCGAGCTGGCCAAGTACCAGGGCAAGAAGCTCGAAATCGGCAGCGCCGAGGCCGCCGCCGCCGCCGAAGCGGCCATCATGGGCCAGCCCTTCGTCGTCACGGCTGTGACGGAAAAGGAACGCAAGAAATCCCCGCCGCCGCCCTTTATCACCTCGACCCTGCAGCAGGCCGCCAACCAGCGCCTGGGCTATTCGGCCAAGCGCACCATGGGCGCGGCCCAGAAGCTCTACGAGGGCCTGGAACTCGGCGACAGCGGCACGGTGGCCCTTATCACCTACATGCGTACCGACTCCACGCGCATCGCCGACGAGGCCCGCGACGCCGCCCGGGAATACATCACCGAGGCCCTGGGGCCGGATTACTACCCCGAAAAGGCCCGCCATTTCCGCTCCAAGGCCGGAGCCCAGGACGCCCACGAAGCCATCCGGCCCATTGATGTTCGCATCACCCCGGCCGACGTCAAGACCCTTTTGCCCAAGGACCTCTTCTCCCTCTACAAGCTCATCTGGGAACGCTTCGTCGCCTCCCAGATGGCCGAGGCGAGGTTCTGGGACACGGCCGTGGACGTCACGGCCGGGCCGGGGCTTTTCAAGGCCAAGGGCCAGCGCCTCATTTTCCCCGGCTACCTCAAGGTCCACGGCCAGGAAGCCGGCGACGAGGCCAAGTCCCTGCCCAAGCTCGACAAGGGCCAGGAACTCACGCTGCTCGAACTCAAGAAGGAACAGAAGTTCACCCAGCCGCCGCCGCGCTACACCGAAGCCTCACTGGTGCGCGAGCTGGAGGAAAAAGGCATCGGCCGGCCCTCCACCTACGCCGCCATCATCTCCACCCTCATTGACCGCGACTACGCCCGGCTGGAGGAAAAGCACTTCGTGCCCTCCGAACTCGGCGAAACCGTTTCGGACCTGCTCGCCGAACACTTCGTCAAGATCATGGACGTCGGGTTCACCGCCGGCATGGAAGAAGCTCTGGACGCCGTGGCCGACGGCCGCACCGACTGGGTCAACCTGCTGCGGGACTTCACCGAGGACTTCAATCCGACCCTGGCCAAGGCGGCCAAGGACATGGCCAAGGTCAAGGCCGGCAAGGAAACCGACGTCAAGTGCGAGCTGTGCGGCAAGCCCATGGTCATCCGCTTCGGCAAGGCCGGCGAGTTCCTGGGCTGCTCGGGCTACCCTGACTGCAAGAACACCAAGGAATTCGACCGCGCCCCGGACGGCGCGGTGATCCCCCGGGAACGCAAGGCCGAGGAAGTCGCCTCGGTCGGGGCCTGCCCCACCTGCGGCAAGGATCTGGTGGTCAAAAAGTCCCGCACCGGCAGCCGGTTCATCGCCTGCACCGGCTGGCCCGACTGCAAATACACCAAGCCGCTGTCCACCGGCGTCCCCTGCCCCAAGGAAGGCTGCTCCGGCACGCTGGTCGAAAAAAGCTCCAAACGCGGCAAGGTGTTCTACGCCTGCGATGCCTACCCCCAGTGCGATTTCGCGGTCTGGGACTGGCCGATAAACGAACCCTGCCCCCAGTGCGATTCCAAGATCCTCGTGCGCAAAAAGACCCGCGACGGCGAACTCATCACCTGCCCCAGCAAGAGCTGCCGCTACAAACGCGCCGTGGGCGGCAAGAAGGAAGAGGGAGAGGGCGAGGAATAGAGGGGTAGAGCTGGAGAGGGATGAGAAGCGAAGAGGGTAAGAGGGAAGATGCCTCCGGCGGCCGGGGGCTTGAGGCCCCCGGACCCCCC
>ALAO01000408.1 GCA_000307955.1 Solidesulfovibrio magneticus str. Maddingley MBC34 | reverse complement strand
TCTGGGGGCCTCAGGCCCCCAGCCGCCGGAGGCATCTTCCCCTCTTACCCTCTTAACCATTGCACCCACACCTTGCGCGTTCGGGGGCCGTCCCATTCGCAGAGGTAGACGCCTTGCCAGGTTCCCAGTTGCAGGCGGCCGCCCGAGACGATGAGCGTGAGCGACGGGCCGACCAGGGTGGTCTTGACGTGGGCGTCGCTGTTGCCTTCGGCGTGGCGGTAGCCGGCGTCGCGGGGGACGAGCCGGCCCATGGCCATGACCATGTCCGTGGCCACGTCGGGGTCGGCGTCTTCGTTGACGGTCAGTCCGGCCGTGGTGTGGGGGCAAAAGACCACCACGGCCCCGTCCTGCCAGCCTTTGGCGGCGATGAGGTCGGCCAGCGCCGGGGTGATGCGCACCAGCGCTTCGCGGCGCGGGGTGCGCAGTTCCAGGGTTTCCATGGGGCGGCTCCTTTACGTTTCACGTCCCCGAAAAGCGTCTATGGCGTTTCGTGGGCAACAGCCTAAAACCGTTATTCTTCTTAAAAATACTACCGTATTTTTAAGGGTCGCTTCGGGCCGGGCGGCAGCCGTGGCTGAAGTCGGGATCGTAGAGTTTTGAGGCGATGCGGCTTCCCTGGCCGGGCAGGACGAGGAACACGGTCTGGCGGTCGACGCCTGCGGCGCGCACGGTCGCGGCCAGTTCGCCGATGGTGGTCCAGAGGCGTTTTTCGCCGGGCCAGCCCAGGCGGTGGGCCAGGGCCACCGGCGTCTCGGGCGGATAGCCGCCGGCAAGCAGACCCTCGGCCACGCCTTCGGGGTCGCCGGCCGAGAGGTAGACGGCCATGGCGGACTGATGCCGGGCCAGATCGGCCAGGGATTCGCCGGGCGGCATGGGCGTGCGGCCGGCCAGCCGGGTGAGAATCAGCGTCTGGGTGACTTCCGGGGCGGTGAACGAGGCGGCAAAGGCGGCGGCGGCGGCCGAGGCCGAGGTGACGCCCGGGATGACGGCGTAGGGGATGTTCTCGGCGGCAAGCCTCGCCATTTGTTCGGCGATGGCTCCGTACAGGGCGGGATCGCCGGTGTGGACCCGGGCGGCCAGGCCGCCGGCTGCGGCGCAGTCGCGCAGGAGCTTATGGGTTTCGTCCAGGGCCAGGGGGGCGGAATCGACCACCCGCGCGTCGGCCTTGGCCAGGGCGACGATGGCCGGCGAAACCAGGGAGCCGGCGTAGAGCACGAGGTCGGCGGCGGCGATGACGCGGCTGGCCTTGACGGTGAGCAGCTCCGGGTCGCCGGGGCCGGCCCCGATGAAATAGACGCGGGGAGGGGCGGACAGGTCAGCCATGGGCGGCCTCCTTGGCGGCGGCGAGGATGAAAACGGGATTGTCGGCGGCCAGCCGCAGATCCTGGGCGATGGGCAGGGCACGGGCGGCCTGGAGCTGGGTGACGGCGGTCTTCAGGCCGTTTGCGGCCAGGACGTCCAGGGCGCTTGCGAGCGAGCCCAGCAGCACGGCGTTGACCACCAGCCGCCCGCCCGGGGCCAGCCGGCGGCACAGCTCGGGGAGCAGGCCGGGGTTGCCGGACAGGCCGCCGCCGACAAAGACGCGGTCCGGGTCGGGAAGCGCTTCCAAGCCTTCGGGCGCGGCGGCTAGGATCGGGCAGACGGTCAGCGCGCCGGTGCGCTGGATGTTGGCGACAAGATGGGCGTGGCGGGCCGGGTCGCGTTCCACGGCAAAGACCGGCCCGGGGTCGCATAACAGCGACGCTTCCAGGGCCACGGCCCCGGTTCCGGCTCCGATGTCCCAGACCACGTGGCCGGGCCGGGCGGCCAGGGCGGCCAGGGACACGGCCCGGGCCGGGGTCTTGGTGAACACGGCGTCGTCGCGGGAAAGGGCGTCGTCGGGCAGGCCGAGGTGGAGCGGCACGGCGGGCGGGGCCGTGCGTTCAATAAGCGCCAGGGACAGGGCGGCGGTCTGGACCTTCGCCGCTTCGGGCAGCGGCAGCCGGCGGAGGCGTTCGCCGGGCAGGCCGAGGTTTTCGCAGATGCTCATGGCAAAGGCGTCGCCGCCGCGTTCGAGCAGGGCCGTCGCGATGGCGGCCGGGCCGTTGGCCGCGTCGGTGTAGACGGCGGCCGCGCCGTGGCGGCCCAGGGCGGCGAAAAGCGGCGTCACGTCGCTGCGGCCATGCAGCGAAACCACGGGCAGATTGTCCCAGGGTCGCCCGAGGCGGGAGCAAGCCGCGGCCACGGTGGTGACGTTGGGGTAAAAGCGCAAGGCTTGCGAGCCGAAGCGGGCCAGGAGCGTCTTGCCGATGCCGAAAAACAGGCCGTCGCCATCGGCCAGCACGGCGACATTCTCGCCGGCCGCCCGGGCGGCGGCTACGGCGTCGCACACGGCGGCAAGCGGCCCGGCGATGGGGAGACGGCGGCCGGGATGGTCGGCAAAGGCGTCCAGGAGCCGGCGGCCGCCGACCAGGACGTCGGCCCCGGCCAGGGCGGCGGCGGCTTCAGTGGCAAGGGCCGGCCGGCCGATGCCGCAGCCAAGGACATGGATGGGGGAAAGGGATGCCTGCGTCATGGGCAAAACGTCTACCCGGCCGGCGCGGCGCGGTCAAAAGGGGCTTGCCCTTTGGGCCGGTCTCGGTCACAGACTGGTTTATCCATATCCGGGAGGCGAACCATGGACATTAGACAGACGGGCGTGCGGTTTACCGGCGGGGCGCTGTGGGCCTTTGGCTACGCGCTGCTCTTTCTCATCCTTTTTCTCTTCGTGATCCCCGGAGCCTGGGGAGCCGTGCCGTTCGCCATCTGGTGGACGTCGCATCTGGCCTTCGCCGACGGCGGCCGGGCGGAATTCACCGGCCGGGCCAAGGATGTCTGGGTGCTGTTCGCGGTGCTGGCGATTTTGACCTATCTGCCGAGCCTGGCCACCATGGGCCTGCCCAAGGACAACGGCAAGACCCAGCTCATCCAGGTGCTCATGGGGCTGGCGCTGTTTCCCCTGGACGCGGCCGTGAAGCTTCCGGTCTACCGCTGGTTCATTGAAAACATCCGCCTGGAACCGGGCGGAACGGCCCGTTTTACCGGGACCTACGGCCCGTACCTGGGTTGGGCGGCGCTGGTGGCGGTGTCGGTGCTGAGCATCATCGGCTGGGCCTGGGCCATGACCGGCATGATGCGCTGGTTTTGCCGTCACATCGAAGCCGACGCCTTTTCCGTGGAATTTCACGGCAAGGGGCTGGCCCTTTTATGGCGTGGCTTTGTCTGGACCATCGGCATGGTGCTCGTCATCCCCATCCCCTGGGTGCTGCGCTCCATGTTCGGCTGGTGGGCCGACAATCTCATCGTGGTTCGTCGCTAGGACAAGCGGTCTTCAG
This sequence comes from Solidesulfovibrio magneticus str. Maddingley MBC34, assembly GCA_000307955.1. Lineage (GTDB taxonomy): Bacteria > Desulfobacterota > Desulfovibrionia > Desulfovibrionales > Desulfovibrionaceae > Solidesulfovibrio > Solidesulfovibrio magneticus_A. The sequence continues at coordinate 40 of ALAO01000408.1, read as the reverse complement.
GCGGGGTTTCCAAAGGGGCTCAGCCCCTTTGGCCGCCGGA
>ALAO01000407.1 GCA_000307955.1 Solidesulfovibrio magneticus str. Maddingley MBC34 | reverse complement strand
ACGCCGCCATCGAGGCGGCCCGGGCCGGCGAGGCCGGGCGAGGTTTCGCCGTCGTAGCCGACGAGGTCCGAAAGCTGGCCGAAAAAACCATGTCCGCCACCAAGGACGTGGGCCAGGCCATCGCCGGCATCCAGCGAGGGGCCGACGAGACCGCCGCCCGCATGGACCAGGCCGCCGCCCGGGTGGCCGACGCCACCGGTCTGTCGGAACGCTCGGGCCAGGCCCTCTCCCGCATCGTCGACCTCGTGGCCGGGGCCGGGGATCAGGTCCGGTCCATCGCCGCCGCCGCCGAACAGCAATCCGCCACCACCGAAGCCATCAACACGTCGGTCGGCGACATCAACGCCCTGGCCGCCAAAGCCGCCGACACCCTGGACCACTGCGCCGACGCGGTGCGCGAACTGGCTGATCTGGCAAACAATCTCAATGAACTGATACGCGATCTCCAGCAACAGGACGGCGCATCGTTCGCTTTGCCCGAAGCCAAAAAGAGCTGACGTAAGGCTTGCCCATTTCCCATTTTCAAAGTAGGCATTTCCCCATTGCCCACAAGCGACGCCGGGTCGTTCGCATACGGCGCCGTCCGCACTGTCCGCATCAGCGGCCGTGCGGGCGGCGTTTTCCCGTATGACGCCCTGCGGTTGCCGAGACCGCTGGGGCCTGTCCCAGGCAGCCCCATACCCGACCGCTTGTCGTTCCCAGAGTGGTGACAGTCTGCTGTGGCGCAAAAGCAACCAACGATGCGACGTCAAAACAGCACCGGCCGCCGCACACCAAGGAGAACGCCATGGGAAAATCCGGCATCACCACCATCATCGCCGCATCCGTCGCCGCGACCATTCTGGCCGGCGTCGCGTCAATCGTACTGTACGCATCCGGTTCCTCCTTTTCCATGATACAGGAAGTGGAGGAACATTCCCTGCAGCAAACCGCCGCCATGGCCTCGCGCTCGGCGGAGAACTACATCAAAGGCACGGCCTCCCTGGCCGATTCCCTGGCCGACCAGACCGCCATCCAAGCGGCCTTTGCCGGTGACCTGCCCCGGACCCAGGAACGCCTGCGCAACTACATCGACGCCTTCAAGGACTACTTCTCCTTTTTCGTCTTCGACGCCACGGGCAAGATCGTGGCCGGCGTCAACGCCGACGGCAAGGATCTGACCGGCGGCGACCGCAAGGACCGTGACTACGTCAAGGCCATCCTGGCCGGCCAGGATCTGGCGTTCAGCAAATCCGTGTTCAAGGCCGCTTCCGGCGACGCTCTGATCTACGTCGTGGCCAAGGCCATCCGCGATAAGGACGGCAAATTGCTCGGCGGCGTGGCCGCCTCGCCCCTGTGGGACCGCTTCACCGCCGCCACCGTCGATCCGGTGCGCTTCGGCCAGCGCGGCTACGGCTTCATCATCGATGCGGCCGGCGTGCTCATCTCCCATCCCCTGGACAAGTCCATGATCCTCAAGGACGTGTCCGGCGACGACTTCGTGCGCCAGGCCTTGGCCAAAGGCAACGGCTCTTTTGACTACGACTGGAAGGGCGAAAGGAAGGTCATGAGCGTGGCCCGCATCCCGTCCACGGGCTGGCTGGTGTGCATGTCCTACTATGTCGACGAGATGGCCGCCCCGGCCATTACGCAGCGCAACACGCTTATTGCCCTGGGCCTGGGCGTGGCCGCCCTGGCCGTGGCCGTTATTGTGCTCATCAACCGCCGGCTCATACTGCGGCCCCTTATGTGTCTGAGCGATTTCACCGCCAAGGTGGCCGGCGGCGACTTTGCCGCCGCCATCCAGTGCCCGCTTCGGGCCGAACTGGCGACCTTCGGCGAAAACCTGCGCCAGATGGTGGCCGATCTCAAAGCCAAACTCGGCTTCGCCCAGGGCGTCTTAAACGGCATCCCCTCCCCTTGCGGCATCGTCGGCCCGGACTTCAAGATGCTGTGGCACAACGAGGAAATCTGCCGGCTCCTCGACAAATATGAACCCGGCAAATCCTTCATAGGTCAAACCTCCGGCCAATTCTACTTGAACGATCCGGCCAAGAACACGCTTTCCGACCGGGCCATCCAAGAACGCCGGATGCTCACGGCGGAAAACGACTTCACCACCGTGGCCGGGCGCAAACTGCGCACGACCGTCCGCACTACGCCTTTCTACGACCTCGAGGGCAACCTTTTAGGCTCCATCTCCTTTTGGAACGACATCACCGAACTCTACGAGCAAAAGCGGCAAATCGAGGAACAAAACGCGGTCATCGCCAGCACGGCCGCCAGCGCCTCGGCCGTGGCCGACCGGGTGGCCGCCGCTTCCGAGGAACTCTCGGCCCAGATCGAGCAGTCCAGCCGAGGGGCCGAGGAACAAAACGGCCGTGTCCAGGAAACCGCCACGGCCGTGGAAGAAATGAACGCCACCATCATCGAAGTGGCCCGAAACGCCGCCGCCACGGCCGGCAGCGCCGAACTGGCCCGGGAAAAGGCCCGGGACGGCGCGAAACTCGTGGCCGACGTGGAAAGCGCCGTAGGCTCCATCCGCGAGGAAGCAGTGGTCCTGACCGACAACATGCGGGGCCTTGGCGATCAGGCCAAGGGCATCGGGGCCATCATGGACGTCATTTCCGACATCGCCGATCAGACCAACCTGCTTGCCCTCAACGCCGCCATCGAGGCGGCCCGGGCCGGCGAAGCCGGACGGG
>ALAO01000406.1 GCA_000307955.1 Solidesulfovibrio magneticus str. Maddingley MBC34 | reverse complement strand
AAGCTGGCCGAAAAGACCATGACCGCCACCAAGGACGTGGAGCGGGCCGTCACCGGCATCCAGGCCGGAGCCAGGGACCATGTGGGCAGCGTGCAAAAGGCCGTGGCCGCCATCGGCGCGGCTTCGGAGCTGGCCGGCCGGTCCGGCGAGGCGCTTTCCGGGATCGTGGGGCTGGTCGCCGACGCCACGCGGCAGGTGCGGGCCATTGCCGAGTCCTGCGAGGAGCAGTCGGGCATCATCGACGAGATCGGCCGGGCGCTGGAAGGTATCAGCGCCATTTCCCAGGAGACGGCGTCGGCCATGGCCACGGCCGACGCGGCGGTGAACCGTCTGGCCGACCAGGCCGAGCGCCTCACGCGCCTGACCGACGACATGCTGGCCGAGGAGACGCCGGCCGCGTCCCAAGCCCTCCCGGCCTGTCCGGGCGGCGACCTCGGCTGATCCTTCCCGGGACGCCACGCAAGACGACGCCGCCCTTGCCCCGGTGCGGGAAAGGGCGGCGCGGCCGTGTCCGGCCGACGGGGCGGCTTTCCTATTGAAGCTATTCGGCGCTGGCCGCCGGCAGGGCGTGGGGCGGGCCAAAGGCCTCGTCCATGGCCTGCTCGAACTGGCTGGCGGTAAAGAGGTCGCGAAGGACCAGGGGGCGGGAGGCTTGTTCTCCGGCTGGGAAAAAGGCGGCCACGGGGATGGACTGGCTGCCGAGCGCCCGCAGCAGGGCCATGGCCGGCGGGGTCTGGCGGGTGAGATCCACCTTCATGAAGACGGTCTTGTGCCGCTTGCCCCACTGGGCCACCCGGGGCGGGGTGAGGACGGTGCGCTCCAGCAGCTTGCAGGTGGGGCACCAGTCGGCCGTGAAGTCCAGCACGAGATTGTCCTGGCCCAGGCGCGCGGTGAAACTTTCCGGGGTGTAGGCCAGCCATTCGGCCTCGGCCTGGGGGGCGTAGGTCAGGGCAAAGGCCAGGCCGCCGCCGGTCACGGCCAGGGCGGCGACGCCCATGACCAGGCCGCGAAAGGCGGATTGGGCATGAGGCATCCGGCCCAGCAGCGTGGCCCCGATGGCCGTGGCCCAAAACGCGCCCAAGGTCGGCAGGATGCGCCCGGGCGGCAAAAGCGCCAGAAAATAGAGACAGGTGCCGGCCAGCAAGAAGGCCATGACCCGCTCCAGGCCCTGCATCCAGGCTCCGGGACGCGGCATGAGGCGCACGAGCCTGGGCCAGATGGCCAGCACGCCGTAGGGCGAGGCCATGCCCAGGCCAATGGCGGTGAACACGGTCATGATGACGTGCTGGGGCTGGAGCAGGGTCCAGGCCAGGACGCCGCCAAGAAACGGGCCGCTGCACGGCGTGGCCAACAGCGTGGCCAGGGCGCCGGTCAAAAAGGCCCCGCGCCGGGTGTGGCCCCGGCCGCCGGACGTGATCTTGAGATCGACCACGGGCAGATGGAACACCCCGAAAAGACTGAGCGCCAGAGCGAACAGCACGACGGCGGCCACGATGGCCAGGGCCGGCGACTGGAACATCTCGCCCCAAGCCATGCCAAAGGCCCCGAGAATGAGGCTCAGGCACAGGAAATAGGTGACGATGCCCAGGGCGAAAAAGAAGTTGTGCTCGCGCAGGATGCGCCGCCGTTCCTGGCGGCCCTCCTCGCCGCTGATGGCCAGTAACCCGGAAAGCTTGAGGCTCACCACGGGCAGCACGCAGGGCATGAAGTTGAGCACGAAGCCGGCGGCAAAGGCCAGCAAGGCGGCCTTGAGCAGGCCGCCGACCTCCAGGGCCGGGGTGAAGGACCGGGGGGAGAGCTTGGGCGTTTCCGGGGCCGGGGCGGCCGGGGCCGGAGCGGGCGGGGGCGTCGGGTGCAGGGAGGCGGCCAGGCCCGGGTCCGGGCAGGCGGTCAGGGGCGAGGCCAGGGAGGCGTTTCGCAGGGCCAAATAGAGCGGCCACCAGGGCTGGCCCTCGGCCGGCGCCAGGACGGCCGGGTCCACGCCGGCCAGGGGGAGGGCCACGGACAGGGCCGACGGCCAGCAGCTCGTGTCCGAGCAGGAAAAGACCCGCACTTCGCCCGACAGCAGCGGCGAGGCCGCCGCCTCAGCCGAAAGGGGCACGAAAATCGGGGTGCGGCCCTCGTAGACCAGCACGGTTTTTTCCGGCTCCAGGGGATCGGGCGTGGGCGCGCCCGGAGGAAACAGCGCCGCCGCCGCCGTGCCTCCGGCGGCCAGGGCGGCCCGGGCCGACTGGCCGGACTCGGCCGGCCCCACGGCGTAGGCGTGCCAGCCCGGAGCGGAAACCAGGGTCAGCACGGCCAGCATCGGGCCGGACGGATCGCCCTTGGGCAGCCGGTAGAGGGCGGTTTCCAGGACGGCCGGCAATTGCTCCTGGGACGCGGCGTCCGGGCCAACGGCGGCTGGGGACGCCGACGCGGCCGCCTCGGGCGCGGCGACACCCGGCGCGGCGGCCGGGGGGGGCGACAGGGATTGCTGCGGCGCGGCGGCCTCGGCGGACGGCAGGACGGTCGACGGGGCGGGAGCCGCCATCGGAGGCTGGCTGGTGGCCGGGGCGGCTGGTGCAACAGCGGCTTCAGGCGAGGACGCGGCTTTGCCCGGGGCTCGGGTCGCGGCGGCGGCCGGCTGGCCCGCCTTGCCCGGCGCGCCGCTGGCGGCTACGGCCGTCCGGACGGGCAGCCCGGCTAGGGCCAGACACAACAGCGCAAGAAGGGCCAGCGCCGGCGAGCGCAGCCGGGATGCGGTCGAGCCGGCGACCGCTTGGTCAGGACGGCCAAAGGCCGGGACGCAGGGTGCTGCCATGTCGGCCAGGTGCGCCGCGTCCCCCGGCCCAGGGCTCCGGGAGCGGCTGGCGGCGCGCGTGATCACTCGAAGCAGAACTCCAAGGTGAAGTCCCCGTGTTCGGTGGAAAAGGGAATGGCCACGACAGGCCCGGAGGTGATGTGGCTGACGGTGTGGTTGTCGCCGAAGATGACTGTCGGCGTGGACGAGGACAGGTTGAGGCCAAGTTGGCTTAAGCCCGCCCGGGCCTGGCCGGAAATCATGTTGGTGATCTCGCCCACGGCGTCCTTGGCGTCCTGGATGATGTCGGAAATGTCGTCGCCAAGCATGTTTTTCACCACGGCAACGGCACACTTCTTGGAGAAGCTGATGGAGATGCTGCCGTTGCGGTCGCCGGTGAGGCCCACCACGGCGGAAACGTCGCCGGCCGCAGCCGACACTTTTTTGACATACGGCTTGCCGGGCTTGGGATCGAGCTGCGCCATCATGGTCAGCACGTGCTTGGTGGCGTCGACAAAAGGCTTGGCTACTTCGGCATCGGTCGGTTTCATGGGTGTCCTCGGGTTGCCTTCGGGCAGATAGCGCGCTGTCGGCGCGGCAACGAAATCCGTATTGCTTCAGGCATTACATCAAAACCCGCGCCCCTGTCACTAGCGGGCGGACCGGCCAAGCCAGCGGAAATACGCCTTGCCAGGGACCTATGGATTGCGTAGTTTCGATAAGGAAAGGTGCTGTCTTGATAGACAAAATCTATATAAATCCAGCAGGTTGCCCCAGCCTGAGCGCAGCGGCCGCCGCTGTCCGCGCCTCCCTGCGCCAGGGGTGGGAAGATCGCCATGCCTAGGCACGCCCAGGGATACGCCGGACAGGGAGCCAGGACTAGTGGCGGCGTGACCGACTGGCAGGCCCTGGAGCTGCAGCTGAGTCGCACCCGCGTCCTGCTTCAGGAAATCCTGGTCCACCTCCAAGAAGTGCTCAAAAGCCTGCGCACGACCAGGCCCGGAGCGACCGGTTTTGCTGGCCGACCCGAATCCGGCGGCGCCCGGCCGGGAGCCGCCGGAGGCAATGCCCGTTTTCGCGCCCAGACGGCCCAGGCCGCCGGCGCATCCGACCGTTTTTCCGCCGGCCGCGCCCAATCCGCCGCCGGAGCCTCGGCCACCGGAACCTCGGAACGGTTCCGCTTCAAGACCCGGCCCCATCACGAGGCCACGTCCCAGGCCGCCGGTCCGTCCGCCTCCCCAAACGCCGGGCAAAGCGGTTTCGGGGCGCGCGCCGCCTCGGGAACCGGAGCCGGGGCGCGAGAACAGAAGACCGGCCCGGGAGCCGCGTTCGCCGGCAGCGCGGCGGGACGCGCCGGGAACGCCAGCGCCGGTTCGGACCGGACGGGCCAAAGCACGTTTCGCGCCCAGGCCGGAGCCCACCGCGAACGCCCCCGCCCCGAGGGAACCTTCCGAACCCACGCCGCCGGCCCCCAAGCCGAGGCCCGCACGGAATCCCGAACCCATTTCCGCCAACAGCACGGCTTTGCCGGGAGCGGCCCCGGCAGCGCCGGCCAGGACACGGCCCGGGAAGCCTCGGCTGGGCAAAACACGGCCGGAGCCGGAGCTTCCTCGCAGCAGCGCGCGGCTGGGGCGTCGTCCCAGCATCGCGCGGCCGGCAACGCCTCGCAGAACCGCGCCACCGGCGCTTCCTCGCAAAACCGCGCCACGGGGGCATCGGGCCAGAGCCGCACGGCCGGCGCGTCCCGTCCCCATGCCCGACCGCGTCCCGAGCGGGCTGCCCAGGGATTTCGCCCCGACGACGACCGCCAGCACCGCGCCCGGGAGATCGCTCGCCGCAGCGGCATGAACCTCAAGTGCGCCTACGAGATCCTCTGCCTGGACTATCCCTGTTCGGTGGACGAGATCAAAAACGCCTACCGCCACATGGCCCGCCTGCACCACCCCGACCTCGGCGGCGACGAGGAGGCCATGAAGGACGTCAACGTGGCCTACGAAATGGCCATGCGCTTCTCCGCCGGCCGCCGCACGGCCACGGCCTGGGCCGTTTAGTCGCCTCGTCAACACCCCCGCTTGAAGAATGCCTCCGGCGGCTGGGGGCCTGAGGCCCCC
>ALAO01000405.1 GCA_000307955.1 Solidesulfovibrio magneticus str. Maddingley MBC34 | reverse complement strand
CTGCCCTGCACCCGCCGGGGGGATAATCCCCCCGGACCCCATGGCTGTCTGTGGCGGGCGGGGGAGCCGCAAGTGGGGGGCGCTGCAATTGGGCGGGGGGAAGGATTGCGCGAGGACGGCAGGTGAAGGAGCGCGTCGGCCTGGGCCGGCGAGAGGGAGAAACGCCATGGACGCCGAAGCGAAATGCCGGGAGTGGAATGTCTTTGAGACCGATGGTTTGTGCTCGGTCTGCGGCCAGAAGGCGGTCTTTTCGCCGATCAAGCCCGGTTTCAGCCTGCGCGAGACGCGTTGCTCGTCCTGCCGGGCCAGCCGGCGCACCCGCGATCTGGCCCGGGTGGTGGCCCAGCTGGCCGCCGGCGAGCCGGCCCGGCGGCTGCCCGAAGCCCTGCCGGCCATGATGGGCTGGCGGGTGTTCGAGGCCCAGGCCGCCGGCCCGCTCCATGACCGGCTGCGCTGCCTGCCGGGCTACGTCTGTTCGGAATACGTGCCCGAGTTGGCTCAGCCCGGATCATGCGACCAGTCGGGGCTGCGCTGCGAGGACCTGGAGCGCCTGAGCTTCGCCGACGCCTCGTTTGATCTCGTCGTCACCCAGGACGTGTTCGAGCACGTGGCCGATCCCTGGCAGGCCTTTGCCGAGGTCTGGCGGGTGCTGGCCCCGGGCGGCCGCCATGTCTTCACCGTGCCCCTGCACGAGGGCCATCCCACCACCGTGCGGGCGCGTTTCGGCCCGTCGGGCCGGGTGGATCTGCTGCCGCCGGTGCACCATGGCGATCCGGTGCACCAGGGCGGGTCGCTGGTGGTGACGGATTTCGGCGACGACCTGCCCCATGTGCTGACCGGTCGCGGCCAGCCCACCATCGTGGCCAGCCACGTGGCCTTCTACAAGCCCTCCGAGATGCCGGGCATCATCGACGGCGACCTCCACGACCAGTACGTGGCCGCCTGGAAAGCCGGCGAAAAGGGCGGCTTTCTGCGCTACAATTCGGTGGTGCTGCTGACGCAAAAGCCGGCCTGAGGCGCGGCGTTTATCCGCTGCCAGACCGGCCCGTGAAGCGCTTGCGCGCCCTAGTCGCTTCAGATGATGAAGCGATTTACCGAAGCTTAGAACAGACTGAGCCCCATCTCGTTGCCCCGGGCAGCGCATTCCTCGGCGTGGGCGGTCAAAAACGCCTCTTCCCAGCGGAACACGTGGGCCACCACGTTGTGCAGGATCTTCGGCAGGATGTCCGGGAAACGCTCGGCCGTTTTCAGGAACTTCTCCTTGGACAAGGTCAGACATTGGGTCGGCGCGGCCGCCCGCACCGTGTACAGCGCCTTGGCCGAGGCCAGAAGCCCCAGGCCCCCGAAGAAAAAGCCCGGGCCGCGCGTCAGCATGGGCGCTTCGCAGCCCTCGACGTGGCGCAGCACGTGCACCTCGCCGCACAGCAGGTAAAACGACCGGTCCAGCGCCTCGCCCTGGTCGCACAACGATTCGCCGGCCGAATAGTTCTCCACCGTGGACAGGTAGGCCAGCACCTTCACCACATCCAGCGGCACGCCGTTGTAAATGGGCAGTTCCCGCAACAGATCCAGATGGTCGTTGAACCCGCAGGCCGACAGGTTAGGCCCTTGCGGCCGCTCCGTAGACGAGCTCATAGAGCATCCCCTTTTTGTCCATGAGGTCGGCGTAGGAACCGGCCTCGACGATGCGGCCGGCCTTCATGACCGCCACCTTGTCGTAGTTCTTGATGGTGTCCAGGCGGTGCACCACGGCGATGACCGTGGAGCGTCCGCGCCACTTGTTTTCCAGCAGGTTCTGGATGCGGGCCTGGGAGGCGTTGTCCAGGGCCGCCGTGGCCTCGTCGAGGATGAGCACCGGCGGTTCCTTGAGAAACGCCCGGGCCAGGGCCACCTTCTGGCGCTGGCCGCCGGACAGGCGGTCGCCCATGGACCCCACCTGGAAGTCGAGGCCGATCTCCAGCACCCGCTCCAGCATGTCCTCTTCGATGAGCAGGCTGACGATGGTCTTCTGGATCTGGTCCACCACCTTGGAACTGGTGGTCTTGAGGCGGCCAAACAGGATGTTGTCCATGACGGTCATGGAATAGAGATAGTCCTCGCGGCGCAGGAACGTCACCGCGCCCGGCAGGTCCGAGGTGACGCGCTCGGCGAACATGGCCCGGCCCTGGAGCAGCAGGCCTTCGAGGATGTGGGACAGCCCGACGATGGTGTGCTTGCCCGGCGTGAAGCGCAGGGCAAGGGTCAAAAGCAGCCGTTCGTCCTCGGGGGAGAGCTTGTGCAGCCGCACCCGGCCCAGCCGCCCGGCCAGATCGCGGTAGGTCTCGAACTCGTCCACGGTGATGGGCGACTGCTCGAAGAAGCTGGCGTCCGGGGAGGGCACGTCTTTCAAGATGTCCACGGTGCGGGAGGCCAGCTCGGCCCCGGTCTGGACCAGCAGCATTTTCAGGCCCGCGTCGTGGAGGAAGCCGATGAAAAACGGATTGGACGGCAGGTTTTCCGGGGCCAGATCGTCCCGGTTGGGCGTGCCGAAGACGATGTTCTCGGCCACGCTGCTGAAGTAGAGGTATTGGGTGGGATCGAAAAACTCGACCCAGTCGGCCAGGCTCTCGGCGTGGCCGGCGTGGTAGGCCTCGCGCACCCGCACCACCTTCTTGACGAGATTTTCCTTCTTGCCCTCCTTGAACACGGAGTTGAGGGCAAAGCGCAGGATGTCGGCGAAAAGCCCGACCTGCTGCACCACGGCGATGATCTCGTCCACGGTGGGCAGGCCGTCCTCGCCCGTGACGCCGTGGGCTTCGCGCCGGGCGTTGATGGAATAGAGCAGGTTGGCCCGGATGGTGCCTTCGAAGATGAAGGGATGCTGGGACACCACGCCCATGTTGTCGGCGATGTCGGACTTGGGCAGGGCGTCGATGTCGTTGCCGTCAAAGGTGGCCTGGCCGCCGGTGTATTTGAGGATCTGGCACAGGCAAAGGGCCAGGGTGGACTTGCCCGAGCCGGAAAAGCCGACCAGGGCCGTCAGTTCGCCCGGGGCGATGTCCAGGGACACGCCCTTGAGGAGTTGGATGCCGCCCGGCACCTCCAGCACCAGATCCTTGGCCGACAGCGCCCCGGTCAGGGCCAGGGGCGGGCGCGGATCGGCCGGCTCTTCGGTAAATTCCGGGTCGCCCTGGAAATATTCCATGATGCGGTCATAGCTGACCGTGGCGTCCTGGTAGGTCTGGTAGAAGTCCATCAGCTCCTTCCAGGGGTCGTAGAGCTTCTCGTTGGCCGAGAGAAAGGCCACCAGCGCGCCGAGATCGAAGCGGCCGTTTATCGCCAGATAGCCGCCCACGAGAAACAGCACGAAGGGCCCGAGGTTCTGGAAGAAGTTGTTGGAGACCTTAATGGCGAACTTGTAGAGGTTCCAGACCACGCGCACCTTGAAGAGCTTGTCGGCCATGGCCCCGAAGCGCTTGTTCTCCAGGCGGAAGCTGGCGTTGGCGTGGACTTCGTGGATGCCGGAAATGGTTTCGCTAATAAGCGTCGAGAGCTGGCGGCCGGTGTCCACCCGCTGCTTGTTGGCGGCGTTGGCCCGTTTTTGCAGGGCCGGGATGACCAGGATGGCAATGGGGTAGAGCGCCATGCTGATGACGGCCATCAGCGGATTCAAATAAAAGAGATACCCGGCGAAGGCGAACAGCGTCAGCACGTTGGTGACGGGCACGGCGATGGCCTGGCCCACGAATTCGCCGGTGTTGGCCACTTCGGCAATGAGCGAGGAGACCACCATGCCGGGCGAGGCCTTGCGAAAAAACGACATGGGGAGCTTTAAGATGTGGGCGTAGAGCTGCTTGCGCAGGTCGGTGAGCGATTGCTGGCCGATGTAGTTTTGTAGGGCGTTTATGGCGAGCTTGAGCCCCGAGGCGGCCACCACGCAGGCGAGGTAGTAGCCGCAGTACATGAGCAGCAGATCCAGGCGCTTGAGCGAAATGGCCTGGTTGATGATCTTTTTTTGCATCTCCAGCGGCAGCACCCGCACGGCCACGGTGACCACGATGATGATGAGCAGGATGCCCTGGAGCTTCAAGTTGCTGGTCCAGACCCAGGAGAACAGGGACCGTTTGTACAGGGCGTCTGGAATGTCGGGGCGCAGCTTCATGCGACGGTCCGCCTTGGCTCGGGGATTTGGGGCAATGTGCCCCGGTTTGCCGGCGAAGGCAATCTAGTCGGCCAGGGTGCGGCGTTTTTCGATCAAGTCCATGGCCAGCCGGGCCAGATCGCCGAACTGGGGCTTGGAGATTTGTTCGTCGGCCCCGACCGACAGCCCCTTGTGGCGCAGTTCGTCGGTAATGAGCGAGGAGAACAGGATGACCGGCAGCCGGGCCAGGGATGGGGTCTCGCGGATGCGCCGGGTGAGGGTGTAGCCGTCCAGGCGCGGCATTTCGATGTCCGAGATGACGATGTCCGGGCGCACGCCCTCCGGGTCCAGGAGCAGGTCCAGGGCCTGCAGCCCGTCGCCGGCCAGCACGGTCTCGAAATTGGCGGCTTCCAGGCGCGCCCGGATCATGTGGCGCATGATGCCGGAGTCCTCGGCCACCAGGGCCCGCAGGCGTTTTTCCGAAGGCGGCGGAGCGTCGTCGTCCTGGGGCAGGCCGGCGTCGAGTTCGTAGATGATCTTTTCGAGGTCCAGGAGCAGGATGAACCGACCTTCGTGGCGCACCAGCCCGGTGACGGCGTTGGCGGCCAGTCCGGCGATGGCCTGATGGGGCGGCTCCACGTCGCGCCAGTGGAAGCGGTGGATGTTGGTGACGCCGGTGGCCAGAAAACCGGTGGTGCGGCTGTTGAACCGGGTGACCAGGACGATTTCGTGGGGGCGGCGCGCCCGGGGCAGGCCCAGCCACACGGCCAGATCCAGCACCGGCAGCACGATGTCGCGCAGCGGAATGGCCCCCATGAAGCAGGGATGCGGCGCGCCGGGAAGCGGTTCCAGGCCCGGCGATTCAATGACTTCGAGCACCTTGGCCACGTTGACGCCGTAGTTGGTGACGCCTCGCTCGGGTCCTTCATCAATGAAGAATTCGATGATTTCGAGTTCGTTGGTTCCGGCTTCGAGCAGAATGTCGGACTGGGCCATGGCGGCTCCCGGCGTGGGGCAAGAGGTTGGCGGCAATCTTTTGACGATAGACAAGACGCGGGAGCCTGTAAATCAAATCCGCCCGGCCCGCAGCCCCTTGGTTGACAGCGGCTTGAAGCATCTTATAGCCAAATACAGAACCGGCGTGCGCCGGAGCGGCCCCGGGCGCGGCAATGCCCGCGGGCAAGGAGGAGTCGTCATGCGTCTTTGCGCCCTTATCCTGGCCGTGTTTCTGCTTCCGGCCCCGGCCATGGCCGCCTCGTGGAGCTTTTCCACCCCCTACGGCTCGACCTCGGGGTCCCTGGACCCCACTGCCGTGACCGCCAGCAGCACCGGCAGCCTGTCCCTGTCCTCCACCGCGCTTGATTGGAGCTTTTCCCTGGACAAGCCCACCACCAGCGTGTCCGGGTCGGCCACGGTCAATGGCCAGGCCTATTCCGGTTCCTTTGACTGGAGCGACCTGTTCGCCTGGCTCTTTGGCTAACCGCGCCCCATTTTGGCCGTCCCCTTGCGCCTCCGTTGAGGGGGTCCGGGGGGCTTAGCCCCCCGGCCGCCGGAGGCCTCTTCGCCTTATGCTTTTCCCGTCCCTGCCGCCATGCTCGAACGTGAACTCGAAATATTCCTCCACGGCCCGGGCGGCATCCGTCGGCTGTTCATCTATCGGCGCTGGATGTTTCTCGCCCCGGCCCTGGTGCTTTTGGCCCTGGCCTCGGCCGGGGCCTGGCTGTGGCGGTTCGAGGCCGGCTACGAAACCCTGGTCGCCCGGCGTCAGGCCGCCTTGGGGCGGCTTGTGGCCCAGAAGGCGGCGGGCATGCGCCTGCGCGAGCGGATGCGGCTTTTGGGGGAGGAGGCCGGGCGCATCGCCTCGTTTAACGCCAAGCTCGGCATCATGCTCGACCAGCCGGCGGCCGACCCCGGGACCATGGGCGAGCCCCGGGTCCCCCGGCTGCCGGGCGCGGCCATGGGCGAGGCCCTGGGGCGGCGGCTGTTCGATTTTCTGGATGCCTTAAGCGGGCACATGGCCCGGGAGGAGACGGCCCAGCAGACGCTGGCCCGAAGCCTGGTCGACCGCAAACTGGAATTTCTGGCCAAGCCCACCTTGTGGCCGGCCCGAGGGTACGTCACCTCCGGTTTCGGCTCCCGGCGTTCACCCTTTGGCCGGGGCGGCGATTTCCACAACGGCGTGGACATCAAGGTGCCCATGGGCAGCCCGGTCTACGCCGCCGGGGCCGGACGCGTGGTCGAGGCCGGAACCGTGGCCGGCTACGGCTTCATGGTGGTCATCGCCCACGATTACGGCCTGGAGACGGCCTATGCGCATCTGAAAAAGATCGAGGTCAAGGCCGGCCAGGAAGTCAAGCGCGGCCAGATCATCGCTCAATCCGGCAACTCCGGCCGCAGCACCGGGGCTCACCTGCACTACGAAGTCCGGGCCGGCGGCACGCCGGTCAATCCCCGGCAGTATCTCCTCGATTAATCGCGAAACCGCTGGCGCACCGTGGCGAAGGCCTCGGCCAGGGCGGTCCAGGCCAGGTCCAGGTCGCGTGCGGCGGCTTGTTCCATGGCCTGCCGGGAGAAAAGCCCGTCGAGCTTGGCCCGCGCGCCCAGGAGCTGGCCCACGGCGGCGGCGCTTTTGGCCTGGGCCGGCCCGGCATGCTGGCGGTGGGCCACGGCGGCGGTGCCGACGTAGACGGCCCGGCGACCGGCGGTAAATCCGGTCAGGTCCCGGGCCAGATCGTCGAACTGGCTGGGCGAAAAGCGGATGTCGAAAGGCGCGCCCGGCCCGGCCAGGGCGCGGGAACGCAGCAGATGGCAGCAGCCGGAAACCGAGGCGCAGGGGCGAACGACCGCCAAGAGGCCGAGGTCCGGCCCGGGGCCGACATTGACCAGCGGCCGCACGGCATGGGCCTCGTCCGGAGGCAAAAGCCGCACGTCGGCGGACTGGGCGATCCGGGCCGCGCCCGGCGCGTCGGCGACCACCCGGGCTCCGGCCACGTCGGCCTCGGGATCGGCGGCCAAGGCCCCGGCGAGTTGCTCCAGCCAGTCCGGCGCGACCAGGGCGTCGTCGTCGAGATAGGCGGCCAGATCGTTTGGCCCAAGGCCGGCGGCGCGGGCCAGCCAGTTACGGGCAGCCGGCGCGCCGATGTTGACGGGTAGGGTCAAGCCGGCAAACCGCCCCGGGGCGAAGCGCTCGGCCATGGCCCGGCACACGGCCGCCGTGTCGTCGGTCCCGCCGTTGTCCAGCACCGTGACCCGGGCCGGCCCCAGGCGGCTTGCCGCCAGCCGTTCCAGGGTCGGGCCCAGCAGGGCGGCCCGGTTCCAGGTGTAGACGAAGACGTGGAGCGCCCCGGGCAGGGCATCAAGATCGGCGGCCGGCGGCGGAGCCAGGAGCGCGGCCAGCCGGGCGGTGAGATCGGGATGCCAGTTTTCCTCGCGCCACAACGTCGCCAGGACGTCGGCCGCCGCATTGGGCTGGCCGGTCTCGGCCAGCAGATGCGCCTGGGCCAGGGCGGCGTAGCGCGGGAAACAGGCCCGGTCCAGGCGGGCAAGGGCCTCTTGCCAGGCGGCCGGCCCGTCCCAGGCCAGGGCGGCTTCCAGGGCCAGACGCCCGCCAAGGGGCGACAGCGCGGGATCGGCCAGAAGCGGGGCGACGGCCTGCCGGGCCAGCTCCGGCAGCCCGCGCGCCAAAGCCAGGGCAAAGACCTTGCCGCGCCAGTAAAGGCCATGGCGGGCGTCGTCCATGGCGGCGGCGAGAAAAGCCAGGGCCGGGCCGGGGGCCGGGGCCTGGGCCAGGGCCGGGGCGTTTGCCGGGCGGGCCAGACGCCGGGCCAGTTCCCGGATAAGCGCCCGGCGGGCCGGGGCGTCGTCCAGGTGGCGGCCGGCCTCCCGGGCGGCGGCGGCCAGGGCCGGGTCCAGGGGGGCGCGTTCGAAGCCCCAGGCGGTCAGCTTGGCGGCGAGGATCGAAAATTTTGGAACGCCGGCAGCCAGGGCGGTCAGCCCGGCGGCCTGATGGCGCAGGAGCCAGTCGCCTTCCAGGCCATACGCCCACAGCGGCAAATGGGGCCGCAGGCCGGCGGCGGGCGGATGGGGCGCAAGGCGGTGCTTCATGGCGTCCGGCTTTGGCGAAGGGTTGGAGGTTTGACGAAAGGCGCGTTACAGGGCATGTAACGCTCGCTTCCCGACATGAAAAGGCCTGGCCGGGCAACGGACGCGCCAGGGCATGAGGATCCGAGATGCTTCGAGGAACACCCACTGTTTTCCTGCTGGTCGCCCTTATGGGCGCGGCCCTTGGCCTGACGGCCGGGTGCAGCAAATATGACGGGCTTGAACGCAATATGCAGTACGTGTCCGACGACCTGGTGCGCAAGGACGCGGCATTTGCCTGGCAGCAGGTCACGGCCGCCCACGCCGCTTGGCAAAAGGCCGGCCAGAGCCACGATCCGGCCGACGCCGCCTTTGTCGCCTACCAGGACGCCTACGGCCGCTATGCCGTGATTTACAACGAACTGCTGGACCGTTCCAATGCGCCCGGCGGGTTCGCCAGCCGGCTGCGCAGCTCAACCGACACCTTGCCGCCGCCGCCGCCGGGCGTGTCCGCGCCGCCGGCCCAGGCCGCGCCGGCTTCGGCCCCGGAGATGGGGCCGGCCGGTCGCGAACTGACCGACACGACGCCGGCCCGTCCGCTGGCCGGTTCCGCAGCCAAGCCCGCCCCGGCGCCGACCCCGGCCGCCGTGGTCCCTGCGGCCTCGGCTTCGGCCGCGAAACCGGCCGCAGCGCCGGTTACCAGCAAGGCCAAGGTCGTGCCGGCCGGCCCGGGTTCCTACATCATCCAGCCTGGCGACACGCTCTATTCCATCGCCAAGCGCCACGGCCTGAGCGAAAAGCGGCTGGCCGAGGCCAACGGCATCGCCGATCCAACCAAGATCGCCGTGGGCAAGGCCCTGACCATCCCGGCTCCCTAAATTGCTTCGGCTTCTTTCGTGAAATCAAGGCCTTCGGCTAACCACCGAAGGCCTTTTTCATGGCCAAGGCCAGCTCCTTCAGACGATGTTCGTAGGTGTGCTCGGCCAGGATGCGTTCCCGGGCCGCTCGGCTTAGGCGCTCGCGCTCGGCCGGATGGGCCAGGTAATGCCGGGCCAGGGCTTCGATCTCGCCGGGTTCGGCGTAGACGGCCGTCTCCCGGCCGGGCGTAAACAGCGCCGCCAGCTGTTCTCGGGCGTCGGTGAGGACGAAGCCGCCGGCCGCCGGCACGTCGAAAACCCGCTGATTGACCGCGCCCTTCATCTGCAGGCTGGTGGCGTTGAGGCTGACGTCGCTTTGGGGGTAAAACAGCGGCAAGTCGTTGTAATAATCCAGAGGAGGCAGGCGGTTCCAGGCCGTGCCGCAGCCCGGATAGACCGATTCCCAGCCGTCGTCCCCGGCAATGAGCGGTGTTAGCGGCAACAGCCGCGACACGCAGTCCTGGCGGTAGCGCCGGGTCGCCTCCCAGGTCAGGGCCAGTTCGGCTTCCAGGCGTTTCTCGCTGCCGGCCAGGGCGGCATAAAGGGCGGTCGTGGCCGGATGGCCGGCCAGGAAACGACCGGCGTCGCGCTCGGGCGAGGCGGCGAAAGCCTCGGCCGCCGCCGTGACCCCCCGGGCCAGGGCCGGGGACAGCCGGGCCAGGGCTTCGGCCGCCTGACCGTTCATGGAAGCACCGACGAAAGACGTCGCCGCCCGCCAGGGATGGCCGGCCGCCGGAGTGCGCGCGGTAAACCGGGCCGGGTCCGTGGCCAGGGGCAGCCAGGCGGTGTGGGCAAATCCCTGGCCGGCCATGGCCTGGGCCATGTCGGCGTCGTAGGAAAAAAGCATGGTCCCGGGGCCGGCCAGCCCGGCGAAATCGTGGAGCACCAGGCGCGGGCTGTCCACGAACCAGGAGGCCAGGGGCAGCCCGATCTCGGCCATTAGCGCGGTCAGCCGGCCTTCCCGGTCCAGGCCCAGATGGTTGACGGTGAGCGCGAAGTCCGGCCGAAATCGGGCCACGGCGGCGATAAGCCCCTCGACCACGGCGGTCTCGCCGCGCTGCCCCCGGCCCATGTCCAGGCGCTCGTGGGGCATGTCCAGGCGGTCAAGGGCCGTTTCGATCTCGCGGTAGAGGAAATAGGGCCGCCACAGGAGCAGCACGCGCGGCTTGGGCGAGGCGAGCTTTGGGTAGCCGATTTCCCGGCGCAGGGCTTCGTAGCGAGCGCAGCCGGCCGCGACGCCGGCCTGCCAGTCCGGGTCCAGGCGCGGATAGGCTGGGTGGACGATCAGGCACAGCCGGGCGAACCCGGCCGTCCGGGCGGCGTCGGCGGCGGCCCCGGCAGCAGCCAGGGGATCGGCGTCGTCACGGAAAACGACCTTCGCTTCACCGGCAAACCGTTCCCGCACGCCGGTAGCCGCGGCGATGGCGGCTTGGCGGTCGAGGACAAAGACGGCCGGGCAGCCGGCCTCAAGGGCGGCCGTTATGCCGTGTCCCAGGCCCGCGCCAAAAAAGACGGCCACCGGCGGCTGGTCGTCGGCCCCGTCCGGCCCGGGCGCGGCCAGGGCGGCCTGCGCACGGGCGGCCTCGGCCGCGCCGCCGCCCCGGCCGGCCAGATGCCGGACCTTGCCGTCGGCCTCCAGGCGCACGTCGACAACCGTGCCGTCCGGAGCGGTCAGGGCCGTGGCGCGGTAGGCCGGGGGCGTTGGCGGCGCGGGCGGCATGGGGTCAGCGTCCGGGCAGGTTGAGGATGCGGGTGACGGCCCGGCCGGGGATGCTGAAAAAGCCCTGGAGCACCCGGTAGACCACGTCGCCGATGATGCGGCTGCGGTCGATGGTGACCTTGGGGCCGTCCAGGGGGCCGATGATGGTGGCCGGCACCTGGCTGCTGCTGGGCAGGGTGGCCATGAGGCTCAAATCGATGGTCTCGTGGCGCAGGTCGCACTCGCCCCGGCCGGCCACCAGCATGCGCGGGCTTTCGATGCGGAAATCGTCGCTGTGGGCCACGCCGCCCTTGGCGTTCCAGCTGGAGGAAAACATCTCGAAGGGCAGGCGCTCTTCCTGGGGCTTGCCGTCCACGAGTTTGTCCGGGTCGCGGACCTTGATCTCGCCGCGCGTGATCTGCAAATGGCCGGTGCCGGTCAGGTTGCCGCGCAGTTCCTCCTCGGTGGCCCCGCTGGTGCGGGCGGCCACCACGAAGGTGCAGGCCCCGGAGGCCAGGGTGTCGCCCTCGGCCCAGTCGCGCAGGAACCGGGCGATCTCGATGCCTTCGAGCTTGAGTTCGATGGCGGTCTTAAGGGCCGTGTCCCGGACGTCGCCGCGCACCTCCACGAACAGCCGGCCGGCGTAGAAACGCGGCGATTCCTGGCGGAAGGTGAAAAGCCCGTTTTTGGCGTTAAACGAGGCCGTGCCGGCGTCGAAGGTCACGTTGCCCTTTTTGAGCCAGCCGAAATGGAGCTTGAGGTCCAAGGCGGCCTCGCGAAGGCCCTTGAAGTCGATTTTCTTGCGGCGCTCGGCCAGGGGCGGCGGGCCGGCGGCCGGCTTGTGCGGGGCGTAGGCGTCGAGGTCGAGGCGGTCCACCGTGAGCTCCCACTTGCCCCGAGCCGGATCGAACCGTTCGAAGCTGCCCTGTCCCGTCAGGCGGGTCTCGTCGAAGCTGGCGGCGAGCTTCGACACGACCACGGCTTTTTCCTCCACCGCGCCGGCCACGGCCAGGGAGGCCTTGGCCAGAAGCGTGGCCGGCGTTTCGGCCGGCAGGGAAAAGCCCAGGGCCGGCAGCACCTGGCGCGGCGAAAACGTGCCCGTCTCCAGGCTGAACTGCATCGGGGCGGGCTCGCCGCCCTTGCGCCAGACCCGGGCCGTAGCCGAGGCCCCGGCAAAGCCCAGGGCTAGATCGCCCAGGGAAAAGGAGCCGCCGGAATCGGCCGCGACCGGTCCGGCGAGCGTGAGCCGGGACTCGCCGCCGCCGGACAGCCGGGCCAGGGCCGAGGCCTCGAACTTGCCCTGGAACACCTCGCGCAGCCGGCCCTCGCGGTCCAGGGCCAGGGGGCCGGCCAGGGTCGTGCGCAGGTCGCGCAGATTCGGCCCGTCCGGGCCGGCGTCAAAGGACGCGGCGGCCAGGGTGGCGTTGGCCTCGCCCTCGATGCCCTCGGCCCCGTCCAGGCCCTTGAAGGTCAGGGTGATTTTCGGCGCGGCCAGGGTCTGGCGGGAGCCGGCCCGGCCCAGGGCCAGCCGGGGCGATTCGGCCTCGACAGCGGCGCTGACCGCGCCGAGCCGGCCCTTGGGGCCGCCGGCCGCTTCCAGGCCGAGCTTGGCGGCGATGGGGCCGGACAGGCCGGATTTGGGGAGCATCTTGCCGGCTTCGGCCCCGGCCAGCTGCAAGGCTCCGGTCAGGCGGCCCGACGCGTGGCGCTCCAGGGAGCCGGAAAGCCGCCCGCCCCAGGCCTCGGCGGTATCCACGGCGGCGGTGATCCCTTTTTCGCCCAGGGAAAGGTCGAGTACGGCGTTTCTGAGGTCCAGGCCTCGCCCGGAAACCTGCTCCAGGCGCAGTTTGCCCTTGGCCCGGGGCAGGGAGGCGGCCGGTCCCGACTGGCCCGATTGCCCTGCGGTTCCGGCCAGGGCGGACAAACGGTCGAGGTCCAGGTGGTCCACGGCGAGATCGAAGCCCAGGCCCGGACCGCCGCCCGGGGCCGGGCCGATCTGGCCGCGCAGGATCAGCCCCCCGGCCTTGGCCTCCAGGCCCGAAAGCTGCCATTTGCCCGAAGGCTCGGCCAAAAGCGTGAGCTGGCCCTTGGCCGAAACCGGTCCGGCCGGCAGGCTGCCCAGGCCCAGAGTCTTGGCCGCGGCCGCCGCATCCGGGCTGGCCAGGGTCCAGGAGCCGGCCGCGCCCGTGGCGTCCAGGCGGCCGGAAAAGCGGGTGGTAAGCCCCAGCGGTTCCAGGGCGGCCTGGATGTCGTAGCCCGGGCCGCCGTCCGGACCGCCGGTGGGCGAAAGCCGGGCGTCGAGGCTGGCCACCTGGCCGCTGGGCAGCACGGCCGTGGCCGGTCCCAGGCGCACCAGCCCGGGCGCGCCGCGCAGGGTGGCGGCCGCTTCGTCCAGGGTCAGGCCGCCGAAGACGCAGCGGGAGCACACGACCTGCGCGTCAAGATCGAGGCCGAAGATCCACGGCCCGGGCACGGGCCAGCCGCCCCCGCCGCCAAGGCTCAGGGCATCGAAATCGACGTCCTGGGCTTTGATCTGCCCGGACAGGGCCGGCCGGTCGCCGGGAACGAGCCGGGCCGCGCCGTGCACCGTGCCCCGGGGCAGGCGGGCCGTGAGGTCGGTCAGGTGCAGGCCGTCCTTGTCCCCGGCCAGGGTCAGGTCGGCCGTGAGGCGGTTGGGCAGGGGCGCGGTCAGCGCCGAGGCGGGCGGCTCGGCCGGAGACGTTGCCGGGGGCTGGGGCTGCTCCGTGGCGGCCACCAGGCTTTCCGGCCCGCCGGGCTTGGCCAAGCCCAAAATGGCCCGCCAGCCGCCAAGCAGGTCGGCGTCCAGGGTCAGCTTGCCGGCCAGACGCGGCGCGCCGGGCAGGTCGGAGACGCCGGCCGTGCCGGTGATCCGTGCCCCATCGGCCCGGGCGTCGATGTCGGACAGGGTGAGCGCGGCCGCGGCCGCGTCGTAATCCAGGGTGAGGCGCGAGACCACCCGGGTCGGCACGGCGCCGCCCGGGACCAGGGGCGCGTCTATCAAAAGCCCGGTCTCCACCCGCACGCCGTGCAGCCCCAGTCGGCCGGAGCCGGGGTCGAAGGAGGCCCGGCCCTGGAGGTGGCACTGGAGCTGGCCGTCGGGCACAAGGCCCATGGCCTCGAAGCTGGCCGCGAAATCGAAGGGCTGGCCCAGGCCCGTGCGCAGCCGCGCGCCGGTGACGGCCAGGGTCTTGCCCGTGGCCGCGTCGTCGTAGCGCACGGCGACGTTGTCTAGGTGGACGGCCCGGGGCTGGGGCACGACGGTCCAGCCCGAGCCGGCCTGGGCGTCCTGGGGCGCGGCCAGATCGTCCCAGTTGGTCCGGCCGTCGGCGGCTCGGGCCAGATGCACGGTCACGTCCCTGGCCCGCACCGAGCCCGGCGAGATGACCTTGGCCAACAGCGGGGCCATGCGGATGGTCATCTCCACCTTGCGGGCGGCGAACATGGGGCCGTCGCCAAAGCCCGGGGCCTGGGCCACGGCCACCGGCCCCATGGACAGGCCAAGCCAGGGAGTCAGGGTGATGGTGACTTCGCCGGACAGCACGGTGTCCCGGCCCAGGGCGTCGGTGAGGGCCTTTTGGGCCATTTCCCGCAGCCGCTCGGGGCCGATGATGTACTTGGCCAGGGGCGGCAGGGCCAGGGCCAGGACGAGCAAGGCTCCGGCCAGGGCGGCGGCCAGTTTGAGCAGGCGGCGCTTGGCCGGCGGGGCGACGGGGTTGTCCATAGGGCGGGAAGCGAGGGTTCCTAGAGCGTGACGTTTAAGCCCGTGCGGCCGGGCAGGCCGCGCTGGGCTTCCACGGTCAGGCGGCGGCCGTTTTTCACGGCCAGCAGGAAGGACGCGCCGTCGGTGACGTCGTTGACTTCAACCTTCCAGCCGCGCGAGACCACGTCCTTGGCGTAAAAAGCGCTGACTTCGGCTGGGCTGGCCCCGGTTTCGAAGATGACCGTGGCCGCCTTGGGAAAGCGGATCACGCGTTTGAATTCCGCCCCCGGGAACACCCCTGCCTCGTTGCCGAGCACGGCCCGAAAGTCTTCCTGGGCGGCCGCCGCCGTGGCTAACAAGGCGAAACTGCAGGCAAAAACAAACAGGCGCGCCCAAACGGTCCTCGCCACGGCCAACCTCCTTTGGAATCGGGCTTCCTTGTGCTACGAGACCGGCCCGAAGTCAAAGGCGGCCGGGGTTGCCGTTTTGGCCGATCCGTGAAAAATAGCGCCGAGAACTTTTCAGCAAGGAAACGCACATGCCAAGGACACTTCGGGCCGCTCTGGCCCTGGCGGCGCTGGCCGTCGCCCTGGTCGGCTGCAACCGCGAAACCGGCGGCGGCGAAGCCAAATACCTCCACCTGTTCAATACCGCCTGGGCCAAGACCAGCAATCTCGGGCTTTACGAGGTCAAGGTGGCCTCGGTTATGCCCCTGCCCGACGGCATGAAGGTCGTGACCGTCAATTACCTGTTCAACAACGGCATGGTGCCGGACCAGGGCCGGGCCGCCATGCTCGTGTCGCCGGAAAACCGGCTGGCCGATCCCTGCGTGGTCGATCTGGCCATCGACCAGTGCCTGGGCGGCGGCGCGCCGGTCTGGCACGCAAAACCGTAGCCTCGCGGCATCACTTGTAAGGGCGGCCGCTTCCCGGTATGCCCACGGGCCGAAATCCTACTGCCAACCACCAAAGGCGGGTGCATGTCCAAAGTCTATCTCATCGGAGCCGGTCCGGGCGATCCGGGCCTTTTGACCCTTCGCGCCAAGGAACTCCTCGAAACGGCCGACGTCGTGGTCTACGACTATCTGGCCAACAAGGCCTTCCTGGATTTCTGCCGCAAGGACGCGGAAATCTACTACGTCGGCAAGAAGGGCGGCGACCACACCCTGCCCCAGGACAAGATCAACGACCTGCTGGTGGACATGGCCAAGGCCGGCAAGGTGGTGGCCCGCTTAAAGGGCGGCGATCCCTTTGTCTTCGGCCGGGGCGGCGAAGAAGCCGAAGAGCTCATCGCCGCCGGCTGCGACTTCGAGGTCGTGCCCGGCGTCACCTCGGCTGTGGCCGCGCCGGCCTATGCCGGCATCCCCATCACCCACCGCTCGTTCACCTCGTCGGTGTCGTTTATCACCGGCCACGAAGACCCGACCAAGACCGAAAGCTCGCTTAATTGGGAGGCTTTCGCCAAGTCCGGCTCCACCCTGGTCTTTTTCATGGGCGTGAAGAATCTGCCCCATATCACCGAAAATCTCATGAAAGCCGGCATGCCCGGCGACACCCCGGCCGCCCTGGTGCGCTGGGGCACCACCTGCCGCCACAAAAGCCTGGTGGCCACCGTGGCCACCATGCCCGAGGAAGCCCAAAAGCACGGCTTCGCCCCGCCTTCGCTGTTTGTCGTCGGCGGCGTGGCCACGCTGCACGACAAGCTGGCCTGGTACGAGAAACGCGCCCTTCTCGGCAAGGGCGTGGTCGTCACCCGCAGCCGCGAGCAGGCCAGCGACCTGACACGTATGCTGGGGGCCGAAGGGGCCTGCTGCTACGAGTTCCCGGCCATCGAGATCGCGCCGCTCACCGACGTCGGCCCGGTGGACGCGGCCATCGACAGCCTCTACGACAACGACTGGGTCGTCTTCACCTCGGCCAACGGCGTGGACTGCTTTTTCGAGCGCATTGACGCCAAGGGCCTGGACGCCCGGGCTTTTGCCGGCATCCGCGTCGCCGCCATCGGGCCGGCCACAGCCAAGAAGCTCGCCGAGCGCGGCCTGCGGGCCGATTTCATCCCCGAGCGCTTCGTGGCCGAATCCGTGGTCGAGGGCCTGCTCGCCCTGGACGTGGCCGGCAAGAAGGTGCTCATCCCCCGCGCCCGCGAAGCCCGGGACGTGCTGCCCGAAAAGCTGGCCGAGGCCGGCTGCGCGGTCACCGTGCTGCCCGTCTACGACACCCGGCCCGTGGACCAGGACCCGGCCGAGATCATCCAGGCCATAAAGGGCGGCGAGATCCACTACGTCACCTTCACCTCGTCCTCCACGGTGAAAAACTTCTTTGCCCAGATTCCGCCCGAGGTGCTCAAGGCCTCGGCCGTCAAGACCGCCTGCATCGGCCCCATTACGGCCGCGACCCTGGCCGAATACGGGTTTAACCCGGACGTCAACGCCGCCGCTTACACCGTGCCGGCCCTGGCCCAGGCCGTCATCGACGACGCGAGGCGCGGCGCGTGACGCTGCCCCTTGCCGTCCTCGCGTCCGGCGGCGGGTCCAACCTGCAAGCCATCATCGACCGCATCGAGGAAGGCAAGATCGCGGCCCGCATCACGGCCGTGGTGTCCAACAAACCCCAGGCGCGGGCGCTTTTACGCGCCCGCGCCCACGGCATCCAGGCCATCGCCCTGCCCCAGGACGACTACCCGGACCGGGCCGCCTACGACGCGGCCCTGCTGGCCGCCGTCCAGGACTCCGGGGCCTCGGCCGTGGTCCTGGCCGGTTACCTGCGCCTGCTCGCCGCGCCCTTTATCGCCGCCTTTCGAAACCGCATCCTCAACATCCACCCGGCGCTTTTGCCAAGCTTCCCCGGCCTGCGCGTCCAGGCCGCCGCCGCCGCCTACGGCGTCACCATCGCCGGGGCCACCGTGCACTTCGTGGACGAGGAAATGGACAACGGCCCCATCGTCATCCAGGCCGCCGTACCGGCCGGCCCGGACGACGACGGCGAAAGCCTCGCCGCGCGCATCCTGACCCTGGAACACCGCATCTACCCCCAGGCCGTGGCCTGGCTGGCCGCCGGCCGACTGACCATCGACGGCCGCAAAACACGCTTGGCCCCGTCCGCCCTGCCGCCCGCCGACCTGGCAACAGTGTCGCCATGCCTTGTGAACCCGATGCTGGAGCAAGGATTTTAGGGGCGGGTGAAGGGAAGATGGGAAAAGGGAAGAGGGAAGATGCCTCCGGCGGC
>ALAO01000404.1 GCA_000307955.1 Solidesulfovibrio magneticus str. Maddingley MBC34 | reverse complement strand
TGGACCTCTCCGCCGGGGGGCTTAGCCCCCCGGACCCCCATCAAGGGGGCTGGGGTGTTGGCGGCAGTGTTGGCTGGAGTGGGTAACATGAAGCGTTTTGGGGGAGTTGCGGGAGCAGCCATGGAACCTGTCACCTATTGCACCAATATTCATCCTGGCGAGAGCTTTGGCGAAATTTGCCAGGGGCTGTGGGACCATGCCCCGGCGGTGGCCGCCGCCGTCTGCCCGGACCGGCCGTTTCCCGTGGGACTGCGGCTGTCGGGGCGGGCGAGCCTGGAGTGCGACGCCGAGGCGGCCCGGGCCTTTGCCGGGGAACTGGCCGCCCGCAACCTCGCCGTGCGCACCATAAACGGCTTCCCCTATGGCCGCTTCCACGACGTACCGGTCAAGGAGGCCGTCTACCGGCCCGACTGGCGCGATCCCGAGCGCGCCGCCTATGCCTTGCGCCTGGCCCGGCTCCTGGCCGGCTGGCTGCCCGAGGGCGCGACCGGAGCCATCTCCACCGTGCCGCTGGGCTTTCGCCAGGGCTTTCCCGACGAGGATCTGCCGGCGGCCTACACCGCCCTGCGCGGCGTCCTGGCCGCCCTGGCCGCCCTCCATGAGGAGACCGGCCGGCGCATCCGCCTGGCCGTGGAGGCCGAACCCGGCTGCCGCATTGAGACGACCGCCGAGATGGCGGCCTTTTTCGAGGCCGTGGACGCGCCGCCCAAGCACATGGCCCATCTGTGCGTGTGCTACGACTGCTGCCATCAGGCCCTGCAATACGAGGACCCGGCCGAGTCCCTGGCCTTGCTCGCCGGACGCGGCATCGAGGTGGGGCAGGTGCAGGTGTCTTCGGCCCTGCACCTCGACGGCGGTGATTTGACGCAGCTTGCCTGTTTCATGGAGCCGGTCTATCTGCACCAGGCCGTGGCCCGACTGCAGGGCGGCGAGTTGGTGCGATTTGACGATCTGCCCCAGGCCCTGGACGCGCGCCTTGCTGGCGTGGAATCCTGGCGCGTGCATTTCCACATGCCCATTTTTCTCGAGTCCTTGCCGCAGTGCGCCACCACCCAGGCCTTTTTGCGCCAGGCATTGCCGCTGTTTGGCCCGGATACGCCGCTGGAAGTGGAGACCTACACCTGGAGCGTGCTGCCGTCGGAACTGACGGCTGGTGGGGTAACACAGTCCATCATCCGGGAGATTGCCTGGGCCGAGGCGGCCAGACAGGCCTGACGCCCCAGGCGCGCCTTGACGTCGCTGGCGCGCGCCATTAGAGGCAGAAGGAGCTGCCGGCCCGAGACGCGGCAGTCGCAGGGGCAAAGGAGAGACGCATGGGCAAGGGACGAAAGCGCGGCGTGGCGGCCATTGCTCTTGGCTTGATTCTCCTGGTCGCCCGGCCGGCCGTCCCGGCCACGTCTTCGATGTCTTCCCTCGGCGGCTTGGCCTCGGGAAACGACGCCGCCTACGCCAACGCCGCATCCGCCATCACGGACAACGACTATCCTTCGGCTCTGGCCTATCTGACCGAATCCATCGCGGCTTATCCCGACAACGGCGAGGCCTATCTGGCCCGTGCCCGAGTCGATTTGGTGCTGGACGTGCCGTCCCAGGCCGTGTCCGACGCCAGCCAGGGTTTGGCGCTGCTTCGCGCTTCCGACACCTGTGACCAGTTTCTGCCTGGCGAAAGCCCCATTCTCGACGTCGCGACCGCCTACGGCTCCTCGTATTATTCCTCGGGCTCTACGCTCTATGGCCTTGGTTCGGGCAGCCTCTTAAGCGGGACGTCTCTGTACGGCATGAGTTCCCTGGGCGGCCTGTCGAGCCTCGGCACGACCACCTCCGGCACGACCACCTCCGGCTCGACCACAAGTTCCGGCACGAGCACGACCGGCACGGCCACCGGCTCCGGCCCGGTGTCCACCAGCTCGACCACGGGCACGTCCGGCTCGACCACCACCTCCTCCACTTCGGGAACGACGACGTCCTCGAGCAGCGCGAACCAGTTCGCCTCTTCCGCCGGCAGCCAGAAGCTGCCCGTGTCCGAGGATCTGACGGACAAGGACAAGAAGAAAAACGAGACGCTCAACGAATACAATGAAACCATGGTCCAGATGGCCATGTATTCGTCCTATTGCGGCGGCATCTACTTGAACAACAAGGATAAGCTTGTCACCGGCTACATCCTGCTCGGCGACGCCTATCTGGCCCAGGGCAGCTACGCCTCAGCCCAGCTGGCCTATAAAGCCGCCCTGGCCCTGGACGAGAACAACGCCAAGGCGACAGGCGGCTTGGGGCTGGCCTACATCGGCCTTGGCGCGGGCTCGGCCGCCCTGTCCGAGCTGAACTTGGCCGTTGCCTACGGCCCAGGCGAGCCAAGCGTCTATGTGGACCGGGGCGCTTACTACGCGTCCATCGGCGACCCCGAACGGGCCATGGAAGATTACAACACGGCGTTGTCCCTGGACGCGGCCTATGCCCGGGCCTACGACGCCATCGGCCGGCTGCGCGATGATGCCGGCCTTTACAAGGACGCCATCGCCAATTACGACAAGGCGCTGGCTATCCAGCCCTATTATGTGGCCGCCCTCAAGCACCGGGCCGCCGCCTGGACGGCCCTGGCCGCCGCCGAGCCGGCGAACAGCGCGGCCTACACCCAAAAGGCCCAGGACGACCTGGATCAGGCCGCTTCGCTGCAGACGCTCGTGACCACGGCCGGCACGGCCACCACCAGCTCCAATTCCTGGTATATGCCCTCGACCACGGCATCATCCTCTTCGACCGCCACGACGACGACCACGACCACGACCCTGGACAGCGGCGTCCGCTGACGCCGCGCCGCGCCGCGCTTGCCGGCTCCTTCCCGGGGCCTTGGCAAGCAGCCTCCCCGAGCGTCGTCGCGGTAACGCCGTCTTTTCTGACGCTTGAGGCGAGCGGCCCGCAATCGACCAACGCCCCAACCCCCTTTACCCCTTTTCTCCATGCGGGGGGGCGGGGGCCTCAGACCCCCGGCCGCCGGAGGCATTTTCTGTTTTCTTCTTGGCTAGTTACCGCGATTTGTCGGCTGGTTGCGGCATGGCCACGGACAGGTCGGCGTCGATGCCGCCCTTGGCTGACGGGGTGAGGATGAGTTGGGGCACGCGGATGGCGCGTGCCGGGTCTTCGACCTGTTGCAGGAAGGCCAGGAGCTTGTCCATGCTCAGGCTAGCCAGGCGCAGGTCCACGGCCGCTTCCCGGCGGCCGCCGCCGAGGTCGCGGCTGGCCGGGCGCATGAACTCCACGTTGCCCTTGACCCCTTCCCGGCTGGCTACGCCTTCCACCAGCGAAAACAGCGAGAAGCCTTCCGGCACGGGGGCGGCAGCCGGGGCTTGGCCCAGGGCGGCGAGCTGTCCGGCCAGCCGTTTGG
Source organism: Solidesulfovibrio magneticus str. Maddingley MBC34 (assembly GCA_000307955.1). Lineage (GTDB taxonomy): Bacteria > Desulfobacterota > Desulfovibrionia > Desulfovibrionales > Desulfovibrionaceae > Solidesulfovibrio > Solidesulfovibrio magneticus_A. The sequence goes on along the minus strand of ALAO01000404.1, from coordinate 10,303 downwards.
CGTCCTCCAGGCTGCGTCCGGCCTCGGCCAGCCGGCGTTTGCGGGCGTCGAGACCGTCCGTGACCGGGACGACGACCCAAAGATAGCATCCGACGAGGGCGGCCAGGCCGCCGGCGGCCAGGAGCAGGGGATGGGGCAGCTCGCGTTTCATGGCGCGCCTTGGCCGGTGCCGGCCAGTTTGAGGTCGAGCTGGAATTCCACCTGTTTTTTCTCGGGGTTGTTCTTGGCCCCCCGAATCTCCACCCCGGAAAAGACCGGCATGGCGGCCAGCCGGCGTTTGACGGCGTCCACGGTGGTGTAGTCGTCGGCCACGGCGTCGATGGTGGCTCGGTTCTCGTCCAGGGCCACGCGCCGGGCCTTGGCCGCTCCGTTCGGGCCAAGGCCCTGGTGGATGGCGGCCAGGATTTCCAGAACGCCGCCGGTTGGGCCGGTTCCCTGATCGCGCCGGGCGGCGGCGCGTTCGGCCAGCCGGCCTCGCAGGGCCGAGAGTTTTTGGGCCGTGGTCAAGCTTGGGGCCAGCTCCGGGGCGGCGGCGGTCACCACCGCCTCGGTTTCGGCCCGGGTTCGGGCGAGGGAGGCGTCGAGCCGCCAAGTCATGGAGAGCAGCGCCCCCACGGCGCAGGCGGCCAAGGCCAAGGCGCTGCCGCCGGCCAGGAGCAGGGCGCGTCGCAGGGTGGCGCGCGAGGCGGCCGGGGCCAGGTCGCCCCGCAGGAAATTGGCCGTTTTCGGGTCCTTGGCCGCCAACACGGCCAGACCGTAAGCCAGGGCCAGGGCTTCGGGCAAAGCCTCGCCCAAGGCCAGGCGCGGCCAGCCGGGCAGGGCGGACAGGGACGTCGACGGCACGCCCAGGCTGGTTTCCAGGGCGGCGGCCGTTTCGGGCCGGGCAGCCTCGCCGCCAAGGATCAGGGTCAGGCCGACCGGCGGCCGGCCGGCCAGGGGCGACAGAGTGAGGAGGGCCTCGCGGGCGAGAAAGGCCGCCTGTTGCCCGGCGTCGGCCGCCTCGGGCAGGGGCAGGCTGCGCCAGGCCAGGGGCGCGTCGTCCAGGCGGCAGACGAAATCGGCCCGGCCGGCCCCGACATGGACGCACAGCACGGCCTCGCAACCGGGTGTTAGCGCCTGGAGCAGGGCGTCAAGGCCGGCCAGATCGAGGCAGGCGGCTTGCGGGGCCAGACCTGCGGCGGCCAGGGCGATCGTCTGGCCGACCAGGGTCTGGCGCGACACGGCCGCAGCCAGGACCACGGTCTCGGGGGGGGCGGCCAGGGCGGTGGCGGACCAGGCCAGAGCGGTCTCGGCCGGGGGCGTGGTCAGAAAGGGCTCATATTCCGGTCCAAGGACCAGATCGATCTTCCCCGGAGCGGTAAAGGGAAAGGGCAGGCGACGCAGGGTCGCCTCGGCGGCGTCCAGGCCAAGGGCCACGCGCCGCGCGTCTAGGCCTTGCTCCCGGACCAGCCGGGCAGCGGTTTCGGCCACGGCCTCAGCCGAGGCCTCGGCGGGCAGGGGGAAGGTCGTCGCGCCGGTTGGCGCGGGCAGACCCGGGCCTGTTTCGACGCGAAGGACCGTGAGGGATTGCGGCCGCGTCGCCACGACCAGAAGGGAGTCCCGCATCCCGGCCTTGTGGCATGGAGCCTGCCTTAGCGCAACTCCCGGTACAGCACCGTGCAGGAGGGGGGCTTGCCTGACTGGTGGGCCTTGTCACGCTTGAGCACGGCGAAAAGGCGGGTTGAGGCCGCGCCCGACCGGCCTTCGAGGGTGACGGCGTAGTAGAGGCTTCGCGTGGTGAGCAGATTGCTTGGCCATTGGGCGCTGTCCGAGCCGCCGGTCTTGGTCAGCCACACGAGGCTGGCCAGTTCGCCTTGGCGGACGGGATCGCGGCGGTAGGCGTCGAGGCTGCGGGCCAGGGCGGCGGCCTGGGCGGCGCTCTGGCCGGACGGCAGGGCGGCCAGCACGGGAAGCGGGGCGGTGTTGACGTTTATAAGCCCGCTGCCCCAGACGGTGAGCAGGGATAGAAGCCCCGGCCGGTCGTCCCGGCCGTTTAACAGGTCGTGGGAGAAGCCCTGGATGAGCAGCAGTTCGCCCAGGGTGTCCAGGGAGTTGTTGCGGACCCGGTAGGGGAGCTGCGCCGCGGCGTAGGCGGCGTCTTCCGCGCCGCCTGGACTGGTCTGGTCGTCGGCGTCGAGCCAGTCGACCAGGGCGGCCAGCAAGGCCTTGGCCCGGTCTTCGGGCAGGGCCAGGGCCTCGCCGGTCAGCAGGCGCAGGAAAACGGCCTGATAGGCGGCATGGTCGGCCAGTCCGGGGTGCAAGGCGTTTATCGGAAACTTGCCGCTCTCGTCCTCGATGCGGCCGCTGATGTGGCCGTCTAGGAAGGTTGCCCCGGGGTAGCTGGCCAGATCCGGAAAAAACGCCCAGTCCTGGGTCAGGTTGTCGGAGTCGGCGGGTTTGGCCGGCAACAGCACGGCGGCGGCGGCCAGAAGCCCGGATTCGACCGTGCCCCGGGCCTGCCTGGCGTAGATGCCGCCGTAGGCCGCGAACACCTCGACCTGGGCCGTGCGGATGGTGGTCACGGCCAGGGAGGCCAAAAGGGCCACCAGAGCCAGGACGAAAAGGAGCACCGCGCCCCCGGTCCCTTGCGCCCTCATCGTCCTTTCCCCACGGCGAGGTTGCGGGACGGCAAGGCCGAGCGCGCCTCGAAATGGCGTGTTTTGCCGCTGAAGACGGCCGTTCCCGCCAAACGGACCTGGACCGGCAGCGTGGTCTGGCGGGCCTGCCGGCGCGCCTGGCTGTCCCAGGTCGTCTGGGAAGCCGTCTGGTCGAGAAAAAGGATGGCGCAGGCGGACACGGCCTCCACGAGCACGGTTTCGCGGGCCCTCGGTCGGGCGGCGTCCCGCCAGGCCAGGGTGGCGGCCGGCAGTTCCCGGCGCACGAGCTGGCGCGTGTCCGTCTTCTCCCCGTCCTTTCCTGGCGGCTTGCGCAGCAGATACGTGACCCGATTGAAGGCCTGGGAGGGAAACGGCGCGCCGGGGTCCAGGCTGGCGGCGCTGGCCAGGGACAGGAGCAGCTCCTCGTCCTGGCCGGAGAGGGCCGTTTCCTGGCGGCCGCCGTAAAAGGCCATGCTTTCGGACGTGCCTTGCTTTGGGGATTCGACCCAGATGAGCGAGCCCAGATCGTTGTCCAAGGCCAGGCGCAGGATATCGAGCGCATCTTCGGCGGCCAGATTGGACCGGACGTCCTCGGACAGGCCAATGACCTGGGAGGTGACAGAATACGAGCCAAGCATGACCAGGGCTCCGATGAGCATGGCCAGGAGCACCTCAACCAGGGTGAAGCCGGATTCCTGCCGACGCGGGGCGCTCATGGCACGGGTTCCAGCCGGGCCAGCCGGACTTGCAGGCGCTGCGAACCGGCGTCGCGCACGGTGACCGACACCAAGCGCAGCCGCTCGCCCCGGTCGTTGCCGATCTCCACGCTAAAGGCGTAGTCCGCGTCGGGAGCCGGGAACGTGCCCGAGGCATTTTTGAGGTTGGCCGGGCCGGCGGCCAGGAGATCCAGCATTTTGCCTTCGGCCAGGAAAGCGGCCCGTCTGGCCCGGGCGGCGTCCAGGCGTTTGTCCTGGAGCCGGGCCAGCCCGGCCAGAAGCGACACCAGGGCGATGGCCAGGATGGCCACGGCCGTCAGGGTTTCGAGCAGGGCTTGGCCCGATTGCGCCGCGCGCCGCGACGCCCTGGGCGTTTTAGGAAGGCGCATCATGGCCTGCCCGTCGGCCGGGACATTCCGGCCCAAGGTGGATCGTACAGCCCGAGCGCCTTTTCGAACCGTGCCTGGGCCGTGTCCAGATCGGCGGTCAGGAGGTTCACGCGGCAACCCACGGGGTCGACGGTCACCGCCGCCTCATTGCCTCCGGCGGCGGACAGGCGGGCAAAGACCGGCTGGCACAGCCCCTGGGGCGTGACGACCAGTTCCAGGGTCTCGGGCTGGCTGAACCGGCCCTGGGGCGTCAGGAGCAGGCGCGGCCGGGCCTTGTCGGCGATTTTCATGGCGGGGATGGCGACGGGCGGCCGGGACGCGCCGGATGGGTCCGACAGGTTCCCTGTCGCGTCCTTGGCCACGGCGGCCTTGGAACGCTCGGCGCTTTTGCGACCGCCGCGCCCGGCGGGAGCCGGCGAAACCGGCTCGGGCAACGGCTCCAGCCGGACCTCGGCCCTGGCCCAGTCCAGGGTCACGACAAAGGGCCGGCCGGTGACGAGGGCCTCGGTCCTGGCCCGGGTGAGCAGACCGGCCAGTTGGCGGGTCAGGGATTTTTCGCTTTCGCGGGAAAACAGGCCGGCCAGTTGGGGGATGGCCAGACCGGCGGCGATGCCCATGACGACCAGCACGATGGTCAGCTCCACCAGGGTAAAGCCGCCGGGACGGCGCGAGGCCACAAGGCGCGCCGTCAGCCGCCCAGCTCCCAGCTCTTGACGTCGGCGTCCACGCCTTCGCCGCCTTCCTGGCTGTCGGCCCCCAGGGAAATGAGGTCGAAGTCGCCGTGCTCGCCCGGACAGAGGTAGACGTAGTCGCGGCCCCAGGGATCCTTGGGCAGGGAGTCGAGGTAGCCCTTGGGCGGATAGTTCTGGGGCACCCGGCCGATGGAGGGTTTTTCCCGAAGCGCTCTCAAGCCCTGCTCGGTGCTGGGATAAAAGCCGTTGTCGAGTTTGTACTGTTTGAGCGCCATGGACAGGGCCTCGATCTGGGTCTTGGCCTTGACCACCCGGGCCTTGTCGGGCTGGTCCACGATGCGCGGCAGGACAAGCCCGGCCAGGACGCCAAGGATGACGATGACGACCATGAGTTCAATCAGGGTGAATCCGGCCGCGTCGAGGCGACGGGGCCGTCGGGCGGCGAGAGCGGCATGGGCGCGCATGGGGCCTCCTTGGCAGGTTGTCAGCCGATCAGGCTGCTCATTTCGAAGATGGGCAGAAGCACCGCCAGCACCATAAGGCCGACCATGCCGCCGAGCAACAGGATCATGACCGGTTCAAAAAGCGAACTGGCGCTTTTGATGCGGGCGCTGACGTCGTTTTCGAGCATCCGGGCCAGGCCGACGAGCAGTTCGCCCAGGCGGCCGCTTTGCTCGCCGGCCGAGACGAGCTGGATGGCGATGGGCGGGAAAATGTCGGCCTCGCGCATGGGATTGGTGAGTCCGCCGCCCTGGCTGGCCTCGTCGCGGATGCGTTCCATGGCCTGTTCAAAGGCTATGTTGCCCGACACCGATCCGGCGATGCGCAGGGCGGAGAGCATGGTCACGCCCTGGTCGAGACAGGTGCCCAAGGTGCGGGCCAGGCGGGCCGTGGCGGCGTTGCGGGCGATGGGGCCGACCACGGGCAGGGCGAGGGTCAACCGGTCGGCCAGGGCCCGGCCGCGTTTGGTGCGAAGGGTCCGGTGGCCGGCCAGGACCAGCCCGGCCAGGCCGCCGAGAAGAAACGGCCACCAGGCGCGCACGAAGTCGCTGGCCGCGATGAGGATAACGGTCGGCAGGGGCAGGGCGCGGCGCAGGTCCACGAAGATGCGGGTGACCTCGGGGATGACGTAGGCCAAAAGCAAGGCCATGACGGCCAGGCCGAAGACGAACATGAAGGCCGGGTAGGCCAGGGCGGCTTGCAGGGTGCGGGCGAGCTGCATCTGGCGGTCGAGATATTCGGCCAGGTTGCCCAAAACGATGGGCAACATGCCCGTGGCCTCGGCTGAACGCACCATGCTGACGTAGGTGGGCGGGAACACGGCCGGATAGGCGGCCAGGGCGGTGGAAAAGTCCTGGCCCTCGCGGATGCGTTCCAGGATGTGGGAAAAGACCCATTTGCCCCGGCCGGCGCGCATCTGCTCGATGAGGGCGGCCAGGGCCTTGTCCAGGGGGAGTCCGGCCTCCAACAGCGTGGCCAGCACCTGGGTCGCGGCCAAAAGTTCGCCCCGGCCCATGCGGCGGGCGAAAAACGGCGCAGCGGTCGGCTCGCCCCGTCCCCGGGCCGTCGCGCCAGAGGTGGCCTCGGTCAGGGAGGTGACAAAAAGCCGTTTGGCCCGCAGCGCGATTCTCGCGGCCGGTTGGCTCTCGGCGGTGATGATGCCTTGCCTGGCGCGGCCCTTGGCATCGACGGCGGCATATTCGTAGACGGGCATGGCGGGCCTTGCGGTCGCGCGCCGCAGGGGACGCGCCGGCTGCTTTGGCCAGCCGGCTTCCTTCCTGGGCGCTGCCGGCGAGATTGCCGGGCTTTACGGCTTCATGGTCAAAATCTCCTCGCGGCCCTGCCGTTCGAGGATGACGAAATTCTTGCCGATGGACTTGATGCGGGCATCCTTGACCGTGGACCCCACGGCGTAGACCTTCTGGGATTTGTTGCCCTTGTCGCGCAGGAAGGCGGCGGCTTGGCGCCCGTCGGCGGCAATGACCGTGCCGGTCAACTCCATGTCGATTTCGGCTGCTTTGGGCGGTTCCTTGGTCTGTTGCCGCTGGTCGGGCAGGGGAGTCAAGCCGAAGACGTCGTTGGCCAGGATGGCGCGGGTCAATTCCGGCGCGGCGGTCGCCGGGCGCGGGGGCGGGGCCTTCGGGCTGGCGGCCGGAGCCGGCGGCGCAAGCGGCGCGGCGTCGAAGCGCCAGGCCGTGACGACGACAAGCGCCGCCCCGGCGAGAAACAGCGCGCTTGCGCCCATGGCCAGCCGCCGGATGCCGTATTCGGTCACGAGGCCCGTCCGTCGTTTCCGGCCGTTACTGGCACAGGCCGAAGTTCTTGGCCTTTTCCAGGTGGCCGCAGTAGCCGAACTGGCAGGCCAGGGAGAGATCGCCGCAGCCCTCGCGGTTCATCTGGAGACGCAGGCGCAGCACGCCCCGGTTGCGGTAGGCCTGGCCGAAGTTGGAACGCAGTTTGGCGGCGCGGTCGTAGTCTTCCATGGCCTGGGGATAGTTGCCGAGCTTTTCCCGGACCAGGGCGCGGTTGTAATACAGGTCGGGGTCGGTGGCGTTGAGCCGGATGGCCGCGTCGAGTTCGGCGGCGGCTTCGTTATAGCGGCGCAGGGTGATGTAGATGTCGGCCTTGTTGTTGCGGGCGGCGGTCTGGGACGGGTCCAGGCTGATGACCCGGTCGTAGTCGGCCAGGGCCCGGTCGAATTCGTTTTGGGCCTGATAGGCCAGGGCGCGGTTGAACAGCGAGGCCGCGGCTCCCTGGCCGCCCAGTCCGGCGGCGGCCGAAAAGTCGGCCCCAGCCTTGTCGTACTGGCCCAGGGCAAAGGCGGCCACGCCGCGATTGTTGTAGGCCTTGGCCATGGTGGCGTCCTTGGCGATGGCGTCGGAGAAATAGTTGGCTGCTTTCTGGTAGTCCTGATTCATGTAGGCGGCCGCGCCGAGGTCGTAGGCGGCCTGGGCCCCGCCGCCGGCGGTCCGGGCCTGTTCGAAATCCTTTTGGGCCAGTTCGAATTGGCCCAGGCGGTAGTAGGCCTCGCCGCGCTCCTGGTAGAGGGAGGGCGTGGCCTGGCCGGCGGCGATGGCTGGGGTGACGCGCATGATGACGCTTTCAGGCGATTCGGCCGTGGTTTCGGGAGCCAGCCGCACCGGGGTCGGCGGCCGTTTCTGGGCGCAGCCGGCGGTCAGGGAAACGAGCAAGAGCCCGGCCAGCAGCCAGCCAAAGGTGCGGCGCGGCGCGAAACGAGAGCATGACGGCGCGGCGGGTATGGGCATAGGCAGGGAAGGGCGTCCGGAACGGGAGCTTGCGCGCGACCGGCATAGGTAAGGGTTGGGGCAACCAGCTGTGAAGCATTGCCGTTATCACAACCAGTATGCCCCAATCCCTCGGGATGGACAAGGCGGATGTTTGGCCGCCTTAGAGGCGTTCGAGCATGGTGCGCAGGACCGTGCGCGTGGTTTCGAGGTCCTTGGGCGGGATGCCGCGCGTCAGTTCGCTGCTGAGTTCCAGGCCGGCCTTCAGGGAGGCGTCCCAGTTTTGCCTGGCCTGCTCGGCCAGCTCCACCCGCTTGATGCGCCGGTCGCGAGGGTCGGCCACGCGCCGGGCGATGCCGTGCTGTTCCAATCGGTCGAGCAGGCGCACGAGCGTCGGGCCTTCGATGCCCACGGCCTCGGCCAGCTCGCGTTGGGTCAACGCCGCCTGGCCCGTGGCCAGGCGGCGAATGACGGCCCACATGGCGCTCGACAGGCCAAGGGGGCGGAGACGTTCGTCCAATCGGGACCGCCAGGCCCGGGCTACGTCGTTAAGGGCGATGGGGAGGGATTCCGGAGCCTGCTCGGGGACGGCGACAGACGGAGAGGATTCCATGGGGTGCTCCTTTTCCGACGCGCGTCGCGACTTCCCGCGCGCATGGTTTTATAACTTATAAAACCATTAGTCTGCTTTCTGCTCCTTGGCAACCTGTTTCCCGGTCATTTGTTGCACCCAGGCGCCCAGGCCCATGATGAGCTTGAAAAAGACCGGAATGAAAAACGGCGCGATGATGGTCGCCCCGAGCATGCCGCCGATGACGCCGGTGCCGATGGCGTGGCGGCTGTTGGCCCCCGCGCCCGTGGACACGGCCAGGGGCAGACAGCCGAGGATAAAGGCCAGCGAGGTCATGATGATGGGCCTAAAACGCAGCTTGGCCGCCGAGAGCGCCGCCTCAGCCAGGGGCTTGCCGGCCTTGACCTCCAACACTGCGAATTCCACGATGAGAATGGCGTTTTTCGCGGCCAGGCCAATGAGCGTCACCAGGGCGATCTGGAAGTAGATGTCGTTGCTGAGGTCCCGGCCGTAGACGGCGGCGATGGCCCCGAACAGGGCGAACGGCACGGCCATGACCACGGCAAACGGCAGGGTCCAGCGTTCGTACTGGGCGGCCAGGATCAGGATGACCATGACGATGCCCATGGCGAAGATGAGCGCCGAGGAGCCCTGGGCGGCCTTTTCCTGGTAGGCCGAGCCGGTCCAGGCCAGGGTGTATTCCGGCGGCAGCACCTTGGCCGCGGCCTGTTCCATGGCGGCCAGGGCCTCGCCCGAGGTGTGGCCCGGGGCGGGCTGGCCCATGATCTTGGCGGCCGGGAAGACGTTGAAGCGTTCCATGACCTCGGGGCCGGTGGACTTTTCGATGGAAGCGATGGCGGTCAGCGGGATCATCTCGCCTTTGTTGGAGCGCACGAACACGTCGCGCAGGTCCTCGGGGCGGTCGCGGAAATCGGCCTCGGACTGGATCTGGACCTTGAATGTCCGGCCGAACTTGTTGAAGTCGTTGACGTAATACGCGCCGAACGTGGCCTGCATGGCGGCGTAGACGTCGCTTACGGCCACGCCCAGGGCCTTGGCCTTTTCGCGGTCCAGGTCGATGCGCAACTGGGGCACGTTGGCCCCGAAGGTGGTGGCCACCCGGCCGAGGACCGGGTTTTTGGAGGCCTCGGCCACGAGCTTGTCGGCCATGGCGGCCAGGGCCTTGACGTCGCCCTCGCCCCGGCTTTGCAGGTAGGCGTCGAAGCCGCCGGTGTTGGACATGCCGGAGATGGCCGGCGGGTTGAAGGCCAGGGTCAGGCTTTTGGGCAGGGCCATGCCCCGGCCGAAGATGCGCTTGACCACGGCAAACGAGGACAGTTCCTCGCCGGGACGTTCCTTCCAAGGTTTAAGCGGCATGAAAATGGTGCCGTAGTTGGAGCGGTAGGTGAAGCTCAGGAGGTCAAGCCCGGTGATGGCGATGACGTCCTTGACCGAGGGGTCTTTCATGTTCATCGCGTCCATGGCGTCGGCGATGCCTTCGGTGGCCCGAAGCGACGAACCGTCAGGCAGGATGTTGACGGCGATGACGTAGCCCTGGTCCTCGTCCGGGACGAGTCCGCCGGGCACCTGCTTGAAAAGCCAGCCCGCGCCCAGGCACAGCCCGGCGAAAAGCAGCATGGCAAAGGCGCTGCGACGCAGGAGAAAGGCCACGCCCGCGCCGTAGCCGGCGGTGACGGCGTCGAACAGGCGGTTAAAGCCCCGGAAAAACCGGTTGGGTTCCTGGTGGCCGGGTTTTAAAAGCGAAGCGCACAAGGCCGGGGTCAGGGTCAGGGCCACCAGGCCCGAGATAACCACGGACACGGCGATGGTGATGGCGAACTGCTTGTACATCTGGCCGGTCAGACCGCCCAAGAACGCCACCGGCACGAACACGGCGCACAACACCAGCACGATGGCCACCACCGGCCCGGTCACCTCTTCCATGGCCTTGGCCGTGGCTTCCTTGGGCGGCAGCTTCTCCTTGGTCATGATGCGCTCGACGTTTTCGAGCACCACGATGGCGTCGTCGACGACGATGCCGATGGCCAGCACCA
>ALAO01000403.1 GCA_000307955.1 Solidesulfovibrio magneticus str. Maddingley MBC34 | reverse complement strand
GGGTCCGGGGGCCTGAGGCCCCCGGCGGGGCTTGGGGCAGAGCCCCAATCTTCGGCTGTTACCTCCCTTCCCTCAAAACGCGTACGGCTCGGCCTGTCGCCATTCGAACATGTACGTTTCTTCCGGGATCAGTTCCTTGCTCTCCACCGCATCGGCCGCCAGCAGCGCCGCCGCCGACACTGACGAGAAGCTCATGCCGGGCAGGATGATGTCCTGGCGGTCGTTTTCCGGGATGACGGCCAGATGGCCGTAGGCGATGACCCAGCTTTTGTCGGCCGGCGGTTCCTGGCCGGGCGGCGTTTTGACGCGAAAGCCCACGGCCGTGCCGTCGGCGAAGCAGCACCAGACGGCCAGCCGGTAGATGACGAATTGTCCTTTGGCGTCGAGTTCCGGGCTGCGGTGGACGAAGCCGCGCATGGCGTAAGGGCGCTCGAAAGCGGGCGAGGGGCCTTTGGCGGCGATGTCGTAGAGTTCACCGGTGTTGATGGGCACGTAATCCTGGCCGTTCATGGAGAGGCGGCTTGGGACCGGGGCGATTTCCGGGGCGGGCAGGCTGGGGGCGACGCTGAAGACGTCGTTGTCGTCGTTGGCCGAGAGGGTTTGCAGGCCGCCTTCGGCAAACCAGACGAGGCAGGCCAGGGCGAGGTAGCACAGGCCACGGCCCAGGCTGGCCTTGGCCACGGGGCGCAGGGTGGCGTAGGCCCCCAGCACGGCCAGGACCAAGGCGGCGGCAAGCGTAACCGGCTTGAACTTGGGATTTAAGTACATCCAGTAATTGCCGATGGTTGCCAGCCAGCCCATGAAGCCGGCCAGGGCCAGCATGGCCAGGCCGTCGAGACGGGCGGCCAGGGCGGCGAGAAGCTTTGTCATGACGCGCCTCCGGTCATGATGCCGTAGACGACGCAAGCGATGAGGACGACGGCGGCCGGGACAACTGTCAGCACCCGAGTCAGGCGCGGGGTGAACACCTGTCGCCACATGAGCAGGAGCTTGAGGTCGAGCATGGGGCCAAGGGCCAGGAAGGCGAGCTTGGCCGCGGCCGGGAAGGTGGAAAACGAGGCGGCCACGAAGGCGTCGGCCTGGGAGCATAGCGAGAGCACCACGGCCAGGGCCATCATGCCCGGGATGGCCAGGACGAGGTCGTTTTCCATGGCCATGACCACGGAGACAGGCACGTAGGCTTTAAACGCCGCCGCCACCATGGAGCCGAAGACGAGCACCTTGGCCATGTCCAGGAAGTCGGCCATGGCGTGGCGCATGGCCGAGGCGACCTTGTCGCGCCGGCTGGGGATGACGGCGGCCAGGGGCACGGCGTCGGCCAGCGACCCGAAGGGCGTGCCCGGGATGGTGGCCGGCCCGTGGTGGTGGTGGGCATGGTCTTCGGGGCCGTGGTCATGGCCGCAGCCGCAGGCCGGGGTGGCGGCGGCGGGATCGCGAAGGAGCGACAGGGCGTCGCGGCCGCCGGCCCAGTAGCCGACGACCAGACCGGCCAGGGTGACCAGCAGGCAGCGCCAGATGGCCATGGTCGGGTCGCCACGGAAGGCCACCAGGGTGGCGAGAAGCGACACGGGGTTGATGACCGGCGCGGCCAGCATGAAGGCGACGGCCGCGCCCGGGGGCACGCCTTTGCCGATGAGCCGGCGGGCCAGGAAGACGACGCCGCATTCGCAGCAGGGCGTCAGCGCGCCGATGCCAAGGCCCACCAGGGTGGAGGCCAGCCGGCCCTTGGGTAGGAGCCGGGCCAGACGGTCGCGGGGCACGTAGGCCTCGACCAACCCCGAGGCCACGGAGCCCAGCAGCAAAAACGGCACCGCCTCCAGCACGATTGACAGCGTGGCCTGGGCAAACAGGTCGAGGTTGTGCAGGGCGTTCATGCCGTGGCGGCTTCCAGGCGGTAGACGGGTTCGGCGGCGGCGGGGTCATCCGGGACGAAGCGCACGACGCGGTGGTGGAAGGCGGAAAGCGAATACCGGTGGGCGATGCTGACGATGGCGGTCTTGGGCAGGCGAGCCACGAGCAGGCCGTAGAGTTCCTTCTGGGAAGCCTCGTCCAGGGCCGAGGAGGCTTCGTCGCAGAAAAGCCGGTCCGGGGCCAACAGGATGGCCCGGGCAAAGCCCAGCCGCTGCTGTTCGCCGGAAGAGAGTTCCTGGCTCCAGTGGCGCTCCTCGCCGAGAAGCGGGATCAGATGGCCCAGGCCGCAGTCGGTGAGCACGGCGGCGATGCGCGCCTCGCCGTAGGTCTGCGGGGCGTCGGGGTAGGCCACCGCGGCGGCCAGGCTGGCGATGGGCAGGTAGGGCTTTTGGGGCAGAAACAGGCTGCGGCCCTCGGCCGGCAGGGCCAGGGTTCCGGCGGCGTAGGGCCACAGGCCGCCGATGGCCCGAAACAGCGTGGATTTGCCGCAGCCGGCCGGGCCGGCGATCATGACGCGCTCTCCCGGGGCCACGTTCAGGCCGGCGTTGGTGAGCAGGGTGCGGCCGTCGGGCAGCGACAGGCTGGCGTCGGTGAGGACCAGGGCTTGGCCGTCGGCTGCCGGCGCGCGGGTAAAGCCGGCGTCCTTGGCTGCTTCGAGTTCGGCCAGGGCGTGGGCGAAGCCGGTGAGTCGATCCACGGTGGCGCGCCACTGGGCCAGGCGGGTGTAAGCGTCGATGAACCAGGACAGGGCCGACTGGACGTGGCCAAAGGCCGAGGCGGTCTGCATGAGGCCGCCGAGCTGGATGGCCCCGGAGAAGTAGCGCGGCGCGGCCACCAGGAAGGGGAACAGGACGGCGGCCTGGGAGTAGCCGGCGGAAAACCAGGTCAGGCGCTTTTGCTGGCGCATGATGGCCCACCAGTTGGAGACCACGTGGGTGAAGCGGCCGGACAGGTTGCCGGCTTCCTGGGTCTCGCCGCCGTAGAGGGCGATGGGTTCGGCGTTTTCGCGCACCCGCACGAGATTGTAGCGGTAATCGGCCTCGTAGCGCTGTTGTTGGAAATTGAGGCGAATGAGCGGCCGGCCGATGTAGTGGGTGAGAAACGAGCCGAAGCCGGCGTAGAGCACGGCGGCCCAGAGCATGGAGCCGGGCAGCTGGATGTCGAGGATGTGGATGTCGCCCGAAAGGTTCCACAGGATGACGGAAAACGAGGCCAGGGACACCACGGACTCAATAAAGCCCAGGGTCAGGGAGAGCGTTTGTTCGACAAAGCCGCCGATGTCCTCGCTGATGCGCTGGTCGGGGTTGTCGGCCCCGTTTTGGGAAAAGCGCAGGCGGTAGTAGTTGCGGTGGGTGAGCCACATGGCGGCGTAGCGTTCGGTGAGCCAGCGCCGCCAGCGGATTTGCAGCATCTGGCGCAGGTAGATCTGATACACGGCCACGATGATGAACATGGCGGCCAGGATGGCGAAGCGGCCGAAAAGGCGGAAGAATTCGGGGAGATTTTTTTCCTGGAGCGAGTTGTAGAACAGGTTGTTCCACTCGTTGAACAGCACGTTGAGATAGACGATGCCAAGGCTCATGCCGACGATGACGGCAAGGAGCAGGCCGGATTTCACGCGCTCCTCGCTTTTCCAGTAGGGCTTGGTCAGGGCCCAGAGATCGGCGAGGAAGCGGCGTTTGGCTGCGGACATGCGGTGCTCCTGGTTGCGGTTGGCCGCGCGGGCGGCCTGGTCCTCGGGCGAGGCGTGAGCGCCGGCGCGCCGGGGCGGACCGTAACCCTCTAGTCACTGGGGCGGCCGGTTGCAACCGGCCGGGCGTTATTGCCCCATGAAATTTTGGACACGATGGTGCAACAAAA
>ALAO01000402.1 GCA_000307955.1 Solidesulfovibrio magneticus str. Maddingley MBC34 | reverse complement strand
CAACGGTGAGCATCGCCCGAGGGTGGACGAAGGATAATGGGGATGGAGAGAGAAAAGCCTTGGGTGGCGACGGGATTGACGGAAGTCGGGCTGGCCGGGCGCGTGGCCGGGTCGGATCGGCTGTTCTTCCATGCCGCGCTCTATTCTAATTTCGCCCGGGACCGGGCCATGGCCGACGCCCTGGAGGCGGCGCTGCGCCGCCCCAGGTTCGAACGCCTGGAAGTGGTGTCCCTGGACCCGGTGGCCCGGCCGCCCTACTGGGACGAGTTTCGTCAGATCCTGCGCCAGGACATGCCCGCCGCCGCCATGCAGCGGGAATTTTCCGTGTCCGCCGCCTTTCTCGACGCCCTGGCCTCGCGCCACCCCCACAAAGTCCGGCTCTACGTGACCGCCGCCATGCCCCTGGCCCCGATCCTGCTGCTGGACGACGTCGTCATCGCCGGACACTACGCCCACTCCCCGGCTGCCGCGCCGCTGGGGCATTGGCTGGTGATTCCGGCCGACGTGGCGGCCCTGACGGAACTGGCCGAGGAAGGCGCGCGCCCCGAATCCCTGGACCCGGCCGACGTCGGGGCCTATCGGCTGATCTGCGACTGCCTGGCCGCCCGACTGGCCTCGCGCCGCCAGGCCTAGCGGCGCGTCCCCCCAACAATACACTCGTATTTTTATAAGTGACGTCGTATGCAACAGGCTGAAATCGCCAAGCTGCTGGCCGGGGCCGACGACCCCGGGCTTTTTGCCGCCGCCGCCGCGCTGACCACGGAAAATTTCGGCGACGAGGTCTATATTCGCGGCGTGGTGGAGTTTTCCAACCACTGCCGCAACAACTGCCGCTATTGCGGCCTGCGCGCCGCCAATACGGCCGTGCACCGCTACCGCATGACCGTCGAGGACGTCATCGCCTGCGCCGGCCTGGCCCGGGAGCTGTCCATCGGCACCATCGTGGTCCAGTCCGGCGACGACTTCCACTACACCCGCGACGAAATCGCCCGCATCGTTGTCGAGGCCAAGGCCCGGGCCGACGTGGCCGTCACCTTGTCCCTGGGCGACCGCCTTGAGGACGAGCTGCTTTTCTGGCGCGAGCGCGGGGCCGACCGCTATCTGCTCAAGGTGGAAACTTTCGACGAGGCGCTCTATGCCGCCAGCCGACCGGGGCTGGCCCTGGCCGACCGGCTGAAGCGCCTGGAGACCCTGCGCCGGGCCGGCTACGAGGTCGGCTCGGGCGTCATCACCGACCTGCCCGGCATGACGCCGGAGATTTTGGCGAACGACCTCGTCCGGTTGGCCGAACTGGACCTGGACATGGTCGCGGTGGGGCCTTTCGTGCCCCATCCGGCCACGCCCTACGGCGACGCCCCGGCCGGCTCGATTCTCACCGCCTTTCGGGCCATGGCCGTGCTGCGCCTGCTTTCCCCCCTGGCCAACATCCCCTCGACCTCGGCCCTAAACGCCCTGCGCGACGGCGCGCGGGAGCAGGGGCTGACCCTTGGGGCCAACGTCATCATGCCCTCGCTGACCCCGGAAACCGTCAGCCCGGATTACGCCATCTATCCCGGCAAGAACGCCTTTCGCGCCGACGCCCGCTCCCGGGTCGAGGCGGCGCGCCAGGCCATCCGCCGGGTGGGCAAGATGCCCTCCACCGCCGTGGGCGGTTCCAAAAGGAGACGCCATGTCTGAAGCCGCCGCCGAGAAAGCCCCGCGCGGGGTGCGTCTGGTCATCGCTTTTGTCGGCCGCCGCAACGCCGGCAAGTCGTCGCTCATTAACGCCGTCACCGGCCAGGACGTGGCCATCGTGTCCGATTTCGCCGGCACCACCACCGATCCCGTGGCCAAGCCCTACGAGCTGTTGCCGCTGGGGCCGGTGACGCTCTACGACACGGCCGGCCTGGACGACGAGGGCGAGCTTGGAGCGCTGCGCATCGCAGCCACGCGCAAGGTCTTGTGGCGCACGGACATCGCCGTGGTTGCCGTGGACGCCGCCCAGGGGATCGGCGATCCCGAGCGCGGGATCATCGAGGACGTGCGGCGGCTGGAGATTCCGTTCCTGGTGGTCTTCAACAAGACCGACCTGGCCGCGCCGTCTCCGGCCGGTCTGCAGTGGTGCCGCGAGCAGGGCATCCCGACGGTTGCGGCCAGCGCCGCCGACGGAACCGGAGCCACCGCGGTCAAGGAAGCCATCATGGCCCTGGCCCCGGCTGAGAGCCTGCGCGAGCCGGTCTTGTGCGGCGACCTCTTCGCCCCGGGCGAGACGGTGGTTTGCGTCGTGCCCATCGATCTGGCCGCGCCCAAGGGCCGGCTGATCCTGCCCCAGGTGCAGGTGCTGCGCGAGGTGCTCGACGGCGACGGCGTGGCCGTGACGGTCAAGGACCGGGAGCTGGAAGCGGCGCTGGAGAACCTGCGTCGGCCGCCGGCCGTGGTCATCACCGACTCCCAGGTGATCCTCAAGGTGTCGGGGGATGTGCCCGATGACGTGCCGCTGACGACCTTTTCCACGCTGTTCGCCCGCTACAAGGGCGACCTGCCGACGCTGGCCGCCGGGGCGGCGGCCATCGACAACCTGCGCGACGGCGACGTGGTGCTCATGGCCGAGGCTTGCTCGCATCATGTCCAGTCCGACGATATCGGCCGGGTGAAGATTCCGCGCTGGATTTCCCAGTACACCGGCCGCGACCTGACCTTCGAGATGCACGCCGGCCATGACTTCCCGGACGATCTGGAGCGCTACGCCCTGGTGGTGCATTGCGGCTCGTGCATGCTCGGGCGCATGGAGATGTTGCGGCGCATCCGCGAATGCGTGCGCCGGGGCGTGCCGGTCACCAACTACGGCGTGGCCATCTCCAAGGTGCAGGGGGTGCTGGATCGGGTGCTGGCGCCGGTGTTGCGGTAGCGACGGCTACCCCGGAAAGGTCAGGGTAAACGTCGCGCCGCCCTGGTTCTCGGCCACGAGCGTGCCCCGCAGCTGACGGGTCAGGTTGGTCACGAGCTGCATCCCCAGCGTCTGGCAGGCCTCCACGGCAAACCCCTCGGGCAAACCTCGCCCGCCGTCCGCCACCATGACCCGGAAGCCCTCCGGCGTCCGGGACAGACACACCCGCACCACGCCGGCCTCGCCCGGGGCGTAGGCGTGCTTGATGGCGTTGGTGAGCAGTTCGTTGAGCAACAGCCCAAGGGGCGCGGCCTTCTCGATGGACAGGTGCGACGGCTCCAGGCACAGCAAAAACCGCGCCCCGCCCCGGCCGCCGATGGACGACTCCAACTGGTGGGTCAACCGCGACACGTAGTCGGAAAGCTCAATGCGGCCGAAGTCGCCGGTGCGGTACAGCCCTTCGTGGACCAGGGCCATGGAGGCCACCCTGGCCCGGCTCTCCAAAAGCGCCTCCCGGGCCTCGGCATTGTCCGTGACCTCGGCTTGTAGGAAAAACAGGCTGGAAATGACTTGCAGGTTGTTTTTCACCCGGTGGTGCACTTCCCGCAGCAGCAGTTCCTTGTCTTCCAGGGATTGGCGCAGGGCCTCGCCGGCCCGGCAGCGGTCGGTGACGTCCTCGCACACGCACAGGAAATATTCCGGCTCCCCGGCCTCGTCGCGCACCAGATTAACGGTCAGGTTGCAGCGAAGGGGCAGCCGGTCCGGCCGGGTCACGGCCGCCTCCCGGGCAAAGGTCTCCTTGCCGCCGGCCAGGGCCGTGGCCATGCCCTGACGCAGCGCCTCCCGGTCCTCGCCGTCGGCCAGTCCGTCCAGGGAGAGGGCGAGCAGTTCCGCCCGGCCGCACCCGGCCAGCCCGCACAGCCGGTCGTTGACCCGCAGCCAACGGCCATCCGGCGCGGCATGGCCCATGCCCACCGCCGCCTGTTCAAAGGACGACCGGAAAAGCCGCTCGTTTTTGACCAGCGCCCTGGCCATCTCGTCAAAGGCCCCTTCGAACACGGAGAGTTCGGCAAAGGGGGCCGAGCCGTCGGTCCCGTCGACGCTTCGGGGCAGGCTGGCCGCGAACCGGGCCAGGGGCTGCTCCACCCGCTCCCGCAGTTCCTTGCGCAAAAGCCCGGACGTCAGCACGAAGGCTCCGGCCATGAACACGAAGAGCAGCCCCGTGGGATAGAGCGCCGGGGCCACCAATTCCCAGACCGGCACGGCGAGCAACACCAGCCAGTCTCCGGGTTCCGCCTTCCCGGCCGTGCCCAGCCACAGCCGCCCGCCCTGGGCGTAGACCACCCGGTGCCGCCCGGCCTTGGCCGCCAAAAACAGCGGCGAGTCGCCGATGTTGGCTTGCTCGGCCACCAGCCGCGATTCCGGGTGGACGATGAGGTTGCCGTAGGCGTCGCAGGCCATGACCCGGGAGCCCGGCATCCCGGCCATGTGCGGCAGCTGGTGGGCCAGCCCGCCGAGGTCGAGTTCGCCGGCCAGGATGGTCCCCGTGGGGCCGCGCACCCCAAGATAGACGCACAGCCGGCCGTCCACGGGCGACGGCAGCGGCCGCGACAGCATGAGCCGATCGCCCCGCAGCCGGTCGAACTGGAGCGGAAAATCCGCCCCGGCCTGGCCCGGCGGAGCGGTCTCGGCCACCATGCCGGCCGCATCGATCCAGAGCAAACGGCGCATGGTGGGCGAAAAAAGCAGCAACTCGCCCAGGGCGTCGCCGCTGGCCTCGCCCTGGGCGTCCGGCAAGCGCCGG
Organism: Solidesulfovibrio magneticus str. Maddingley MBC34; assembly: GCA_000307955.1. Lineage (GTDB taxonomy): Bacteria > Desulfobacterota > Desulfovibrionia > Desulfovibrionales > Desulfovibrionaceae > Solidesulfovibrio > Solidesulfovibrio magneticus_A. The sequence goes on along the minus strand of ALAO01000402.1, from coordinate 2,727 downwards.
GCAAAGACCTCCAGGGAGCCGTAGGCGTTGTCCAGGTAGGCCGAGACAAAGACGGCCAGGGTCTTGGCCAGACGGACGTTGTCGTGCTCCATGGCCCGCCATTGCAGACCAACCGTGGCCGTGGCCAGAAGCGCCAGCAAGGCCAAACCCGGCGCGACCAGCCGCAGGAGCAGGCTGCGCCCCACGACCCGGCTCAAGGGAGAAATCTGCACGAATCAGTCTCCCTCGAGGGCCGAAAACCGCCCATCTCGGATGGTCACCAGAAAGGTCTGGCGGTGCACGTCGCCGTAAGCGTCGAAAGTGAAAGGGCTCATGAGGCCTTCCTGCTGGCCCAAGGCCAGCAAGGCTTCGGGCAGGCCCGCCGTGCGCCCGCTGGTGCGGCCCAGGGCGGCGGCCAGGACCTCAACGGCTTCGTAGGCATAGACGGCGGCGAAGTTGGCCGGCCAGCCGAAGCGTTCCTGATAGCGGCGCAGGAAATCCTGGAACCGCGGCCGGGGATTGTCCTCGGTATAGCTGGCCGCGAACACGATGCCGTCCACGCTGTGCCCGCCCATGGTCAGGATCTCCCGGGTGTAGGGCCAGGTGGGGCACAGGATGGGCAACCGCACGCCGGTCGTGTCCATGGCCCGGGCCAGGGCGGCCACGTCCTTGGCCGAGGCGGCGGCCACCACGGCTTCGACGCCTTGTTTCGAGGCGGCCTTGAGCAGCGCCGCCCAATCCACGCCCTCCCGGGAGGAAAACATCCGGCGGCAGACCACGTGGCCGTCGAACTCGGCGTAGGTCTGGTCAAAGGCGTCCAAGAAGCTTTGGACATAGGAGAGGTTGTCGCTGTCGCCAAGCAGGCAGACCGCAGGCTTTCCGGCTCTGGCGGCATGGCGGGCCAGCGCCAGCCCCCAAGTGACGTTGGTGGGGATCACCCGGAAAAAGAGGTCTTTTTTGCCCGAGAGTTCGGGCGTGGCCGTGGTCGGCGACAGCATGACCAGGCCGGCGGCGACGGCCTGGGGCAAGGCGGCCAGGGTCTGGGCGCTGGTCATGTGGCCCACAATGGCCGCAACCCCGGCCTTGATGAGCTGGGCATCGGCCTCCACGGCGCTTTCCGGCGTGGAACCGTCGTCGCAGGCCACGAGCTTAAGCGGCCGGCCGGCGATGCCGCCCCGGGCGTTGATGTCCTCCACGGCCAACGTCGCGCCGTTGCGGCCCTGCACCCCGAGATCAGCCCGGCCGCCGGTGAGCGAGCCGCTGTAGCCGATAAGGATGGGTTCGTCCCGGCCGCAGCCCCAGGTCAGCAGGGCGCAGCACAAGGTCAGCCAGACGACAAGGCGCATCGACAACCCCACTACGACCGACAAGGGCCGACAAAACAAAAAGGATAGTTATCTTTACGACAGCCGGTTCCCCGCCGCAATGGCCTTTTCGCCATCTTGCCGCATCTTGCCACGGCCGCCCCCCTCCCGTACCGTGGCGCCATGCAACGCAAGCTCCTTACCCTGCGCAACAACGAGGAACGCCGCCTGCGCGCCGGACACCTGTGGGTGTTCAGCAACGAGGTGGATACGAAAAAAACCCCGCTGACGGCCTTCGCCCCGGGCGAGGAAGCCCTGGTGACGGCCTCGCGCGGCCGGCCCCTGGGCGTGGCCACGGTCAACCCCGGCTCGCTCATCTGCGCCCGGATCATCGACCGCGACCCCGAAACCGCCCTGGACGCCGACTTTTTCCGCGCCCGGCTGCGCGAGGCCCTGGCCCTGCGCCAGCGGCTCTACCCCACCCCCCACTATCGGCTGCTGTTTTCCGAGGGCGACCATCTGCCCGGGCTCGTCCTTGACCGCTTCGGCGATGTGGTGGTCGGACAGTGCAACACCGCCGGCATGGACGCGCGAAAAGCCCTCATCCTGGAAGCGCTCCTGGCCGAGCTGTCGCCCCGGGCCGTCATCTGGCGCAACGACAGCGCCTCGCGCGATCTCGAAGGCCTGCCCCGGACCGTGGAAGTCGCCTACGGCGACGCCCCGGACCACCTCGACGTCGAGGAGGACGGCGCGCGTTTCGCCGTGCCGGCCCTGGGCGGCCAGAAGACCGGCTGGTTCTACGACATGCGCGAAAACCGCTCCAAGCTGTGCCGGCTCGTGGCCGGGCGCACGGTGCTCGATCTTTTCGCCTACGCCGGGGCCTTTGGCGTGCGGGCCGCCCTGGCCGGCGCGGCCAAGGTGGTCTGCCTGGATTCGTCGGAAGCGGCGTGCGCCATGGCCGCCGAGAACGCCGCCCGAAACGGCGTGGCCGACCGGGTGACGGTGGTGCGGGCCGATGCGGCCGATTATCTCGAAGCCGCCGCCGCCGCCGAAGGCCGGACCTTCGACGTCGTGAGCCTGGACCCGCCGGCCCTGGTCAAGCGCAAAAAGGATCTGGAAGCCGGACTCAAAGCCTACGAACGCTTCAACCGCCTGGCCATGGACGTGGTCGCCGACGGCGGCCTGCTCATGACCTGCTCCTGCTCCCAGCACGTGGACGCCTACGAGCTGCGCCGGGCCGCCCTGCGCGCCGCCGCCGGCCGCAACCTGCGGGCCCAGATCCTCGACCAGGGCCGCCAAGGCCCGGACCACCCGGGCCACCCGGCCATGGCCGAGACGGAATACTTGAAGTCGTTTATGCTGCGGCTGGTGCGGCCGTAGGGGGGATAAAGAAAGGCGTGGAATAAGAGGAAGATGCCTCCGGCGGCTGGGGGCCTGAGGCCCC
>ALAO01000401.1 GCA_000307955.1 Solidesulfovibrio magneticus str. Maddingley MBC34 | reverse complement strand
ATGGCCGTGACGGCCTGGACGACCCACAGCCAGGTGTCGGCATGGCGCAGGCGCTGGGCGTTGGAAAGCATGACGCGCTGCTGCTTGGTGTTAAAGGGGATCTTGCGGGCGGCCAGGACGAAGTGGACTAGGAAGGTGAGGAAAATGAGCGGTCCGCCGACTTGGGCCATGTAGGTGGCCTCGAAAAACCAGGCCAGGGCGTTCATGACCTTGGCTCCGAGCAGGATGCTCGAAACCAGGATCAGGTGCGACCACATGAACAGAATCAGGACCGCGCCGGTGAGCATCTGCACCCAGTCGAGATAGGCCGAGAGCTTGCCGACGGGCAGTCCCTCGTGGGTGGCGGTAGTTGGTACGGACATGGGCAATCCTCCGTCGATTTCGCGCTATTTGGAGTTGGAAGAGGGGAGGGATTCAGCCGATTCCTCGAGGATAAGCATGTCCTCGGGGTCGTCGGCGTATTCGTCGTCGGCGCCGGACAGCACGGCCTGAAGCTTTTGCATGTCGAGGGCGTTTTCCCACTTGGCCACGACGATGGTGGCGATGCCGTTGCCGATGAGGTTGGTGATGGCCCGGGCTTCGGACATGAAGCGGTCGACGCCCAGGAGCAGGGTCAGCGAGGCCACGGGGATGGTGCCCACGGTCTGCAGCGTGGCGGCCAGGGTGATGAAGCCGCCGCCGGTGACCGCGGCCGCGCCCTTGGAGGTCAGAAGCAGAATGAAGAGCAGGTAGAGCTGGTGGCTGATGTCCAGCGGCGTGTTGGTGGCCTGGGCCAGGAACACGGCGGCCATGGTCAGGTAGA
>ALAO01000400.1 GCA_000307955.1 Solidesulfovibrio magneticus str. Maddingley MBC34 | reverse complement strand
CAGGCCCCCGGCCGCCGGAGGCATCTTCCTCTTCCTCTTACCTGCTCTTCTCTTCACTCTCTACGCTAAACGTTCGATGTCCGCGCCGACGTTTTGCAGTTTCACTTCCATGGCTTCGTAGCCCCGGTCGAGGTGGTAGACGCGCTGGATGAGCGTCTCGCCCTTGGCGGCCAGGCCGGCCAGCACCAGCGAGGCGCTGGCCCGTAGGTCGGAAGCCATGACCGGCGCGCCGGTCAGCGACCCGACGCCCCGGATAAACGCGGTCTGGGACGAGATGCGGATCTGCGCGCCCAGACGCACCAGTTCCTGGACGTGCATGAAGCGGTTTTCGAAAATGGTTTCGCGGATGGAGCTTGAGCCCATGGACACGCACATAAGGGCCATGATTTGCGCCTGCACGTCGGTGGGGAAGCCCGGGTAGACCTGGGTGGCCACGTCGACGCCCACGAGCTGGCCCTGGCGGCGCACGGCCACGCCGGCGTTGGTGGCCTCGATGACCACGCCCATTTCGCGCAGTTTGGAGACCACCGCGTCGAGTTCCATGAAAGGGCAGCATTCGAGGTGCAGCTCGCCACCGGTGATGGCGGCGGCGATCATGTAGGTGGCGGCCTCGATGCGGTCGGGCATGACGGAATAACGGCCGCCGCCAAGGCGCGGCACGCCTTCGATGGTGATGACCGAGGTGCCGTGGCCGGTGATTTTCGCGCCCATGGCGTTGAGGAAGTCGGCCAAATCGGCCACTTCAGGTTCGCGGGCGGCGTTTTCGAGGATGGTGGTGCCTTCGGCCAGGCTGGCGGCCATGAGCAGGTTTTCCGTGCCGCCAACGGTGGGGAAGTCGAAGACGATGTGCGCGCCGGTGAGCCGGTCGCAGCGGCCTTCGATGTAGCCGGCCTCCAGGGTGAAGGTCGCGCCCATTTTTTCCAGCGCCGTCAGGTGCAGGTTGACCGGCCGCGCGCCGATGGCGCAGCCGCCGGGCAGGGCCACCCGGGCGCGTCCGGCGCGGGCGAGCAGAGGGCCAAGGACCAGCACCGAGGCGCGCATGGTGCGCACGAGGTCGTAGGGGGCCTCGGGATTGAGGTTCGCGGCCGGTTCCATGGTCACGGTGTTGCCTTCAAAGGTGGAAGGGCAGCCGAGGATTTCGTTGAGCTTGAGCGTGGTATGGATGTCGCGCAGGCGCGGGACGTTCTCGACGACGGTTTTTTCGGTCAAAAGCGGCGCGGCCAGCAGGATGGGCAGGGCGGCGTTTTTCGAGCCGCTGACCCGGATGGGGCCGTTAAGGGGCTTGCCGCCCCGAATGAGCAGTTTATCCATGAACGAGGTCCTTGGCGGGTTTGGTGGGATGCGGCGAGAAACGACGTGCCGCTCGAGTCAAGACGATAGCGCGGCGGGTCCTTTTGGGCAAGCGAAGGAACCGCAAGCCGGCCGTGCCGGCGGTTGCCAAGGGACGCCGCCCGGGGCTAAAGGCATCGGCCAAGGAGCATTGCCGCCATGAAAGACCTAAACGAGGCCCTGGCCGAAAACGAAGCCGACGCCACCGAGGCGTTCCTCAAATCCCTGCCCGAGCTCACGGCCGGCGAAACCTTCCGCTTCGCCTGCCATCCCGAGGTGCCCTGCTTCAACGCCTGCTGCTCGGACCTGACGCTCATGCTCACGCCCTACGACGCCTTGCGGCTGCGCCGGGCTCTTGGCGTCACGCCGGTGGACTTCATGAACCACTTCGCCCGGCGGTTCGAGGCTCCGGACACCGGCTTTCCCATGCTGCACCTCAAGATGCGCGAGGAGCGGGCCAAGCGCTGCCCCTTTGTCTCGCCCGAGGGCTGCAAGGTCTACGGCGACCGTCCCGGAGCCTGCCGCACCTATCCCCTGGGCCGGGCCACCAAGCTCGACGACGACGGCGGCGTCATCGAACAGTTTTTCATCGTCCAGGAGCCGCACTGCCGGGGCTTCGAGGAATCGCGCGACTGGAGCTCGGATCAGTGGCTGACCGACCAGGATCTGGCTGTCTACAACCGCTTCAACGACCGCTACATGTTCCTCATGGCGCTGACGCGCGGCAAGGGCGTGGGCCTGTCCCCCAAGCAGATCCAGATGGTCTGGCTGGCCCAGTATCTGCCCGACGAGTTCCGGGACCTTATTAAGAAGATGGGCATCTTCAATCTGGTGGAGATCGACGACGAGCGCCAGGCCCGGATCATGGCCGACGAGGAAGCCACGCTGGAATTCGGCCTGGACTGGCTGGAGTTGGTCTTTTTCGGCCGGCAGGAACGGCTGCGTCGCAAGCGCCATGACATTTGAGCACGACAAGATTCTTGGCCGCGACGCCCTGGCCGCCGCCATCGCCCAGGCGCGGCCGGGGCGCGCCGTGGTTTTCACCAACGGCTGCTTCGACCTGCTCCACGCCGGCCACGCCGATCTGCTAGCCAGGGCCCGGGCCCTTGGCGATCTGCTCGTGGTGGGTGTCAACGACGACGCCTCGGTGGCCCGCCTCAAGGGGCCGAGCCGGCCGGTGACGCCCGAGGGCCAGCGGGCCTATGTCCTGGCGTCGCTTGCCTGCGTGGACTACGTGTCGCTTTTCGCGGAAGACACGCCGCTCGAACTCATCCTGGCCGTCAAACCCGACATTCTGGTCAAGGGCGGCGACTGGCCGGTGGCGTCCATCGTCGGCGGCGACGCGGTGGCGGCCCGGGGCGGTAAGGTCGTCAGCCTGCCCCTTGTTCCGGGGCTTTCCACCACCGCCGTCATCAAGCGCATTCTCGAACGGGGCCGGCCCTAAGCGGACCCGCCCCGGGCCGGCGTCTTGAGGCTTCCGTCTTTCGCCGGGCCGTCGGACGGCCCAAGGGCCGCCCCTCGCCTGCGTCCATCCACCAACCGTGCCCCCCCTTAGGGCAGGCCCCAGGCCTTGGCCTCGGCCTCGGGCACGACCGCGACCACGGGTCTGGCCGACGGATCGAGCCAGGCGGCCAGGGCGGCGGCGGCTTCGGCCGGGATGCCCACGCTGCCGCCGGTGGCCGGCCCGCCGGCCGGGCGCACGTTGAGAAAAATGCAGGTTCCGGCCTGGGGATCGGCCGCGCCGACGTTGTGGCCGATAACCACGCCCCAGGCGTTGGCCCCGTCGTCACGCACCATGCGGTCCTGGCGCACGCCGCCTTCCGGCCTTTCTCCCGGCCCGACCACCTTTCCGAAAAGCGGCGAACCGGCATCGGTGACGCACGACGTCCTGTCGCTTACCGCCACATACGGCAGGCGCACGCCGGCCCTGGCCGCGTCCTCGGCCGAGGCGTAGCCGAAGGCGGCCGGGATCGAAAACACGCCGGCCGGGGTGCGGCCGTCGCCCTCGCGTTTGGCCGGGCCGCCGGGGAGCGCCGCAGCCAAGCCACGGCCCTGGCCCAGGCCCTTGCGGCCCAGGCGGCAGGGGACCGTTTGGCCGGCCTCGACCCAGGGCGCGCCCGGGCCGGTGCGGGCATACCGCCGCAGCGTGCCCTTGTCGGCCTGGGCGTCGGCGGCCGTGACCAGCACGAGCTGGCGGGCGTCCTCCACCGGGAAACCGGTCGAGGGCCGCTGGCTCGCTCCGGGCTGCGGCGTCTGGCCGGCCTGGAGCGTCGCGGCGGCAGGCGCGGCGACAGCCGGCGAAGCGGCCGGCGAAGGGACAACGGGAG
>ALAO01000399.1 GCA_000307955.1 Solidesulfovibrio magneticus str. Maddingley MBC34 | reverse complement strand
AGGTGCGCCACTTGGCCGTGCCGCCGAAGTTGCGCGAGTGAATGAGGCCCTCGTTCTCGGGCTTCTCGAAGGCGGTAAACGGCTTGCCGCCCTTGTAATAGGTCTGCTCGCCCGGCACCACCCGGTTCCAGGGCACGCCCCAGAAAGCCATCTGGCGCATGGCGATGGGGGCGTTGTCGCAGAAAAGCCGGGCCACTTCCTGGTCACAGCCCCAGTCGGAGCCCTTGACCGTGTCGGCGAAATGGACGTCCGGGCAGTCGCCCTCGCCCATGGCCGAATTGCCCAGGGCCGCCTGCATCCCGCCCTGGGCGGCCGAGGAATGGGAACGCCTGGCCGGCACGATGGACAGACAGATGGCGGAAAAACCGTTTTCGGCGGCCTCGATGGCCACCCGTTCGCCGGCCAGCCCCGCGCCGACCGACAGCACGTCGGATTGGATGATCCTCATGGCGTTGCGTCCTTATTTGAGCGGCAGGAAGTAGTAACGAAGCAGGGTCAACAGGCCAATGCCGATAAAGATCATGGTCATGGCGTTCTCTTTCTTCTTGAGCGAGAAGCGGCCGATGCGGTCGAGGAAGCCCCACTTGACCAGGATGCGGTAGAAACCGATGCCGACGTGGAGTTCCACCATGGGGAGCAGGAAGAGGTAGAAGACGAACCAGAAGCCGGTCTGGATGCGGGCGG
>ALAO01000398.1 GCA_000307955.1 Solidesulfovibrio magneticus str. Maddingley MBC34 | reverse complement strand
GGGAAGCCTCCGGCGGCCAAAGGGCTGCCGCCCTTTGGAAACCCGTCACTGGAAAGGCGTTAGTCCCCCTGCCCCTTACGACGTTTCGTCTAATATTCCAGGCCCGAGACGATGGAGAGCACGGCCTCGGCCTTGTTGAGGGTGTAGAGATGCACGCCCGGCGCGCCCCGGCGCAGCAGATCCTGGGCCTGGGCGTGGGCATAGGCGATGCCGGCCTCGGCCACGGCGGCATTGCCGCCGGCGGCGTCGGCCGCTTCCAGCGCGGCCATGTAGGCCGGCGGCAGCGACGCGCCGCACAGGGCGGCGAAACGTTTGATGCTGGCCAGGCTGAGGACCGGCAGCACGCCCGGAACGATGGGCGCGTCGATGCCGGCGGCCCGGGCCCGGGCCACGAAATCGAAATAGCGATCGTTGTCGAAAAAGAGCTGGGTGACGGCGAAGCTGCCGCCCAGGGCCAGCTTATGGCGCAGATGCTCCAGATCCTTTTCCGGCGAGACGGCCTCGGGATGGCACTCGGGATAGCCGGCCACGCCCAGGCACAGGTTCGGATACTCGGCCCGGATGAAGGCCACGAGATCGGAAGCGTGCTGGAAATCCTCGGAATCCGGCACGAACGTCTCCTGCCCCTTGGGCGGATCGCCGCGAAGGGCCAGGACGTTGTCCACGCCGGCCTCGGCCAGGGCGTCGAGGAAACCGCGGATCTTATCCTTGCTCGCGCCCACGCACGTCAGGTGGGCCATGGGTTCCAGGCCGTAGGCGGTCTTTAGGCGGGAAACGATCTCCAGGGTGTGGGCATGGGTGCTGCCGCCGGCCCCGTAGGTGACGGAGACGAAAAGCGGGCGCACCGGGATGAGCTTCTCGACCACGCCGAAAAACCCGTCCCAGGCCTCACGCTCCTTGGGCGGGAAAAACTCCAACGAAACAAACGGCCGCCTGGCCTCCATCAACTCCCTGATCCGCACGGCGTCTCCTTTGAGAGGGGAAGGAAGAACCGGGGGAAA
>ALAO01000397.1 GCA_000307955.1 Solidesulfovibrio magneticus str. Maddingley MBC34 | reverse complement strand
GGGCCAGCAGGTTGGTCTGGTCGGCGATGTCGGAAATGACCTCCAGCACCTGGCCGATGCCCTGGGCCTGCTGCCCCAGGCGGGTCATGTCGTCCTTGAGCTCCAGGGCCTTGGCCTGGACTTCCTTGATCCCGGCGAGGACCTGATCAACGATGCGCGAACCCTCGTCGGCCTTGCTCCGGGCGTTTTCGGCCGTGGTCGCGGCCTGGCCGGCGCTTCTGGCCACTTCGATGACCGTGGCGTTCATCTCCTCCATGGCCGTGGCCGTCTCGCCCACCCGGGCCGACTGTTCCTGGGAACCCCGGCTCGACTGGCCGATCTGACCGGACACGGCCTCGGCGGCGGCAGTGATGGCCGCGACGATGTCCTCGAGCTGGGCGGCGGCCTGGAGCATCCCTTCTTCCCGGGCGGCCTCGGCGGCCTGCCGGGCTTTCTCGGCCTCGGCCGTGGCCTCCCGGGCCTTGTCCGAGGCGGCCACGGCCTCGCGTCCCTGATCCTCGGCCTCGCCGATCTTGGTCCTAAGCGTGCCCACCATGCGGCCCATGGCCCGTTGCAGCCCGCCGATCTCGTCGGTCCGGTCGGCGTCCAGCCGGGTGTCCAGATCGCCGTCGGCAATGCGGCCGGCCGAGCCGACGAGCGTCCCCAGGGGCTTGAGTACGGTAAGCGACAGGATCAGCCACAGCCCGACCAGGATCAGCGCGGCCTGGCCAACGGAAAGCCCCAGGATGAGCAGGCCCAGCTCGCGGGCGCCGCCAAAGGCCACGGCTTTGTTGATGGTCATGCCCACGGTCCAGCCGGTGGAGGGGCTCTTCTCGAAAAGCACCAGCTTGTCCACGCCAAGCGAAACCGTATCCAGCAGGCCCTTTTGCATGGAAGCCATGCGCGGGCCATAATCCGCCTCCGTGAACACGTTGTACTTGCCGACGAGTTTGGCCTCGGGATGGGCCAGGGTCAGGCCGTCCGGAGCGACGATGAACGCGTAGCTGGCCGGCGTGTCCAGGGGCTTGAGAAACTGTTCGGTAAAACGCGTGATCTTCACGCCCGAGGAGATCACCCCCACCACGCGGTCGCCGTGGCGCACCGGCGCCGAGATCACGAAGACCGCCTCGCCCGAGTCCTTGCTGAAAAGCGGCTTGGAGATGAAGACCTGGCCGGCCAAGGCCTTTTGAAAATATTCCCGGCCGGACAAATCGGCCCCGGCAAGATTCTTGTTTGTCGTCGCGACGACGCTCCCTTTTTCATTCAGCAACAAGATGCTGTCAAAAGCCGGATGTCGCGAAGCGGCGTCCACGAACAAATCCATCGCTTCTTGCAACGTGACCTTCGACGCGTCAACGGCCAATGAATTCGCGGTAACATCTGTTTTTGACAGCGTGATGATTTCATTTTTCGCGCCGTCCACCCACAGTTCCACGGAAGACAACAAGCCATTGACAGTCACTTGCGCTTTTTCCAACGCAACGCCTGCCAGGGACGCCGTGCTGCGTTGGTAGGTTATCCATGTCGTCACAGACATGCCCAGCAGTATCAACAAAAAAGCGGGAAGTATGAACTTGAATTTCAGACTCATAGCGCACCCTTTGTCTGGAATTTTATCGACGTCCCACGGGCGTGCCAGGCCGGCGATTGTCCTGACAATAATCTGCTAAATGAATTATTACAAGACGCAAAGACCAAAGCACAAATCGTTTAAGACCACACCGCAGCCCAGCTCTTTTTCCACTGCCTGTTCGGCCCGATCACCCCAGCCCGTCGGGTCCGGTTGACCCGACCGCCGGGACGGGACAAGGTGCCGCCAAAACGGTCGGTCTGTTTTCCTGGCCGTCGTTTCGCATCCCCCGCCAAGGAGGCCGCCGTGTCCGACCCCGTTCTCACCGCCGCCGTGGCCAAGGCCCGCTGGCGGCTGCTGCCCTTTCTGGGGCTCCTCTACGTGGTATCCTACCTCGACCGCATCAACGTGAGCTTCGCCGCCCTGACCATGAACGCCGACCTTGGCCTGTCCCAGGCCGCCTACGGCCTTGGGGCCGGCATCTTCTTCGTGGGCTATGTGCTGTTCGAGGTGCCCAGCAACCTGATCCTGGCCCGGGTCGGGGCGCGGGTCTGGCTGGCCCGCATCATGGTGAGCTGGGGCCTGGCCACCGTGGCCCTGGCCGCCGCTTCCGGCCCCATGAGCTTCATTGCCCTGCGCTTTGTCCTGGGCGTGGCCGAGGCCGGGTTTTTCCCGGGCATCATCTACTACCTCACGGGCTGGTTCCCCCTGACCCACCGGGCCAGGGCCGTGGCCCTGTTCATGACCGCCACGCCCCTGGCCGGACTGGTCGGCAGCCCGCTTTCCGGCTGGATCATGAGCCTGCATCAAACCTACGGCCTGGCCGGCTGGCAGTGGCTGTTCCTGCTGGAGGGCCTGCCGGCCATCGTCCTTGGCGTGGTGCTGTACCGCCGCCTGCCCGAGACGCCGGAGCAGGCCCCCTGGCTTGGGACCGAGGAAGCGGCCGCCCTGACGGCGGCCATCGAGGCCGAGCGCCGGGAGATCGCCGCCCTGCATCCCGCCCATCTGCGCCAGGGGCTTTTGAGCCGCCCGGTGTGGCTGGCGGGATTCGTCTATTTCTGCGTGGTGGTGGCCATGTACGGCCTGGTCATGTGGCTGCCCCAGATCCTGGCCGGGGCGCTGCCGGACGGGCCGGACCGGACCATGCACGTGAGCCTGCTCGTCATGGTGGCCTACGCCTTCGCCATGATCGGCATGACGGCCATCGGGGCCAGCTCGGACCGGCTGGGCGAACGGCGCTGGCATGTGCTGGGATCGCTTGGGCTGTGTCTTGGCGGCATGGCCGCCATGGCCTGGGCCGACGGGCTGGCCGGCTCCCTGGCCGGGGCGTCGTTGGCCGCCATGGGCATCTGGGGCGCGCTGGCCCCGTTTTGGGGCCTGACCACGGCCTTCCTCACCGGCCAGGCCGCCGCCGCCGGCATCGCCGTCATCAACTCCCTGGGCAATCTCGGCGGATTCGCCGGACCGTCCATCATGGGCTTGGTCAAGGCCCGCACCGGGGGATTCGGCGGGGCCTTCGCCTGCATCGCCGGCCTGATGCTCCTGGCCGCCGTAGCGACCTGGTTCCTGGGACGTCCAGCGCGGCCGGAAGAGGGGCGACCGAGAACGTGACGGCGAATTCCCGCTTGGCCCCCGCGCCGCAAGAGCGAGAACGCAAGAGCGAAGACGCGTGAAGCGGACTGCGGTACGGCATTGAAGCGACGAAACGTATGGCGAATCGTCTTGCGCTGGTCCCCCGGGTAACGATACGGTGGCGCACGACACGGCAAGGAGGGGATATGCGCGGTTGGATCGTACTGATGGCCCTGGCGATTTGCATTTTGACGGGAAGCGAGGCCTTGGCCGGCAAGGCCGACGGATTTTCGTCAACGGCGTTCGGCACGCCGTTGACGTCGCTTCCGGCGTTCATGATTCTCAAGTCCGACGGCGACGCGACCTATGCCGTCAATCTCCAGGAAAGCTACCGCATCGGCGGCAAGTCGCCGGTGGTCATTTACGGATTCGCCGGGGGGCGGCTGTTCGCCGCCTACGTGCGCCTGGACGGCCTGACCAGCCGCGATGCCATGGTCAAGGAACTCTCCTCCCGCCACGGCAAGCCGTCCGCCTCAACCGTGAACGGCGTGGAAACCTTGCGCTGGCGCGCCGGCAAGACCAAGATCAAGCTCAAGTCCAACCCGACCGCGGGTTCGCTCAAGCTCGGCTACTATTCCACCGAACAGGCCGGTCCGGCGGCCCGGCTGCTGGAGGGCGACAGCCTGGACATCGACGCCCTAGCCCGGCTCTATGACAAGGACAAGCTGACCAAGGGCGTCTCCCTGCCGGGCAAGCCCGCGCCCAAGGGCTATTCGCCCTACGACGACGGCGTGTCCCAGTCGCCTGGCCGCACGCCCGGACAATAACAACCGCCCGGCGCATGGCATTCAAACCCCGGTTGCCCTGATCGCCGGCCCGGCTTCGCCGCCCTGGCTTGGCGCCAGGCGCTCCGCAAGGCCATCTCGCCAAGCCCGTCCAGGCCGGAGACGCCCTCCGGCCTGGACGTCTCCCAAACATCCCTCGCCGCCGCGATCTCCGCCGAGGCGGACGGCGGCAAATACGGCAGCAGCTACATGCATGAAGAGCCCTCAGACAAGCCCGGACACGCTTTGCCCAAAACACCGCCACTTCGCCACGACATACAAATTCTCCGCTGTCTGGCGATTGTCCTCGTCGTCCTGTTTCACTGCAAGCTCGACTCGTTCAAGGCCGGCTACATCGGCGTTGACGTTTTCTTCGTCATCTCCGGGTACTTGATGCATCAAATAATCACAAAGGGCCTTCAAACATCAACCTTCTCATTCCCCCGTTTCTTTGCTCGAAGAGTATTGCGGCTCTACCCGGCCTACTGCGTTTTCTTAATAACCATAACGGCTTATGCAGGTACGCAATTAAATTATTTCGAATACGATACGTTTTTCAGCGTCTTGAAAAACGCCGTCCTGCAAACCGTCAACATCTATCTTTTCGAACACACCGGCTATTTTGATGTCGGAAGCGGGAACAATTATTTATTGCATTTATGGTCAATAAGTCTGGAGTGGCAATTCTATCTGATATTTCCGCTGATACTGTATTTCTCTTATAGAAAAAACGTCTCTCGTCTCACGCTGCTTGCCGGCCTTTCCGCCGGCTCCTTCTTGCTCAGTTTGTACAGCTTCCATGATGCCAAAATGGCTTTCTATCTGCTGCCTTTCAGAATTTGGGAATTTCTCGCCGGCGCAATCGCCGCCGAACTGTCGACGCCCAATTATCCCTTAAGCCGAAAAAAACGTTCTCTTGCCTTGAATGTTGCCGGCTATGCATGCATCCTTGTTCCAATCGCCAGCTATCCTTCCATGGACACCAGCTCGTTCCCGGGCCTGCTGGCCCTTCCGCCCGTGTTGGGGACGGCCTTGCTGCTCGTCGCCGGCAGCCGTCGCCCTCCCCAACGCCGTCTTGGGATATGCCTGTCGCCCTTTGTTTGGATCGGAAACCTGTCCTACTCCGTCTATCTGTACCATTGGCCCATTGTGGTCCATTTCGGCAAAACCGACTCGCCGTCGACAGCGGCCGGCCACACGTTGTCCGTGTTGCTGGCGACGCTGCTTTTGAGCGTCGCCAGTTACTTTCTCGTTGAGAACGTCTTTCGCCGAATCAAAAGGCGGGCCGTGGTCATTTCAGGGTGCGCCGTCGCCGCGTCCTGCTGCGTCCTTGTCCTCGGCGGCCACTGGCTAACCGTGCTGGCTTCCCGGTTGGACGAGCAACAACGCCATTTCCAATCCTTTGCCCACGACACCGGCGGACTGGACGGGAAAAACGTCCTCGGCGCGCCGGGCGTCGCTCCAACCTATCTCTTTTTTGGCGACAGCCATGCCCAAGCCTTGATGAAGGTCTTTGACGACATTGGCGTCGAGCGCAATGTCGCCGGACGCTTTTTTCGCACCAATCATCCGCTCTTCCACTGCGCTCGCCTGCTTGACTACAAGAAAGATCCGGAAGCGCACCGCAACGACCATGCGGACATTGCCCGGATCATCCAAGAATTCTCAATAAAAAATGTTATTATCGCCGCGAGATGGTCTTGGTACGTCAACGGCTACCTGCCGCACGAAACAGACGTGAAGAGCGCCGGCAAAACAGAAATGCTCTGCCTCGACAACCAACGCGAAATCCCGCAAGGCGCCATGTTCCAATACGGCGTGGAGACGACGATGTCTGCCTTGAAGAAGCTCGGCGTCGAAAATATCTGGATCATCCTCCCAGTTCCTGAGCAACATTTTGACGTGCCCTCGCAGCTGGCCTCCCGAAGCGCCGAACCCTTGAAGCTTGTTTCCATGGAAGAGTATAAAAAACGCCATGAAGCCGTCTTGCATGTCTTCAGCAACACAAAAGACGTCGAATTTATCGACATGGCCCCCGCCCTCATGAGCCTTGGCGACGGCGCCTATTTCCCTGTGCTCGTGGGCGACACGCCGCTTTATGTTGACGACGACCATCTTTCTTACCATGGAACATTGCTTTTAAAAAACGCGTTCTTGCCGTTCTTTCAAAGCTTCAGATAAATGCGTCGACGAAACGGGCCCGCGCCGCCGCCCGGCGACCGGCCAAGACCAAACAGCCAAGGCCTGGCCGGGCGAGGGGCTTCCCGGGGCGCTCCCCAATGCCCGGGCGCGGCCGTCGCCCGCCAAGGGCCAGACGGCCATGGCCCGGGCGCGGCTTGGCGTCGCGTCCCCGAAAACGTTTCGTGGTCGCCCGACGCACACCACAGGATGTTCGTAACCAACGCTCCAGTCGCGGCCCAGTGACGCGGCCCTAACCTTCGTCCCCCGTCTTCTTGCGCCGGTAGGCCTGGAAATCTTCCTGCACCTGGCCGATAACCCGTTCGCGCAGCTCGGCCACCCGCTCCAGGGGCTCCTCGTCCCGGATGGCCCGGTGGTAGCGGGTCATGGCGTCGTAGGAGTCGAGCAGTTCCTCGTGCAGCGAGGCCTTCCCCGACGCGCCGTTTTCCAGGGCCGCCACCCGGCAGCCCATGCGCGCGGCCAGATAGCGCAGCGGCAGGACCGAATCGCAGGCCTGCATGAGCGGCAGCAGCTGCTCCACGCCAAACTTGGCCCCGCTGTCGGTGCCGCTGAGTTCCCGCATGAACGTGGAATAGGGCTTGCCAAGTTCCCTGGCCAGGGCCTTGGCCGGCCTGTCCGACTCCTGCACCATCTGGGCGATGACCTCGGTGATGCCATGAGGCATGAGATTTTTTCCTCCGCAATATCATGGCGGCCGCGCGCGCGCCGTCCTATGGTCCATGCTGTCATTCCCGGCGCGCCGACATTTCAAGGCAGCCGCCTTGCCCGGACCTCCACTGTCGTCCAATTTCCGGCGAAGAACAACCTTCCTCGCCTCGGCGCGTCCGCCTCGGCCCAAGCGGCCGGCCGGGACGTTTCGTCAATCGCGCCCGCGCCTGCCCCGGGCCGCCTCGCGCCGCGAAGCCCGGCCGGGACGGCCAGGCGGCAGGGGGCGCAGACCCGCAAGGAACCGCATGTGGTACAAGGAAACCATTGTCTATGAACTGCACGTCCGCTCGTTCGCCGACGGCGACGGCGACGGCGTCGGCGATTTCGCCGGACTGATCGACCGCCTCGATTATCTGGAGCGCCTGGGCGTGGGCGCGCTGTGGCTCCAGCCGTTTTACCCCTCGCCCCTTCGCGACGACGGCTACGACATCGCCGACTACCGCGACATCCATCCGGCCTACGGCGACCTGCGTGATTTCCGGCGCTTTTTGCGCGAGGCCCACAAGCGCGGCCTGCGCGTCATCACCGAGCTGGTGCTCAACCACACCTCGGACCAGCATCCCTGGTTCCAGCGCGCCCGGCAAGCCAAGCCCGGCTCGCCGGCCCGGGACTTCTACGTCTGGAGCGACACGCCCGAAAAGTACCGCCAAGCCCGCATCATTTTCAAGGATTTCGAAAACTCCAACTGGGCCTTCGATCCCGTGGCCAAGGCCTACTACTGGCACCGCTTCTACGCCCACCAGCCCGACCTCAACTACGACAATCCGGCCGTGCGCCAGGCCATGCTCAAGGTGGTGGACTTCTGGCTGGCCATGGGCGTGGACGGCCTGCGCCTGGACGCCGTGCCCTACCTCTTCGAGCGGCCCGCCACCAACTGCGAAAACCTCCCCGAAACCCACGCCTTCCTGAAGGATCTGCGCGCCCATGTGGACGAGCGCTTCCCCGGCCGGATGCTCCTGGCCGAGGCCAACCAGTGGCCCGAGGACGCCGTGGCCTATTTCGGCGACGGCGACGAATGCCACATGGCCTTCCATTTCCCGGTCATGCCGCGCATCTTCATGGCCCTATGGTCCGAGGACCGCTATCCGGTCATCGACATCATGGAGCAGACCCCGGCCATCCCGGAGAGCTGCCAGTGGGCGCTTTTTCTGCGCAACCACGACGAACTGACCCTGGAGATGGTCAGCGACGAGGAACGCGACGCCATGTACCGGGCCTATGCCCGCGACGCCCAGGCCCGCATCAACCTGGGCATCCGCCGCCGGCTGGCCCC
>ALAO01000396.1 GCA_000307955.1 Solidesulfovibrio magneticus str. Maddingley MBC34 | reverse complement strand
GGGGGCCTGAGGCCCCCGGACCCCCCGCATGGGAAAAATGGGCAAAGGCGGGACGACGCGGACTGGCGTTTCGCCTGCGGGGCGGCGACACGCGCCCGGCGCATTGACTTGGCCCACGGCCTTTGCCACTATCAGACCATGAAAAATCACGCCATGCCGTCCGCCAAGGCCGCCATGCAAATGGCCGCCTCGGCCGCCGTCCTTGTCCCGGCCACGGCCCAGGCCGCCGCCGACGCCAGCCTCGATTCCGGCAATCTGCTCATCAATCTCATCCTGCTCGGCTTGGCCATGTTCGTGCTCTTCAGGGTCCTGTCCGGACGCCGCGGCAAAAACGGCGACCAGCCCCAGACGCCGCCCCGCTCCGATTATCAGGACGACCGCGACGACGACGCCCCGCCCCAGGATCAGCCTGCCAGGCGCGGACCCGACATGTACACCAATGCCCAGGCCGCCTGGGACAGACTGCGTTCCCCGGACAAGCAGCCAGCCGCACCGGCCCAAACCGGCGGCCAAGCCGCAACGCCGGTCCCAGCCAACGCGCCGGCCGGCTCGGACGAGGAATTCCTGGCCGGGGCCAAGATGGCCTACAGCCGCATCGCCGCCTCCCTGGCCGGCCGCGACTTCGCCGATCTGGCCTCCTTCGTCAGTCCGGCCTATCTGGCCGAGCTCCAAAACACCCTGCCCCAGACGCCGGCCGGCCGGCCCGACATCCTGCTCATAAACGCCGCCGTGGCCGAACGCCGGGAAACGGCCGGACGCACCGTAATGGTGGTGGACTACGACGTGCTGGCCCGCCAGCCCGGCGCTACGGAAAATACCACCCTGCGCGAGCGCTGGACCTTTTCCCGCGACAACGCCGCCCCCGGAGCCAACTGGCTGCTGGACGCCATGGAGCGGCGCTAAGCCCGATGGACCGACTCCGCAGTCGAACAATGCCGTGAACCACGCATGAAGCGGACTTTTCCCTTTCTCCGTCCGTGGGTCTTGCTCGCCTTGGCCAGCGCCGCCGTGGTCGCGGCCCTCGTCTGGCACGGCCATCACCGCTTGGCAGGCGGCTACCGGCAACTGCTGACCGCCGCCGCGACCACGCCGCCGGTCGGCGCTCCGGAGCCGCTTTTCAACGACGCCTACCACAACGCCGTGGCCCTGGCTTTCCGGGACGCCCTCGCCCGGGGCGACGTCACGGCCGTCTATTTCAATGACTCGGTCATGGGCGGCCACAACGACGACGAACCTCGCACCACCATCGCCACACTGCTTGGCGACCTGAGCGGCCTGTCCATCCATCCCGTGAGCGGCCCGGGCTACGCGGCGACGCTTTTCCGGGAATACGCCCGGCTCATTGCCCAGGCAAAACACAAGCCGCGCCTGGCCATCATTTCCATCAACCTGCGTGCTTTTTCCGACGACTGGTTTTTCACGCCTCGCTGGATGTACGCCGCCACCGTCGACTATCTGCGGCTTCTGGCCGCGCCGCCGACCCTGGCCGACGTGCCGGCCTGGCTTGTCTCCGGGCAAGATGATCCGGCCGTGTGGCTGGCGGCGCGCACCCGCCGGGACGCCTCCGGGCACGAAGCGCTTTTCCAGGAAATAAACGCCCGCCGCAACCGGCTCATGGCCGCGCCGACACCGGGGCTTTCCCCGGATGAGGCCAAACGCCGCCAGTTTTTCATCAAAAACTACATGACCGACATCCCGGCCGGCCATCCCATGATCGGCGATTTGCTGGACACGGCGGCCACCCTGTCCCAGGCCGGAGTGACGACGCTTTTTTACCTCACGCCCATCGACATGGAAGGCGGCAAATCCCTTGTGGGCGAGGAATTCTCGGCCACGGCTTCGGCCAACGCCCGGCGCGTGGCCCATGCCCTGACCAAGGCCGGCGCGGACTGTCTGGACCTTTCGGCGCTGCTGCCCGAGGACCGGTTCGTGGACCGCGACTACGCCTGCGAGCATCTCGATCTGGCCGGCCGCCGCCGGGTGGCCGAAGCCCTGGCCGCCCATCTGGCCCCGGCCGCCAACCCGGCGGCCGGGGCCTTGCCCCGATAATCCTTCCCAACGCCTTGCTCGGCCAGCGCCATGGCCGCGTCTTCTTCCACGAAAAAAACGCGCCGACCTGTTTCCAGGCCGGCGCATTCCTCGGTTTCCATCCACTCCAGCAGTGGGTTTATCGCCTCAAAACGTTTGTCGACGAGTCCCTAGGACAGCCAACCCAAACGCGCCATCCCGAACTCCAGTCAATGACTTTTTCTGATGAGGGGTCCGGGGGGATCATCCCCCCGGCCGCCGGCGGCGTCTTCGCGTCTTCCCTTCCTCTAAAACGTCGTACCGCTGGCCGCGATGTCGGCCACAAGGCGCTCCTTGAGGCGCTTGGACACCGGTCCCGGCAGGCCGTCGCCGATGGGGACGCCGTTGTAGCGCACGATGCTCAGGCAATCGTTGGTGGTGCCCAGGATGAACATTTCCCGGGCCGAGGCGATGTCTTCCTCGCGGATGCCGGTAAAGACCACTTCCATCTCGCCTTCAAGAAATTCCACGGCCCGAAGCAGCGTGGTGCCGGTCAGGGCGTTGGTCAGCTCCGGCACGACGAAGCGACCGGCGGCGTCCACGATGCAGATGTTCTCCGTGGCCCCTTCGGCCAGAAAACCCTTGTCGTCGTAGCAGACCGGATAGTCCTCGCCGCGAGCCGTCGCCTCGCGCTTCATGAGCACGTTTGGCAGGTAATCGATGGATTTGATGCGGGCCAGGTAGTTCTGCTTGGCCGGGATGGAGGTGCGAAAGGCGGTGACGCCCTTGGCGAAGGAGGCGGCCGGCCGGGGGTGGAAGCGGTAGGCCACGATGGTCAGGCTCGAGGTCGGACATTCGGCCGGATCGATGCCGAAGCCGCCGGGGCCGCGCCCGACAAGCACCCGCACCATGCCGTCGTCGGCCCCGCCGGCCCGGCAAACGTCAAGGGTCAGTGCCGCGACTTCGTCCCAGGAGCACGGCGGATCAAGAAAAATGGCCGCAGCCGAGCGGGCCATGCGGTCGAAATGCGGTTTCACCTGATAGAGCCGGCGGCCGAGGTATTTGAGGGTCTCGAAGACGCCGTCGCCCCGATGGACGAGATGGTCGTCCAGGGGCATGAGCATGAGTCGCGGGTCCTTGCCGATGACGCCGATGCGGTGGTCGTAAAACGCCAGCACGCCCTCGCCGCCCGGGCGCGGCGCGGCCAGCAGACGTTCCAGATAAGTATTGGCGTCGACAACTTCGGGCATGGGACACTCCTTTTATGCAAAATGGGGGAAACGACGCTCGGCCGTTTCCCCCGTTTGCCTCGCCTGCGAGGCCTTAGCAAGCACCATTCACGCGTCGCCGCGCCCCCCGTCACCCAAATGGGGGGTCCGGGGGCCTCAGG
>ALAO01000395.1 GCA_000307955.1 Solidesulfovibrio magneticus str. Maddingley MBC34 | reverse complement strand
GGCGGCCGGGGGCCTGAGGCCCCCGGACCCCCCAAATGGAGCAAAGGGGGGGCAGAGGTTCCAAGCCTCTCATCTCAACCCGACATTTCATGGGCTTACGGCAGATAACCGTAGGCCCTTTTCTTGTGGGATAACCGAGTGGACAACCTCTTGGCTTGGTATTCCGGACAAATGGTTGTCCGGACCCTCTCCTTGGCCCTGAGGGGGTAACAATACCGATATTTCGGCTTGAAATACCAACCTCTTCGCTTTTTGGAGCAATGTCGGAAAGCTCCCGCCGCGGACGGCGTCGATGCCGCCTTCCATCCGCCCACAGGCGTCATTTTAACATTTTTGTTGACATCCCCAGACGATGGTGGAAATTTTTTGGGGATAAAATGTGTACGACGGTTGTCGTTCCCTGGAGGAAAAAAGTGCATAAAATCGACTCGAATGAATGTCAGTTTTGCGGCGCTTGCCAAGGTGTCTGTCCTGCCGAAGCGATCATCCACCCCGATGGGAAAAACTACTATGAAATAACCGGGGACTGCATTGATTGCGGTGCTTGCGAAGCCGAATGCGGCTTCAATGCGATCAGCGCAGAGGAATAGATACCATTGAGACCCTGTTCCCGTTGATTGCTGCATGAACACAAATGTCATAATCAAGAAGGGAATGGGGCCGCCGGTCTCCAACCCTTGATCATGCGAACCCAGCCAAAGCGGGGCCGTTAGCGAAAAACGCTAGCGGCCCCTTTCTCCATTTGCAGCAGGCTGCGGCGGTCAGTCCTCCTTCGGGGAGTCGTTCCCTAAGGCATTGTTTGAACAGTTGTTCTCAACGTACGAAAAATTTGATGAAGACTTGCCTGTCACCCTGGCGGCTATTGGAAGCGATGAAAGACGAGAAAAGGGCATGGTCCATAGGCCATGCCCTTTCGATATTTCGAGAAAAGTCCTTTTAACCGGCAAGTTGGCCGAGGCTGACGGCCCAGGAGAAAGGCCGGTTACGACCCCGTGGCGGCAAAAACGTCCCGTACCACCAACATGCCGTTTATCGCCGCCGGAAATCCGGCATAGGCCGCCATCTGCATGACCGTCTCCACGATCTGCTCGCGCGTCAGCCCAACCGAAAGCCCGGCCCGCACATGCACGGCCAGTTGCGGTCCCATGGTCCCGCGCGCCGTCGCCGCCGCGATCATGGCGATCTCCTTGGCCTCGGGCGAAAGCACGCCGCGCGAAATCACGTCGCCATACGAAAAATCCAGCAGCCAGCCGCCGAAATCCGGCGCGATGCCGTCCATGGACGTCAACACCCGCTCCCCGGCCTCCCGGCTGGTCACCGACAGGGCCGCCAAGCCCCGCTCACGCCGGTCCGCCGGCTGACCGGCATAGGCGTCCGGCGGCGTCACCGTGACGCCCTTGGCCGCGAACACCTCCCGACACACGCCGATGGCGTTGATGCCGGCCGGAAATCCGGCAAACACCGTGGCCACATAGACGATCTCCACGACAGCCTCGGGCGAAAGCCCGGCGGCAAGCCCGGCCTCCACATGAAACGCCAACTGCGGCGCGGCGTTGCCCAGCGCGGTCAAGGCCGCGATGGTGGCCGTCTGGCGCAGCTCCGGCGACAAGCCCGGCCGGGTGAAAATATCGCCGTAACCGAATTCCACCACAAACCGCCCCAAATCCGGGGCCACGCCGCCCAAAGCCTCCTGCACCGCTTGCGCCTTGTCCGGAGCCAGGGCCATCAAAGCCGCCATGCCGCGATCATACCGTTCACTTGTTCCCTTCGTTTCCATGTCGCTTCCTCCTCGCGCCGGGTGCGCCCCCAAGGCCAAAGCCAGGGCCAGAACCAAAGCCATTGCCGTCGACATACGCCAAACTCGGGTCATGGTCGCCTCCCGCGTGGTTTTGACCGACCCTACGTCGCCCGCATCAAGACGTGAAATACCAATTCACGACGCGATCAATATGCGTTAGCTATCGATCCATGGAACTGCGCGATTTCCGCTACGTCCTGGCCGTGGCCGAGGAACTGCACTTCGGCCGGGCCGCCGCCCGGCTCCACATGTCCCAACCTCCCCTTAGCCAACGCATCCGCGACATCGAAGAGACCCTGGGCACGCCGCTTTTTACCCGCACCAGCCGCCGCGTGGCTCTGACCCCGGCCGGCCAGGCCCTGGCCGACAAGGCCCGGCACATCCTCGCCCTGGCCGACGAAGCCGCCGCCCTGGCCAAACGCGTGGGCGCTGGCCTGGCCGGCCGCCTCACCCTCGGGTTCGTCAACCCGGCCATGGACGCCTTCCTCGCCGCCGCCCTGCCCCGCTTCCGACATCAAGCCCCGGACGTGGAACTGCGCCTTCAGGAAATGACCACCCCACAACAAACCGACGCCCTGGCCGCCGGCCGCCTCGACCTCGGCTTCATCCGCTACGCCGGCCAAGATATCCCAGGCATCGCCATCACCGAAATCCTGCGCGAACCCTACATCCTGGCCCTGCCAAGCAACCACCCCCTGGCCAACAACCCCACCCCCACCCTGGCCGATCTCCACAACCAGCCGCTCATTATCCCCCCGCCCGCCGCCCTGCCCGCCCTGGCCCACGCCATGGCCGCAGCCTTCGCCAAAGCCGGAGCCTCCCCCATCCCCGTCCAGGAAGCCGCCAGCAAATTCACCACCCTGGGCCTCGTGGCCGCCGGCCTCGGCCTGGCCCTCGTCCCAGCCTCGGCCCAAGTCTGGCAACGCCAAAACGTCGCCTTCCGCCCCCTCGCCCACGGCCTGCCGCCCGTCATCCACGCCGCCGCCATCCCCGAAGGGAGAGCGACGGCGATGGCGGAGAGGATGATGGATTTGGCCAGAGAAGAGGGAAAGCGGCTGGGAATAAACGACAAACGGAAGAGTGCCCTCCGGCGGCCAAAGGGGCTGAGCCCCTTTGGAAACCCCGCATGGGGAGGGCAAGGCAAGGGAAGGGACTGAGGGGGTGTACGCAAGCGCGTGAAGACCCCTTGGGCGCGCGGGAGCGTGGCGGCTGCGCCCCGGTTCGCCGGGGTAACCCGGCTCGGGAATCTGGACAACAGGCGTTTACCAGAGCGAGCCACACATTAGCCTTATGCAGGCAAGGATAACCCCAATGGCTTTAGCATCCCGGCTTACGCAACAAAGAGCGCCTCTTACCGTCCCATCCTGTCGATCCTACTCCAACCATGCGAAAACGGGTGATTTTGGCGCGAGGCTTTGATCGCG
>ALAO01000394.1 GCA_000307955.1 Solidesulfovibrio magneticus str. Maddingley MBC34 | reverse complement strand
TGACGTGCGGCTTGTTGCGTTCAAATTTCGCCTTGCCCATGTCATCCCCCTGCAGCTGGTGCTCTTCAGGATTTTTAGTGGTCGTAGATATGGAGCCCACGGCCGGATTCGAACCGGCGACCTCTTCCTTACCAAGGAAGTGCTCTGCCGACTGAGCTACGTGGGCTTCGTCAAGCGGTAGGACACGGGCGGCTTTGGAGCGGGAAACGAGACTCGAACTCGCAACCCTCAGCTTGGAAGGCTGATGCTCTAGCCAATTGAGCTATTCCCGCGTATGTCACATGTAGTTCATGCGACAGGCTCTACCTGTCTCCTACTGCATTCGCGCTATATGGTGGAGGGGGGAGGATTTGAACCTCCGAAGGCATACGCCGACAGATTTACAGTCTGTTCCCTTTGGCCACTCGGGAACCCCTCCGAACCTTGGAGCTGGCGATGGGACTCGAACCCGCAACCTGCTGATTACAAATCAGCTGCTCTGCCAGTTGAGCTACGCCAGCCAACCGAGAAGCGGGTAACTAGCGAAACTCATCGTTGCGGTCAAGCCTTTTTTTGTCACCAGATCGCCGCGTTTGGTTTCACCCAGACGCGAAGCAGAGTTATTAGACCCAACCCGCCACCTTGGCAAGCCCTTTTTTCCATTTCGGACATTTTTCTTAGCCCTCCCTCAGGCCCACGTTGTCACAAGCCCCCTCCTCCCCTATATTCAACCTCAATACCGCCCGTCACCACCTCTCACCTTCGAGCGCTTCATGAAAAACATGGAAAAACACCATCGATTCTCCCTCTGGTACGTGCTCATCGCCATATGGGGTGTCCTGCTGCTCAACAACCTCATCGTCACCAACTACGGCCCCAAGAACCTGCCCTACTCCGAATTCCTCACCCGGCTCAAAGCCGGAGACATCACGGAAGTCTCCATCACCGGCGACGTCATCGCCGGGGCCATGAAGGCCACGGGCAAGGACGGCGAACCCGACGCCACCCAGGAATTCGTCACCCGCCGGGTGGATACCGATCTCTCCAGCGAACTGGCCAAGCACAACGTGGTCTTCCGGGCTCAGCCCGAATCCACCTTCCTGCGCGACATCCTGTCCTGGATCGTCCCCATCCTGCTGTTTTTCGGCATCTGGTACTTCATGATGCAGCGCCTCAATCCCGGCCAGGGCGTCATGGCCTTTGGCAAGAACAAGGCCCGGGTCTACGCCGAAAAGGACATCGAGACGCGGTTTACCGACGTGGCCGGCTGCGACGAGGCCAAGGCCGAGCTGGAAGAGATCGTGGACTATCTGAAAACCCCGGAACGCTTCCAACGCCTGGGCGGCCAGATGCCTAAGGGCGTGCTGCTGGTCGGCCCGCCGGGCACGGGCAAGACGCTGCTGGCCAGGGCCGTGGCCGGCGAGGCGCAGGTCCCCTTTTTCTCCATATCGGGTTCGGAATTCGTCGAGATGTTCGTGGGCGTGGGCGCGGCCCGGGTGCGGGAGCTCTTTGTCCAGGCCAAGGAAAAAGCCCCGTGCATCATTTTCATCGACGAACTCGACGCCATCGGCAAATCCCGCTCCGGGGCCATCGTCGGCGGCCATGACGAGCGCGAACAGACGCTCAATCAGCTGCTTGTCGAGATGGACGGCTTCGATCCCCGGGTCGGGGTCATCATCATGGCCGCCACCAACCGGCCCGAGACCCTGGACCCGGCCTTGCTGCGGGCCGGGCGCTTCGACCGGCAGGTTCTCGTCGACCGGCCCGACGTGGTCGGCCGCGAACAGATCCTGCGCGTCCACGCCAAGAAGGTCGCCCTGGCCCCAGAGGTCGATCTCTCCATCATCGCCCGCAAGACCCCGGGCTTTTCCGGGGCCGATCTGGCCAACGCCATCAACGAGGCTGCCCTGCTCGCCGCCCGCAAGGACAAGGACGCCGTGGGCATGGACGACCTGGAAGAAGCCGTGGACCGCATCATGGGGGGGCTGGAAAAGAAAAACCGGGTGATCAATCCCCAGGAAAAAAAGGTGGTGGCCTACCATGAGGCCGGCCACGCCATCGTGGCCACCTTCACCTCCGGGGCCGACGCGGTCCATAAAATCTCCATCGTGCCGCGCGGCATCGGGGCCCTGGGCTGGACCCAGCAACTGCCCACCGAGGACCGCTACCTCATGACCCAGACCGAGCTGCTCGGCAAAATCGACGTGTTGCTGGGCGGCCGGGCGGCCGAACGGCTGGTCTTCGGCGACGTGTCCACGGGCGCGCACAACGACCTGCAACGGGCCACCGACATCGCCATGGCCATGGTCACCGAGTACGGCATGGGCCAGACCCTGGGCCAGGCCACCTACCCGCGCCAGAACCGGCCGGTGTTTCTCTCGTCCGACCAGAGCGGCCTGGCCGGCCGGGAATATTCCGAAGCCACGGCGGCGCGGGTGGACGCTGAAGTCAAAACCATCCTCGAAACCGCCTACGAGCGGGTGACGGCCCTTTTAACCGGCCGCATGGCCGTGCTCGACCGGGTGGCCGGCGAACTGTTGGAGCACGAGGTGCTCGACGAAGCCGAATTCAAGGCGCTTTTGGGCGACACGCCCGCCACCACGAGCGATTAGGAGCCTTGCCATGCCTATCCCGCGTCCGATGTTGCCGACCCTGCTGGCGGTCCTGCTTTTCATGCCGTCCCTAACTCTGGCTCAGGCGCTTTTCCAGTACGGGGAACCGTACATGGCCGTTACGGACGCCAGCCAGGCCACCTTGGTCGCCGGCCCGAAAAAGGGTGCGCCGCCCCTGGCGGCCGGCAGCAAGGTTTTCGTGCTTTCGGTGGCCGACGGCTGGGCCACGGTGGAACTGGACGAGCCCGACGCCCTGCCGGCAAGCGCCCACCGTTACCGCCTGCCGTTTGCCGCCCTGGCCGGCCAGCCCGGCAAGACCTTCACCGAGCGGCCGGCCTGGGCCCCGGCCCCGGGCGACCCGGCCCTGGCCGAGCGCGACGTGGTCGGCTATGAGGACGACTCGTGGATCATGGTGCGCGAAGGTGCGGCCAAGCCCCGGCGCATCGCCAAGGGGAGAAGCCCGGCCGTGTCCCCTGACGCAAGCCTCCTCGCCTATGCGCCGGACGCCGGGGGCGGCATTGTCGTGGTCGATCTGACGGGCAAAGCCAAACCCCGGCACATCGCGACCAAACCGGTGGACGTGCGCGAAATCCATTTCGCCCCGGACAGCCGCCGGCTGGCCTGGCGGGTCGATGCCGGAACCGAGCAGAAGCGTAACGACCGCATCGAAACCCTTGATCTGGCCGCGCCGGAGGCCAAGCCGGCCGTTCTAGCCACGGGGCTGCCTGCGGACGCGTCCTTTCAGGGCTTTGGCCAGGACGGCAAGAGCCTGCTTGTTTTCGCCTACGACGACGACAACAGCCAGTTGCGCCGGCTGGGACTGGACGGGAAGATCCTGGGGCAGCAGGCCGTTTCCGCCTTCACCGACGCCATCCTGGCGAGCAGCGCCGACAGGTATCTGCCCAGTCCGGCCACCGACACGCTGTTGCTGGCCGGCACGGGCGTGCGCCCGACGCCGGCCATGACGCCCTGGCTCTCCGACACCGGCAGCGCGCTGTTTCTGTGCGACCTCGGCAGCGGCACGAACTATCGCCTGACTCCCCGGCAACTGGTGGCGTTCTTCCCGGCCTGGACGCCCGACGGCCAGCGCATCTATTTCGTGGGCCTGAAGGAAAGTCCGGCCTACGGGACGCCGCACCTCTACCGCATGAACGCGGACGGCACGGGGCTGACGGATTTGGGAAAGGGGACTGTGCCGAGCGTGGGGACGCGGCCGTAACGATCACCGCTACTACAACGACCACACCATGATCTTTACAGCAACTAATATTTTCATTGCGGGGACAAGCATATCATGCTTTGGAGCCATACTTATTGCCTTGGCCTGTTTCAAAACAAAAAAGAATGAAAAGGACAAAGATCAAAGCACTCAACCAAGACAAAAAACAAACAAAACAATTGACGGCAACAAATCCATTACGATACATTTAATTATTATAATAACTTCATTTATAGTCCCAAGATTTGGAAAAATCATTGAATCTGAAACCTACATGCACGGAGTATTTTCTCTATCCAACCTAATGTCACTTCTTGTCATCATCCTACTCATAGCACTATTTACACTGCGCATCAAAGTCGCCCTAGTGCTCGAACGCTTCAAAAAAACAGATAAGCAAGAAATTATTACGCCCGAAAGATATCTTCTCGGCTTAGGCGCAATAGTGTTTGCCTCAGGGTTCATTGTGCTCACAGCAATTTGACTATGCTTTCCGTGCTCAACGAGCGAGAACACGACGCCCTTCAACTACCCGCTCCAGACCGGCCAGATCGCGGCGTACCACGACGTCGGTAAAGCCGGCCTCGGTCAGGAGGGCGGCGGCGGCCGGCCCCTGCTTCCAGCCGATCTCGACCAGAAGCGTCCCGCCCGGGGCCAGTCGCGACATGGCGGCCCGGGCCACCGTGGGCACGGCCTCCAGGCCGGTCTCGCCCGGGGTCAGGGCGCTGGACGGCTCAAATTCACGAACTTCGCGGGAACACTCCCGGTACTCGGCGGCGCTGACGTAGGGCGGATTGGACACGACCAGCCCGTAGCCCTCGTCATGGGCCGGCAGAGCGGCGAAATCGGCTTCGAGAAACGTCAGGCGGTCAGAGACCTGATGGCGGACGGCGTTTTGCCGGGCCACGGCCAGGGCCTCGGGGCTCAGGTCCAGGGCCAGGCCGGTCGCGCCCAGGAAACGCCCGGCGAGCGTCACGGCCAGACAGCCCGAGCCGGTTCCCAGGTCGGCAAAGGACTTAAGCTCGCCGGCCGGGAACAGTTCCAAGGCCCGGTCGATGATCAGTTCCGTTTCCGGGCGCGGGATCAGCGTGGCCGGGGTGACGGCGAAATCGAGGCCGTAGAATTCGCGCTCGCCCAGGATGTAGGCGACGGGTTCGCCCTTGCCCCGGCGGGCGACCAGCGGGCGCACGAGGTCGAGTTCTTCCGGGGTCAGGGGCCGGTCCATGGCCAGAATGAGGCCGAGGCGGTCCAGGCCCAGGGCATGGGACAACAGGAGCTGGGCCGAGAGCCGGGGGCTGTCCAGGCCCCGACCCTCGAAAAAGGCTTCGCTCTTGGCCAAAATCTCGCGAACCGTGGGCGCTTTCGCCATTTTTTTCTCTCCAATGCGCCGGGGCGCGCGTGCCCGGGCCGCTCACAGCAGCCCAGGCCCGCGCGCCCCAGAAAACACGGCAACGCCCCCCAGCTCCCCAGGTGGGGTTTCCAAAGGGGCTCAGCCCCTTTGG
>ALAO01000393.1 GCA_000307955.1 Solidesulfovibrio magneticus str. Maddingley MBC34 | reverse complement strand
CCGGGGGGCTGAGCCCCCCGGCGGGCCCGGGCAGCGCCCGGTCTTGCTTCTTCTTTCTTCCCGGTCTTACCGCGAAGCGGCCCCTTCGAGTTCCAGCAGGTATTTTTTCATGTCGATGCCCGGCCCGAAGCCGGTGAGCGCGCCCTTGGCCCCGACCACCCGGTGGCAGGGGTAGATGAGCGGAAACGGATTGGAGGCCATGACCCGGCCCACGGCCCGGGCCGCCTTGGGACGTCCGGCCTTGGCCGCCAGCCAGCCGTAGCTGACCGGCTGTCCGGCCGGCACCCGGGCCAGTTCTTCCAGCACCCGGCGCGAAAAATCGGTCGCCTTGCCCCAGGCAAAGGGGAGCTTGGGCCAATCGGCCTGGCCGCCGGCCACATAAGCCGCCAAGGCGGCTTGCACGGCCCGGCCGGCCTCACTGGCGACGCTGCGCGTCTTGCCCTCGGCCCAGGTCAGCTTCAAGGCCGTGACCTCGCCGTCTTTCCAGGTGATTTCCAAAGCCAACGGATCGGCAACGCAAATGTCGGTGAACGTCTGTGCGGACATGGTGTTTTGCCTCCGGCGGCCAGGGCTTTGCCCTGGACCCACCGGGG
>ALAO01000392.1 GCA_000307955.1 Solidesulfovibrio magneticus str. Maddingley MBC34 | reverse complement strand
AGGGCGGCAGCCCTTTGGCCGCCGGAGGCTTCCCCCCTGAACTTCTCGCAACGATTGGACGATAATTTTCGCCGCGCTTGCTGTCGGGATGCACTCGGTTGCGGAGCGCGGCACACACGCAGATTGCCTTACGGAGGATCGTATGGGCGGGGGCGAGTTGGTTGTGGCAGTGGCCGGCGCCACGGGAGCCGTGGGCCGTGAAATGCTCAAGACGCTGGAAGGTCGCGCTTTCCCGGCAACGACCGTGAAAGCCTTGGCGTCCTCGCGCTCGGCCGGCACTACCGTGCCGTTTGCCGGCGGGGAGCTCACCGTCGAGGAGATGACCGAGAAATCCTTTGAAGGCGTCGACATCGCGCTATTTTCCGCCGGCGGCTCCACCTCGAAACAGTTCGCGCCGTTCGCGGTCAAGTCGGGCTGCGTGGTCATCGACAATTCCAGCGCCTGGCGCATGGACCCCGAGGTGCCGCTGGTGGTGCCCGAGGTCAACCCCGAGGATGTGGACTGGCACAAGGGCATCATCGCCAATCCCAACTGCTCCACCATCCAGATGGTGGTGGCGCTCAAGCCCCTGCACGACGTGGGGAAAATCAAGCGCGTCATCGTTTCCACCTATCAGGCCGTGTCCGGCACCGGCCAGAAGGCCATCGTCGAGCTGGAAACGCAAGTGCGCCAGCTGTTCAACAGCCAGGACCCGGACGTGAAGGTGTATCCGCACCAGATCGCGTTTAACTGTCTGCCCCAGATCGACGTTTTCTCCGATGGTGACTACACCTTCGAAGAGATCAAGATGATCAAAGAGACCAACAAGATCATGGGCGACGACTCCATCAAGGTGACGGCCACCACCGTGCGCGTGCCGGTTTTCTACGGCCACAGCGAGTCGGTCAACGTCGAGACGGAGAAAAAGATTACCGCCAAGGAAGCCCGGGCCATCCTGTCCCAGGCCCCGGGCATCGTGGTCTACGACAACCCGGCCGAGAAGATCTATCCCATGCCGCTGATGGCCGGCGGCGAAGACCCGGTCTTCGTCGGACGCATCCGCGAGGACAACACCATCGAAAATGGCCTGCACCTGTGGATCGTGGCCGATAACATCCGCAAGGGCGCGGCCTTAAACGCCGTGCAGATCGCCGAACTGCTCCTGGAACGCGGCCAGGTGCGCGTTTAGGCGGGGAGAGGGAAGAGAAGATGCCTCCGGCGGCCGGGGGCCTGAGGCCC
>ALAO01000391.1 GCA_000307955.1 Solidesulfovibrio magneticus str. Maddingley MBC34 | reverse complement strand
CCGGCGGCCGGGGGCCTGAGGCCCCCGGACCCCCCGATTGAGGAAAAGAATTTATCCTTGGCAAAGCTTAAATAAGTATAAGCTTGATCGATAAAACTCACCCCGTTGGTATTGTTTAATGCAGTATTCTGCTCAATGGTAGTCGATTGAACTGTGGGTAGAAACTTATTGAAAAAATAGCATCTTTATTATTGGAACATATTCCAAAATAAAACAACGCCCTCTAATCTTTTATAGATCAAAAATAAGATTACAACTTCTATATATTGCTTGGTTTTGATATTTTGATTTTTTATATATTTAACAAGAATGTATAAAAATAGCAAGCTTAATGGGAGTTGCCAAAGAGTTACAGTGAAGTTCCAAATTGATTCACTATAATACATTTTGCAAAATAAAGTACTACCCTGGTTGTTGCAATTGTACAGCCAGAGAAGAAACTGGCCAACTCGTTCAACTATAAATCCAACCACATTGGTATAAAGCAGGCACCACCAGTAAGATATTTCAATTTTTGCAATTCGCGTCAGAAGATATCTGACGACGAATGGTGATAGTATAAAATCAATAATCAAGAATGAAATCAATAAAAGTCGAGAGATGCTTGTTGCGTTTTCTACGGGCATGATCGCTCCGGTAGAAGAAAAACCGCGTCAGCGCAGATACGTCGGGATATTCATGAAAAGCTCCCGCGTAAAATTGAGCATCTTGTCCATCATCCAGGGGAAGGCCAGCAGCAGCGCGATGAACATGGACAGGATCTTCGGCACGAAGGTGAGCGTCATTTCCTGAATCTGGGTGGCCGCCTGGAGCACCGAGACGAACACGCCGACGACCAGACTCACCCCGAGCATGGGCAGGGCCAGGAACAGCGCCAGCTCGATGGCCTGGCGCGACAGGGCGACAACCATATCCGTCGTCATGGCGGGTGCTCCTTATGGCTTGCGCGGCCTGCTCAGGCACGCCGCGGCGTTATTCTCCCCAGTCGGGGTTTCCAAAGGGGCTCAGCCCCTTTGGCCG
>ALAO01000390.1 GCA_000307955.1 Solidesulfovibrio magneticus str. Maddingley MBC34 | reverse complement strand
GGGGCTCAGCCCCTTTGGCCGCCGGAGGCATCTTCCTCTTTACTTCTTACCGTTTACGTAGCTGCCGCTTGTCGCCGACGCGGACCGTCACCTTTTCCTTGTCCAGGTATTCGAGCAGGGCGATGAGGAATTTGCGCGACAGGCCGGTCAGTTCGCGAAATTCGGCCGGCCCCATGTCGGCGGCTCCGGCGGCGTAGTAGGCCTGCACTTTTTCGATGAGCGCCTTTATCGCCTCGGCGCAGAAGTACATGCCTTCCTGGGCCTTGACGATGCGGCCTTCGTCCAGGAGCACCTTGTAGACCGGCTGGGCCTCCTTGAAGGTCAGGTCCAGCGGCTCCAGGATGTCCTTGACGTTGGGCGGGGTCAGGCCGCCCTTGACGTAGGTGTCAAGCAGGATGCCGCGCAGCTTGGCCTGGTCCGAGGCCAGGGAGACCTTGTGATCGGGCAGGCGGATGACGTCGCCTTCGGTGGCCAGCTTGCCGGCGCGCAGCAGGCGTTCGACCATGAAGTGGAACAATTTTGGGGTCAGCTTCTTGCCCCAGGTGGAGGCCAGTTCGCTGCGCGACACGCCGAGCTTGAGGGGTTCGCGCTTGTGGAAGGCGGCGACGAAGTCGGTGAGCGTGGCCGCCAGTTCGGCCACGGTGTCGCCGTGGACGTAGTGGCGGCCTTCCTTGCCTTCGCGGTCGACCAGGGCCGCGCCGCCCTTGTCGCACAGCGCCCCGAGCGCCTTTTCCAGGGCCTTGGATTCCAGGTCGGACAGGGTCATGAGCCGGGCGAAGCCCAGGCCGTCGGCCCCGGACCGGCGCAGTTGCAGGGCGACCAGTCCGGCCCCGGACGTTTCGGCCAGTTCGGCCAAAAGGGCGGTGGTCGCCTCGGTGTTGCGCTTGATGCGGTAGGCCATGGGCGTGACGATGCGGCCGCCGGCCACGGTGCGCAGCGGCGCGCCCGAGCGGATGACCACCCGGTCGCCGTGGACGCCGGCCAGGGGTTCGGGCAGGCGCAGCTGGCACACGGCCGTCTGGCCGGGTTCGAGCTTGTCGCGGTCGAGCAGATGGATGCGGGCCAAAATCTCCCGGGTGCCGTGGTGCAGGTGCACTTCGGTGCGGTGCTTAAGCCCGCGCGGCGACGAAGCCAGGCAGTGGATCTCGGCTTCCCAGACGGTATCCGGGAAGAGCGTGCCAGGCAGGGCCAGCACTTCGCCGCGTTCGATGTCCTCGACCTCCAGGCCGGCCAGATTGACGGCCGTGCGCCGGCCGGCCGGCGAGACTTCCACGGATTCGCCGTGGGACTGAAGTCCCCGGACCTTGGAGCGTTTTTCGGTCGGGAAAAGGCGCACGTCGTCGCCGATCTTGAACGAACCGGCAATGAGCGTTCCCGTGACCACCGTGCCGTGGCCGCGCAGGGTAAAGACGCGGTCGATGGGCAGCCGGGCCAGATCCGAGCGGCGTTTGGGGGCAAAGGCGGCCACCAGGTCGGAAAGGGCGGTCCGCAGCTCCGGCAAACCCTGGCCGGTGTGGGAGGAGACCGGAAAGATGGGGGCGTCGGCCAGGAACGTGCCGGCCAGCTCGGCGCGCACGTCGTCGGTGACCATGGCCAGCCAGTCCGGGTCCACCATGTCGCATTTGGTGAGCGCTACCAAGCCCGTGGACACGCCAAGCAGCGTGCAGATGTCCAAGTGCTCGCGGGTCTGGGGCATGACGCCCTCGTCGGCGGCGATGACCAGCGTCACGAAGTCGATGCCGGCCGCGCCGGCCACCATGTTTTTGACGAACCGCTCATGGCCCGGCACGTCCACCACGCCAAGCCTTGCGCCGCCGGGCAGGTCCATGAAGGCAAAGCCCAGCTCGATGGTGATGCCGCGCTTTTTCTCCTCGGCCAGACGGTCGCAGTCGATGCCGGTCAAAGCCTTGATGAGCGTCGTCTTGCCATGGTCGATATGCCCGGCCGTCCCCATGATCACTGGCATGTGCGCGTCCTTGTGTGAAGAAGATGAAGATGCCTCCGGCGGCCGGGGG
>ALAO01000389.1 GCA_000307955.1 Solidesulfovibrio magneticus str. Maddingley MBC34 | reverse complement strand
TTTTTCTTAAAAAATACTATCGTATTTTTTAAGGGACGCGACACGAGCGGGTGGCGGCAACGGACAACAGGTTCGTTGCCTCAAGTTCGCTAGAAGGGATGCCGGCTGTTGTGGCGTCATCCCGTCCTGGGCGCGGGATGGCGCAACGCCGGCCGGCGGCTTGGCTGCTGCTGGTCCAAAGCGGCCGCAGTGCGCGATACGCGGATTGCGGACGGGCCAGCCGGCCGGTCGGGCAAGCGGACGCGGCGACGGCCGCGGTTTAAAAACGGATGAGGTAGACGCCGGCCAGCAGCAGCACCGAGCCGATCAGGCGCTTGAGATCAAAAGGGATGTGCGGGAAGCCGAGCAGCCCGAAATGATCGAGCGCCATGGAGGCCGCCACCTGGCCGGCCAGGGTCAGGGCGATCATGGCTCCGCCGCCGATGCGCGGGGCCAGGATCACCGTGGCCGTGACGAAAAACGCCCCCATGGTCCCGCCGATCCAGTACCACCACGGCGACGTCTTGTAGGCCGCCGTAAAGGGCACCCCCTGGCCCGTGACGCCCAAAACGACGGCCAGGGCCAGGGTGCCGACCAGAAACGAGACGAACGCCGAGGGGATGGCCCCGCCGACCGCCCCGGCCAGCTTGCTGTTGATCCCGGCCTGGATGGGCATGAATGTTCCGGCCGCCAGGGCCAGGGCCAATAAGATGTACTGCATGACGGCTCCAATGGCGAAGGGCCGGCCCCTGCGGGAACCCCGCCGGCCTTGTCATGGGCGCGGCCGCCGGGCCTGTTTCCGGTGGCCGTGCCCGGTTAACAACTCGAATCTAGTGTCGCGTCCGCGAAAAGCGCATATGGTTTTTTGTAATCAACAAGCTAAAACCATTTGTTTTTCTTAAAAAATACTATCGTAT
>ALAO01000388.1 GCA_000307955.1 Solidesulfovibrio magneticus str. Maddingley MBC34 | reverse complement strand
CTGGGGGCCTCAGGCCCCCAGCCGCCGGAGGCCTCCTCCCCAACTACCGCGACTAGCGCGCCGGGCCGACTGGGACGAGGATTTCGGTGAGCAGTTCGTGGGGCGGGGTGGTTTTGGGATCATTGAGGTAGATTTCCATGCTCGGCTCCATGGCGAATTCACGGCCGCAGTCCGGTCCCCAGACGCCGCACAGCCAGGCGTAGGCCGGGGCCAGGTTCGTGTACGGCCCCTTGACCACGGCGCTGGCGTAGTCCCGGCCGCCGATGGTGGCCACGGGCAGGTCGGGTGAGCCGGCGAAGCTCTCGGGCACGGTCATGCAGGCGTCGTAGCGGATTTTTTCCGGCGGCGTGATCTGGGGATCGTCGTGGCCGATGCCGAT
The DNA here is from genome assembly GCA_000307955.1 of Solidesulfovibrio magneticus str. Maddingley MBC34. Lineage (GTDB taxonomy): Bacteria > Desulfobacterota > Desulfovibrionia > Desulfovibrionales > Desulfovibrionaceae > Solidesulfovibrio > Solidesulfovibrio magneticus_A. Next base: position 8,801 of record ALAO01000388.1, on the reverse strand, counting down.
GAACTTCGTGTCCGGGCCGAAAAGGCCCAGCAGCCCGGCCTTGGCGCAAAGGCTCGTCCAGGCCGGCTCGCACTGGTCATAAGGGCCGACATGGCGCACGCAGGCCACTTTCATGGCCGGCAGGGTTTTGATGACGACGTCAAGTTCCATGATGACGAACTCCTTTCTGGGGGGCAGGTGTTTGGGCGTTTCGGGCGGCCCCTTGCGCTTCCGGCTGGCCTGTCGCCAGGCCGAGGGCGATGCGGCGTAGACGGCGCGAAAGGCCCGGGCGAAGGCTTCAGGCGACTCAAAACCGGCTTCCAGGGCGACGGTCGTCACCGGCTGATCGCCGTAGCACAGGCGCGACGCCGCCCGCTCCAGGCGCAGCCGGCGCAGATACGCCCCGACCGTCTCGCCGGTCATGCCGACGAAAATGCGGTGAAAGTGATACGGCGAGAAATGGGCCGCCCCGGCGATGTCGCCAAGGGACAACTCCTCGTCGAGCCGGGCTTCCATCAGCCGCATGGCGGCCAGTACCCGCCTTTGCCAATCTTTTCGCGTTTCTTCGCTCATGTCCGTTTCCTGCCCGGGATCTACGTGTTCCAGAGTGTGCTCGCCTGATATTTTTTGCTTTTTTTTCATGGGCGGCGGCATTTGTCTGTTTGTCGGTGGAAAACAGTCAAAAATTATCGTTGAACAATAATTCAAGCTTGTTTATCGAGGTCTCGTCCGGACGGATGGAAGCAAGGGGACGACGTCGGCCGGCGTCCGTCCCGAAACCACCCCTTACCGTTTCTGGAGAGACGTCATGAAAAAAGTCTGTTTGCTGTTGTTGCTTGTGGCCCTGGCCGGCGGTTGCGCCAGGACCACGGCCACGAGCCTTGTGACCGGGAATACGGCCGGCCAAAGCCTTGGCCTGGGCAAGACCGTTGTGCTGACCTGGTGCGGTTTCGAGCCGACCGACAAGGGCGGAAGCGAAAAGGCGGCCCGGCTGCGCGGCCTGATCGCAACGCATTTTGCCGGTCTGCCCGGGACCGAAGTCACGGACGCCGGGCCGCTCGTGGCGGCCCTTGGCGGGCGCGACTGGCGCGACGCCTCGGACATGGAACTGGCGGCGGCCGCCCGTGCGTCCGGGGTCGACAGCGTGGCCTTGGTGGAAGTGGCGACGCTTGTCGGCCGGCTGTACCTCTCACTGCCGCCGACCTGGAGCGTGGAGACGTCCTTTGCCTATCAGGCGAGACTGCTTGACGCGAGGTCCGGTTCCCTGGTCCTCTCGGCCCTGCGCGGGCGGGACGTTACCGTGGCGTTCGGCCTAAGCGGCCGCGAGGTGCTGTACAAGGATTTCGCGGCTGATCTGGCCGAACTGACCCAGCCCCTGGCGCAACCGACCGACAAGTAACGGAGTCCGTCATGCACGCCAAAACCAATCTGGACAGCATTCGCCGACAGGCCGGGCGGCTCGAAACCGTTTGCCTGGTCGCCGCCGTGGCGGTCGCGCCGCTGACCGCCCTGTACTGGGCCGCTTTCAACCTTTTGCCCGCCGACATGACCAGGCAAGCGGCGGCCCTGGCCGCTGGCCCGGATTTGCCGGGCTGGGTGCGGCTTTTGTGCTTTGCCGCCGCCATGGTTCCGGGCGGGGCGCTCATGGTGGCGCTTTTGCGGCTGCGCCGGCTGTTTGGCCTCTACCGGCAAGGCAGCATCTTTTCCCTGGCCAACGTGCTGGCCTTTCGCGGCGTGGCGAGGTCGCTTATGGCCTGGGCCGTCTGTTCGGTGCTGGCCACGCCGCTGCACTCCCTGGCCGTCAGCGCCGCCAACCCGCCCGGCCGGCACATGCTGAGCCTGGGCGTGGGAACCACGGAACTGGCCCTCGTCTTTCTGGCCAGCCTCGCCCTGGTCATGGCCAGGGTCATGGACGAGGCCCGGCGACTGGACGAGGAAGCGGCCCTGACGGTATAGGCCGGTCATATGGCGATCATCGTCAACCTCGACGTCATGTTGGCGCGGCGCAAGGTCAGCTCCAAGGAGCTGGCCGAAGCCGTGGGCATCACCGCCCAGAACCTGTCCATCCTCAAGACCGGCAAGGCCAAGGCCGTGCGTTTCTCCACCCTGGAGGCCATCTGCGCCTTTCTTGGCTGCCAGCCGGGCGACATCCTGGAATATCGCCCGGACACCGCCGGCCAGCCCGGCGAAGGAGCGTAACCCATGGCGGTCAGCGTCATCCTGGCCCATCCCCGTCCCGGCAGTTTCAACCACGCCCTGGCCGGGGTCGTCTGCGAGACGCTGGCCGGCCTCGGCCTGGAGGTTTGGTTCCACGACCTCCACGCCGAGGGCTTCGAGGCGCTCCTGCCGGCCGCCGAGATTCCCCGCGACGCGACCCTGCCGCCCCTGGTCGCCAGCCACTGCCAGGAGGCGGCCGAGGCCGAGGGCTTCGTCATCGTCCATCCCAACTGGTGGGGGATGCCGCCGGCCGTGCTGGTCGGCTGGGTGGACCGGGTCATGCGGCCCGGGCTGGCCTACGAGTTCCTGGAAGGCGACGGCGGCGAAGGCGTGCCGCGCGGCTTGCTGGCCGCCCGCACGGCCGTGGTCCTCAACACGTCCAACACGGCGGCCCACAGGGAACGCGAGGTCTTTGGCGATCCGTTGGAGCGCATCTGGAAGGACTGCGTCTTTGGCCTGTGCGGCGTGGCCGACGTGCGCCGACGCATGTTTGAAACCCTTGTCACGAGCAGTTCGGGACAGCGCCGGGGCTGGCTGGAAGAGGCCTCGGCCTTGATCGCCGCCGTGTTCGGCCCGGCCTGATCCCCAAAGGAGAACCCCATGCCCCTGGTCAACATCAAGATCACCCGCGACGGCGCCACCGCCGAACAGAAAGCCAAGGTCATCGAAGGCGTCACCAACGTCCTGCGTGACGTCATGGGCAAGAATCCGCAAACCACCTTCGTCATCATCGAGGAAGTCGACTGCGACAGCTGGGGCATCGGCGGCGAGACCGTGGCCGTTCGCCGGGCGCGGGGATGAGGGAAAAGGCGCGTAAGCCGTTGCCCATGGGCTCGGGTCATGGGCAGGAATAGCGGCGTGGGCCGACCGATTGGTTGGCCTGGGAGGCGGCGGCCGTGTTCGATGTGGCCAGCCAGCCCGGGTTGCGCTTCGAGCCAGCGCCTCGACCGAAGATGCTTTACGCCGAAAAAAAACGGCGCGCCGTCGACCGGCGCGCCGTTTCATGGTTTGGAAAATACGGGAACAGGGCGGCCTGGTTGTCGGCCTGCCTGTCCAAGCTAGGCGGTCTCGGGCTCCTTGCCTTGCTTTTTGAGGGCGTAGTTGAGGAGCTTTCTGGCCTCGACGAACTCCGGCGTCAGGCGCAGGGCCAGACGCGACGACTTTTCGGCCTTGTCCCAGCGCTCCCAGTCGACATAGAGCCGGCCCAGGTTGAAATAGAGGTTGGGATCGGACTTGGCGAATTCGGCCGCGCGCATGAAATAGCGTTCAGCGATGTCGTACTTGCGCAGTTTGCGAAGGACAATGGCGATGCGGTTGTAGTGATGGATCTGGTCGGGCGAAAGCTCGATGGCTTCGTCGAGGTAGGAAAACGCCTCTTCGTAGAGTTCTCCCCCGATGAAAAGCTCGGCGATGCGGGCGCGCAGATCGGCGTCCCGGGGATGTTCCTTGGCGAGCTTTTCCAGCAGCGCCTTGGCCTCGTCGATGCGCTTTTCCTCGATAAGGAGCTTGCCTTGGGCCAAGCCCTCGGCAATGCGCTGCTCCTTGTCGGCCATCATGTCCTTGGCCTGCTCCACGGCCGTGGCTTGCAGTTCGCCAAGCACATTGAAGAGCTGCTCGGCCAGCTCCTTTTCCGCGCCGGGCTTGTAGTCAAGGATGAGCGGATAGATGGTGCGCAGGTTCCTGTCGCCGTTTAAGTGCAGGACCGCGTCGGTGATGAGCTTGGAGAATTCTTCTTTTTCCGAACGGATAAGCGGCGTGCGCATGACCGCCGCGATGGCTTCGTACAAGGCCGAGACGGCCGGCAGGGGTTTGGCCTGCTTGAGGAACGTCCCGACCTTGTTGATCTGGGCCCGAGCTTTGGTCAGTTCGCCTGACATGCTACCCCGGCGCTGTCGCGCCCGTGCTTATTTGCCCGTTTCCTTGCGCACCAGATTGCGGAAGCGGCTGAAGAAATACCGGCTGTCATGGGGACCCGGCGCCGCCTCAGGATGGTACTGGATGGCGATGACGGGCTTTTTCTTGTGGGCAAAGCCCTCAAGCGTATTGTCGTTTAAATTGACGTGGGTCAACTCTACGTCGGACAGGCTCTCGATGTCCACGCAAAAACCATGGTTTTGCGAGGAGATCTCAATGCGGCCGGTCTGGAGGTCCTTGACCGGGTGATTAAGCCCGTGGTGCCCGAATTTGAGCTTGAAGGTGCGCCCGCCAAGGGCCAAGCCCAGGAGCTGGTGACCCAGGCAGATGCCGGCCAAGGGGTATTCGTTGACCAGAAGCGACGTGGTGTGGACCAGATCGGTCAGGGCCGCCGGGTCGCCGGGGCCGGGGGAGAGGAAGATCGCGTCGGGGCCAAGCTTACGCACCTGTTCGGCCGTGGTGGTGTAGGGCACCACCAGCATGTCGAAGCCCTGGGCGGTCAAAAGCCGCAGAATGTTCCACTTGATGCCCATGTCGAAGACCACCAGCCGGGGGCCGGTTCCGGGCCAGGCATAGGTCCCGTCCACGATCTTGGCCGGCTCCATGGCCGTGCCGGACCAAGTGAACGGCGCGTCGCAGCAGACCCGGTCGGCCAGGCCCAGGCCTTCCATGGACGGCAGGCCCTTGGCCAGCTCGACCACGCGGCTCGGGTCGGACACGTCGGTGGAAATGTAGCCCCGCATGGCTCCGTGCAGGCGCAGGTGGCGGGTCAGCGCCCGGGTGTCAATGCCTTCGATGCCCGTTATGCCCTGGCTGGTCAGGTATTCGGGCAAGGTCATGGTGGAGCGCCAGTTGGAGGGCTCCTTGCAGCATTCCTTGACAATGAAGCCGGCCACGCGGATGTGGGCCGATTCGATGTCCTCGGGGTTGATGCCGTAGTTGCCGACGTGGGGATAGGTCATGCACACCATCTGTCCGGTGTAGGACGGATCGGTGAGGACTTCCTGGTAGCCGGTCATGCCGGTGTTGAAGATGACTTCGCCGCCGGCGCTGCCCTCGCCGGTAAAGGTGTGGCCGTGGAAAAGAGTGCCGTCTTCGAGGGCCAAAATGGCTTTCATGCGTGTCTCCGGACGTGTTCGCTAAGGACCGCAACTTGCGGCCGGCGGCAGGGTATATCGGAAAGGGGCCGGCGTAAAGGGCCGGGCGTCCCCGGGTGCAGGGCTCACTTAAGGCCTCTTGGCTCGCGGCGCAAGGCCAAGTTCCATGAGCCGGGCGATAAGATCGGCGAAGCTCAGGCCCGCCGCCGCCGCCGCGCGCGGCAAAAGGCTCGTCGGCGTCATGCCGGGCAGGGTGTTGACTTCCAGGAGCTTGAGGCCGTCCGGGGCCTGGATAAAGTCGGCCCGGCTGTAGCCGCCAAGCCCGAGAACCCGGTGGGCGGCCAGACTCAGGCGCGAAAGTTCCTCGGTCACCGCCGGCTCCACCGGAGCCGGGCAAATCTCGTCGGAGGCGTCCGGCTCGTACTTGCTGGCGTAATCAAAAAACTCCCCGGCCTTGGGCCGGATGAGGATGGGAGGCAGGGCCGTCTCGCCAAGGACGGCGCAGGTGAGCTCCGGGCCGGAAAGCCCCTCCTCGATCAGGGCGTCGTCGCCGTGGGCAAAGACTTTTTCCAGGGCGGCCGGCAGTTCCTCGGCCCGGCGAACCAGGGTCATGTGGATGCTCGAGCCGCCGAGGTTGGGCTTGACGAACCAGGGCAGGGGGAAATCCGGGCGCGCGCTCGTGCCGGCGTCGCGGGGCACGAACACCCAGCGCGGCGTGGGCAGGCCGGCCTCGATGAAAAGCTGCTTGGAGGCGGCCTTGTTGAGTGCCAGAAACGAGCCGGCCGGGCCGCTGCCCTGATAGGGCACGCCGGCGGCGTCCAAAAGCGCCTGCGGCAGCCCGTCCTCGCCCGGCGCGCCGTGGAGGCTTAGAAAGACGAAGTCGCAGGCCTTGGCCCGGCGCACAAAGCCGGGGAAGTCCTGGGAGAGGTCAAAGGGCACGACCTCGTGGCCAAGGGACGTCAGGGCTTTTTCGATCTGGGCCGCGCCGGAGAGCGAAACGACCCGTTCACTCGACCAGCCGCCCGCAACCAAAAGTATTTTCATGGATGTTCACGCCAAGCGTTGCGGCCAGGGCCCGTTCGATGGCCTCGGCCTGTTGGAAGGACTCGCGGATGCGGCCCCGGATGTAGTCGGTGGTGCCGTAGCGCACGAGCAGGTCGTCAAAGCGCGCTTCCAGGGTCACGATCTGGTTGTGCTTGACCCGTTTGTCGCTATAAATGAGGGCCAGCGGCAAGAAATCGGCGGCAAGGTCGATCTCGCGCGGCCAGTGGACATGACACAGCACCCCCTGGGCCAGGGCCGGATTGCCGGTGATCTCCTGCACCCAGGCCGCCCCGAGCTGGCAGTGGTTGCCGCCGTGGCGGATGGTGTAGGTCTTGGCCAGATCGTGGAGCAGGGCGGCCGCCCGCACCGCGGCCACGTCCACGGCCAGCCCCGCCGCCCGGGCCAGTTCGGCCAGGGCCGTGGCCAGGCAAGCCACCAGTTCGCTGTGAGCCCGGATGTTGGGCAGCATGCCGTAGGCGTCCCACAACAGGCGGCACTGGGCGTCGGAGGGGACGGCATCGACCGGCGGCAACTCGGCCACGAGAGGCAGGGCCGCGGCATCGGTCGGGGGGGAATCCGCCTCGGGCGCGGCCAGGATGAGCTTGCTGGTGCTGTCGGACATGGAAATGCAGCCGGAAGCGGGCGAAAAAAAACGGTTCGCTCCCGGCCTCGGTTCTGATACCAACCCCGCTTAAAAAAGCAAAGGCCGACGTGGGGCATACGCGCCGGCAGGGAACCATCCATAATGAAGAAATTCCGCATCCGCTACGAGACCAAGCTCCTCTACGTCCTGGAAGGGACCGAGACCGTGTCCGCCTCGGGCAAGGGCCAAGCCATGCTGGCCGTCCAGGCCATGGTGCATCCGGACGAGCGCCTCGACGAACCCTATTTTCATTTCGAGCCCCTGACCATTCGCCAGGTCGAGTCCGGCCGCTACGAAGTGGCCTTTCGCACCAAGATCGAAAAACCCGTGTCCGGCGAAGTGGATGTGGAAGCAACCGACGCCGACAAGGCCGTGTCCAAGGCCCGGCTCGCCGTGCACCAGGAGTTCATTCCTCCCAAGTGCTTTAGGGCCGTGGCCGTGGAGGAGATCGGCGACGTCTAGTTCGCCGGCCTTTTGACAAGCGCCGCAGCCATGCGCATATCTTTCGGACGCGCCGGCCAATCCGCCTGCCGCCAACCGCCAGACCCGGAGGTCCTCATGTGCCTTGCCGTTCCCATGGAAATCACCGCCATCCATGACAAGATCGCCGACGTGGAAATAGCCGGCGTCACCCGCCAGGTGCGCCTGGAGCTCATCGACGCGGCCCCGGCTGTGGGCGACTACGTCATCGTCCACGCCGGCTTCGCCATCCGCCGCCTGGACCGGGAAGACGCCATCGAGACCATCAAGCTCTTTCAGGAAGGACTCAACCTTGAACTCCTTTGAGGCTTTCAAGGACCCGGCCCTGTGCCGGGCGCTTTTGGCCAAGCTCGTCCAGGAAGCCGACACGCCCTACCGGTTCATGGAAGTCTGCGGCACCCACACCGTCTCCATCTTCCAGTCCGGGCTGCGCAGCCTCCTGCCCCAGACCATCACCCACGTGACCGGCCCGGGCTGCCCGGTCTGCGTCACCCACGAATCCGAAGTGGCCTGTTTTCTGGAGCTGGCCGCCCGAGACGACATCGTGCTGGCCACCTTCGGCGACCTCATGCGCGTGCCCGGCCCCAAGGGCAAAAACCTCAAGACGGCCCAAGCCGACGGCGCGCGGGTCGAGGTGGTCTATTCGCCCGTGGACGCCCTGGCCGTGGCCGCCGCCAATCCCGGGCGCGACACCGTCTTTCTCGGCGTCGGCTTCGAGACCACCGCTCCGGCCGTGGCCGCCACCATCCGGCTGGCCCGGGAGCAAAATCTCAAGAACTTCCGGGTGCTGAGCTTCCACAAGCTGGTGCCGCCGGCCCTGGCCGCCCTGGTCGCCGACCCGGACATCAACATCGACGCCTTCATCCTGCCCGGCCACGTCTCGGCCATCATCGGCGCGACCCCTTACGGCTTTTTGGCTGAAAAGCACGGCCTGCCGGCCGTGGTCACCGGCTTCGAACCCCTGGACATCCTTTCGGCGCTGCTCGAAATCACGGCCATGCGAAAGTCCGGCCAGCCGGCCGTGGTCAACGCCTACACCCGCGTGGTGGCTAATGAGGGCAATCCCGTGGCCCGGGCGGTCATGGACGAGGTGTTCACCCCGGTCGACGCCCTGTGGCGCGGCCTTGGCGTTTTGCCGGGCAGCGGCCTGGCCGTCCGCGAGGAATTTGCCGACTTCGACGCCCTGGGCCTGCCCGGCGTCAGCCTGCCCGACGCGCCGCCCCTGGCCGGCTGCCGTTGCGGCGAGGTGCTCAAGGGCAAGATGGCCCCCAACGAATGCCCGCTTTTCGACAAGGCCTGCACTCCGGCCACGCCCGTGGGGCCGTGCATGGTCTCCACCGAAGGCGGCTGCGCCGCGTATCACAAGTATCGGTTGGAGTTGTAAGAAGAAGAGGGAGGATGCCTCCGGCGGCTGGGGGCCTGAGGCC
>ALAO01000387.1 GCA_000307955.1 Solidesulfovibrio magneticus str. Maddingley MBC34 | reverse complement strand
CCGGCGAGGCCGGGCGCGGCTTTGCCGTGGTGGCCGACGAGGTCCGCAAGCTGGCCGAAAAAACCATGCTGGCCACCCGCGAGGTCTCAAGCTCGGTCCATGCCGTGCTGGCCGCCGTGGACGACAGCGCAGCCAAGGCGGCCGGCGCGGCCGAGGCCGTGGCCCAGGCCGACGGGCTGGTGGCCGGCTCGGGCCGCACCCTGGCCGCCATCGTGGAAAGCTGCGAGGACGCCGCCCGGGCCGTGCGCGAGATCGCCGCCTCGGCCAAAACCCAGGCCACGGCCCACGACGAGATCAACCGGGCCGTTTACTCCATCGGCGAGGTGGCCGAGGAGACCGCCCGGGACATGGACGAGGCCGCCGGAGCCGTTTCCGACCTGGCCGGCCAGGCCGGCGACCTCATGCGGCTTATCGAAGAAATGCGCGGTTAGCAGGCTCGCGCCCCCTTTTCCCGCCGCCGGCTTGATTTCCGCGAGGGATGCGGCTACCTCAAGCCCCGACCGGACGCATCGGCCGGTCCCATCCACTCGTTTGCCGCGCGGGAGAACCATGCGCTTCACCAAAGCCCTGCTCATCAGCCACATCACCGATCTGGCCGGCCCTTCGGAAGCCCTGGAGAACTACCTCAAGGCCCGAAGCGACGTCCTGGGGATCATCTACCATCCTTTCCACTACTGCTCGGACCGCCGCTCCATCGCCCGAAAATACGCCGGCGGCCGGCTCGTCTCGGAAAAAAAGCGTTGCGGTGCGGCCCTGCCGGGCCTGGCCACCTATTTCAAGGACGCCTTTTTCTCGGTCGTTTTTTTCCTGGGCTTTTTTTCGCGCTTCGAGACCTGCGTGGCCTGCGACCCCCTAAACGGCGTGGTGGCCATGGTCCTCAAGCGCCTGGGGCTGATCCGGCGGGTGGTCTACTACACCATCGACTGGATGCCCGAACGCTTCGCCAGCAAACTCCTTAATAAGCTCTACCATGCCCTGGACCGCTTTTGCCTGGAGGGCTGCGACGCGGCCTGGAACATCTCGCCGCGCATCGTGGAGATTCGCCGGGAGCAGGGGCTGCCTGACGACCGCAACGTGCTCGTGCCCGTGGGCGTGGACCTCGAAAAGATCGACCTGCCCGACAAGTCGGCCAAGCCCCCGCGCGACGTCGTGCTGTTGGGGGCGCTGAGCCCCTCCAAGGGCGTGGATCTGGTCATCGAGGCCTGGCCGGCCCTGACTGAACGCTTCCCGGAGCTGACGCTGCACGTCATCGGCAAGACGCCCAACAACGCCATCGAGGACGGCGTGGTCTACGCGCCCTACGAGCCGCGCCTGACCGCCCTGGGGCCGAGCGTGGTCCTGCACGGCGTCATGAACCACGATAAGGTGCTGGAAACCCTGCCGGCCTTCGACCTAAGCCTCGCCCTGTACCGCCCCACGGACAACAACCTGTCGCGCTGGGCCGATCCCAGCCGGGTCAAGGACTATCTGGCCTGCGGCCTGCCGGTGGTCATCACCAACGTGCCGGAAATCGCCAAGGACGTGGACGCGCTCGCGGCCGGCGTGGTCGCGCCCTACACCGTGGACGGGGTGGCCGAGGCCATCGCCGCCATGGTCGAGGACCCGCAGCGCTGGCGGGCCATGCGCCAGGCGGCCGTGGCCTACATGCAGCGCTACCGCTGGTCGGCCATCTTCGACGCTTCCTTCGAGGCGGCCCTGGCCCCGCCGGTCCGCTAGTGTCGCGTCCGCGAGAAGCGCCTATGGCGTTTTGCAGTCAACGCACTAAAACCATTAATTTTTATTAAAAAGTACCATCGTATTTTTTAAGGGGCGCGACATGAGCGGGTCGCGGCCCCGACACGGGCATCCCCGGGCCAGGCCGGGCGGCGCGGCGTGGGACCGAAAACGCCGCCGCGCGAAGACAAGCCCCGGGCAACGTGCGCCAGACGACCGCCGACGCCTGGCGCGTCCCGACAACAGCCGCCCGCTTCCCCCATCCATCGTCAAGGCAAAGGAACAAGACGTCATGCGACGAAACACGGTGTACGCCCTGGCCGCCCTGGCCGCCCTGGCCGCGCTGACCTGCGTCGCGTTCGCCGGGGTGCTGGCCCGGCCCGGCATCGTCGGCCACACCTGGGACTGGGGCATCCCCAATTTCGCCGAGCAGTTCCGGGACATGGCCCGGCATCATTTCTCCACCTGGGACGCCTATTTCGAAACCGGGCGCTACCACTATTTCAAGCTGGAGCTGCTCTACTGGCTGGCCCTGTGGCCGGTGTCGGTCCTTGGCGGCGAGGCCGTGTCCAAGTGGTTGCCGCTGACGCTCGTCTTCGCCTCGGGCGCGGCCCTGTGGCCCCTGGCCCGCCGTCTGGCCCTGCCGCCCTTTTTCGCCTTCCTGGCCGCCGTGTTCTACGCCTTCTCGCCCTATGCCTTAAGCCGCGTGGTGGCCGGGCACATGCCCATGCTCGTGGGCTACGTCCTGCTGCCGGTGGTCATGCTGGCAGCCTTGTCGCTTCTGGACCGCATCGCGGCCGGCCGGCCAGGGGTGTTTCGGGCCACGGTCACGACCGGCTTTGTCCTGGGCCTGACCTCGCTGCATCCCGGCGTCGGCATGAGCGCGGCGGCCATGCTCTTTATCGCCTTTGCCTGCCGGTTCGTGTCCTGCCCGCGCCGCAAGGCCCTTGCGGCGGCGTTTATCGGCCTGGGCGCGGTGGCCGTGGCCATGAACATCCATTTCATGGCCCCGTTTTTCGGCGACTATTTCGGCAAGGGGGCCATCCGCCACGGCTGGGGCCTGTCGGTCTCGGCCGACGGCGACGTGACCGTGGACTCCGAGCTGCCCCGGCGCGAGGCCTACCACGAGTCCACCAGCCAGCCGGCCGACGCCTCGTTTTTCCTGCGCCTGCGCCCGGGCATGGACACCGAATACGTCTACCCCATCCCCCGGGGCCTGGGGATTCCCTGGAACCTGGCCGCCCTAGCCCTGACGCTGGGCGTCTTCGCCTATCCCTTCAGCCGGCGCAAAAGCCCGGAGCTGACCGGCCTTTTCGTCACCGCCCTGTGCGGCGTGCTGCTGGTGGCCGGTTCGCGCACCCTGCCGGGGCTGGTCTTTTACCAGCTGGCCCTCAAAAAGACCCTGCCCATCCTTTTCGCCGCCTTTTCCAACACCACCCGCTGGCTGCCCCTGGTGGTCTTGCCCTATGCCCTGCTCCTGGCCCGGGCCGGAGCGGAGCTGGCCGGAGCCGCGCCGCGCCCCAGGCTCGCCGCCGGGGCTTGCGCCCTGGCTGTGGGCCTTTTCGTCTCGCCCTTTTTGGCCGGCGGGCTCACCCGCCCCTTCGACCCCGAGCGCGATCCCCAGCCCCTGACCCTGCACCAGACGCCCATCAATCCCGAGGTGGCCTCGGTCTACGGTTTCCTGCGCGACCGCCGCGACGCCTTTCGGGTGAGCTACCTGCCGCCCATCGGCATCACCTGGCCCGGCGACACCGACTACACCTTCGAGTGGACCTCGGCCTATTCGCCCAAGCCCTTTTTCATGGCCTTTAAGACCCATCCCCTGGCCGAGCCGGTCTTTTCCGGCTTCTACGCCGAGCGCCCGAGCACGAAGATCAGCCGGCTGCTCGGCCTGGGCTCCTGCCGCTTCCTGGTCTACCCGCGCTACGAACACGCCTACACCTACGACGATTTCCAGCCGGCCTTCACGGCCCCGGCCATGGTGGACGGCTACAAGGACTACAAGCCGGTGTTCGACGCCAACCTGGCCCGCCAGGAAGGCCTCATCGCCATGCCCCTTTTCCGCGACGTAGCCCTGTATAAAAACGAAGATTTCCTGCCCCTGGTGCGCCCCGGCGACCGGGTGGCCGCTGTGGAGGCCGTGGGCGGCGGGTATCGCGGCAACGCCGTGGTCGCCGCCCTGGCCCAGGAGATCGAGCTGCCGGACTACGATCCGGGCACGGTCTATCTGCGGGCCGGTTCCGATCCGGTCTTTTTGGAGTTCGTGGCCGCCATGCAGGGCGACGGCCCGGCCGCCACCCGGCTGTTGGCCGACCGCACGGGCGAAAAAAAGCTGGCCGTGGTGCGCCCCAAAACCCGCCTGGACACGCCCACGGTGGAATTTCGCCGCCTTGGCCCAACGGCCATCCGGGTGCGCGTCCACGGAGCCAAGGCGGGCTTTCCCCTGGTCTTCCAGGAGACCTTCCACACCGGCTGGAGGGCCCTGGTCGTGCCCCGCACCGTAAGCGAACTGACCGGCCAGGGCCGCGACATGGCCGCGCTGACCGCCGCCTACCATCCCTTCCCGGGCCAGGGACTGGATCAGGCCGGACAGGCGGAACTGGCCGGCTACGTGAAAAAGGGGCTGGTCTCCAGCCTGGGCGACGGCGCGAACAAGGAGCGCGAGGCCTTTGTCTACGGCCCGGGCGGCAAGGTGACCGGGGAAACCGAAACCCGGTTCGCCGTGGACTACGTCTCGCCCCTGACCGCCGGAGCCATCCAGAACGACAACCTGCCGGCCCTGGGCTTAACCGAAGCCTTTTTCCCGTCGGCCTTTGCCCCGGCCACGCCCCAAGCCGTCTCCAGGCCCCAGGACCCGGCCGGCTGGAGCGCCCCGGCCCCGGGCGGCCCGGTCGCCCTGCCCGAGGCCCTGCATGTCGAGGCTTACGGCTTCGCCAACGCCTGGTGGCTGCCGCCGGGACTGGTGCGCCTGTTGCCCGAAGCCGCCCCCGACAAGCCCGGCTATTTCGCCACCCGGGCCGATGGCGGCCTGGACTACGAACTGCTCCTTTTCTTCGCGCCCCAAACCTCGTACCTCATCGGGCTTATGGGAAGCGCCGCCGCCTATATCTTCTGCCTGGCCGTCATGGCCTGCGGGCTTTTCGCCCCGCGCCGCCGGGAGGACGTCCATGCTTAAGGACCACGCCCCGGCCCTTTTGCCCGAGCCGCCCGCCCGCAAGGTCGGCGGCGCGGTCTTCGCCGGGCTTTTCGGCGTCCTGGCCGTGATGTCGTGCCTGAAATACCTGGCCCTGCATTCCACGGTCTTCGACCTTGGCGTCTTTCTCTCCAACCTCCATTCGCTCCATGTGGCCGGCCAGTGGTGGCGTGCGTTTCTCGGCCATGCCCAGCCGCTTTTGCCGGTCTACGCCCAGGTCTACCGGCTGGCCCCGGACCAGGCCGCGCCCCTGGCGCTTCTTGTGTCCCAGGCCCTTGTCCTGGCCCTGCCGGCCTTTTTCGCCGGCCGCCGCCATGGGACCCTGGCCGCCCTGGCCTATGCCCTGTTTTTCCCGGTCTGGACCAATGCGCTGTTTGACTTCCACCTCGACCATCTCCTCGTGCCCATCCTCTACGGCTTCCTGGCCGCCGCCACCACCGGCCGCATCGGCTGGGCCGTGTTGCTGGGGCTGGCCCCGTCCCTGGTCAAGGAACCCTACGCCCTGACCACGATCTGCTGCGGGGCCTATCTGTGGCTGTTCGAGGGCCGGCGCGGCCCGGGACTGTTCCTGGCCGTCTTCGGAGCGCTGTATTTCTACGTGGCGACCAGCCTCGTCGTGCCCTTTTGCACCGCCGACGCCGGCCTTGGCATCCAAAGCGGGGCGTTTTCCTGGCTTGGCGGCAGCCCGGGCGCGGCCCTGACCACCATCATCACCCAGCCGGGCAAGGTGCTTGCCGTGGTCCTTGGCGTGCCGGGTAAGTGGAAATACCTCTTGTTCCTTTTTGGCTCCCTGATCTTCTTTCCGCTGCTGCGGCCCAAGCTCCTGCTGCCGGCCCTGCCCACCATCGCCCTGTCGCTGCTCTCCACCAACCCGAGCTATTACGGCTGGGCCAACCACTACACCGCCGGCGCGGCCGGGGTGCTGTTTTTCGCCTTCTGCCAGGTGCTCGGGCCGGTGCGCGTCCTGGCCCGCCAGTCCGGGGCCGGGTCCGGACGGGTGGTTTTCGCCGTCATGGCCTGGCTGGCCATCGCCCACGTCATGTTGGCTCCCTCGCCGGTGTCGCGCCTTTTTTGGACCACCGACAGCTTCGCCTTCTCCGGCGAAGCCTACGAACCCACCGCCCGCGACGCCGCCATCCTGGCCGAGATCCTCAAGACCGTGCCCCAGGACCCGCGCGTGGCCGTGGTCTCCCAGAACACGCTGAACTGGGGAGCCCTGGCCGAGCGGCTGGACTACAACAGCTTTCCACTGGGCGTGTTTGAATCCCATCCCGTGCGCGACCTCTCCGGCGCGACCTGGGCCGACTTCTGGACTTTCGTGCGCACCCGGCAAACCCCGAACCTGCCGGTGCGATCCTGGCAGGCCCAGTACGTGCTGCTCGATCTCACCCGGCCCTGGTTCGTCCTGGACCGGGGCTGCGAGTTCATCCAGGGGGCTTGCCGCGACGAGGACGTGGCCCGGGAATTCAACGTGTTCGTCATCCGCGCCCGCCAGCAGTTCGAAACCCTCTACGACCAGGGCGGTTTCCTTATCCTGCGCCGGCCG
>ALAO01000386.1 GCA_000307955.1 Solidesulfovibrio magneticus str. Maddingley MBC34 | reverse complement strand
CTGACGGATGGCCTTGAGCGCCAGTTCGGCGGCGTCGCGCGGGGCCAGGCCAGCCGTGTTCTCGCCCATGATCTCGGCCATGGCCGCGAACTTCTCCACCTTGGCGATGAGGTTGAACTTCTCGACGAAGGGCAAAAGCAGTGCGTTGCATTCGCCGTGGGGCAGATTGTAGAAGCCGCCGAGCTGGTGGGCCATGGAGTGCACATACCCGAGGCTCGCGTTGTTAAAGGCCATGCCGCCGAGGTATTGGGCGAAGCACATGCCTTCCCGGGCTTCCAGGTCCTGACCGTTGGCCACGGCCTTGCGCAGGTATTTGAACACCAGCTTGATGGATTCAATGGCGCAGGCGTCGGTCATGGGGTTGGCGATGGTGGAGACGTAGGCTTCCACGGCGTGGGTCAGGGCGTCCATGCCGG
>ALAO01000385.1 GCA_000307955.1 Solidesulfovibrio magneticus str. Maddingley MBC34 | reverse complement strand
AGCCCCCCGGCCGCCGGAGGCATCTTCCTTCCTGCCTCCCCCCTCTTCTCCTGTCCGCCTAGAAAACGCTCATCCTCGTTTCTTTCAAGTACTTCTCTTCCAGCACCTTGCAGATGCGCCGGATGATGTTGCGGCGGATTTCCAGGTCGATGGGCAGGTTGGGGTCTTGGTGGGCTTCGTTGATGCGCGCGCCCACGATGAATTCGATGGAGTCGCTGTCGAGCAGGATGTCGTAGAGCTGGACGGCCGGGTTTTTTTCGCGCGGCGCTTCGTCCTGTTCCAGAAGCCGGGCCACCCGGGTGAGGGTGAGGATGCCTTCGGTGACAAGGTCCACGCCGTCCATTTCAGCGGCCGGCGGGATGTCGCTGACCGCCCCGACCTTCAAGCTGTCGCGGATGGTCCGGCCGAGTTCCCGGGCCACGATGTTGGCCGTGGTGCCGCCGCAGATGATCTTGCGGCCGGGGAATTCGGCCAGCATCGTGGCGAATTCCTTGTCGCGGTGGGCGGCGTAGGGGGGGCCGGTGAGCACGATGGAGCGGCGCGGCCGGCGGAAGTAGATGACGGCGGCGGTCATGTCGTCGTAGGCCCGCTGGAAGGGTTCCTGGCGCAGGGCCTGGGACAGGATTTTTTGGGACAGGTTGCGGGCCGAGATGGACGGGTCCTTGGCCACGACCTCTTCGACGAACTCCCGGCAGCCCTTGATGCGCCAGCCCAGGCGCATGCGCTCCGAGCCAAGGCCGGCCTGGGTGATGCCGTCGGAGGTGAAGATGAGCCGGTCGCCGGGCTGCATGTTCAGGTCGTAGACCCGGATGAGGCGATCATTGTAGCGCGGTGAGGAGACTTCCTCGAAGTCCAAGGGCAGGGCCTTGCCGGCGCGCAGGAGGATGACCGGCGGATTGTCCATTTCCACCACCCGGGTGGCCCCGTCGGGGTGGATGTCCACCACGGTGAAGGTGGCGTAGCTGATCTTGCGCACCTGGCACACGGGCAGGGCGTCCATGATGACTTCGGCGGCGCGCACCACGTCGGCGTCGGTGGCCGTGTATTTGAGCGCCATGGTGGCGGTCATGAGCGACAGGATGCTGGCCTTGACGCCGTGCCCCAGGCCGTCGGAGAGCACGGCGATGACCCGGCCCTCGTCCGGGACGCGCAGGGTCTTGAAGGCGTCGCCGCAGATGTCCTCGCCGTAGCGGTTGCGCTGGGCGGCGTCCACCTCGATAAAGACTTCCTCGGTCACGGCCGCCGCCCCCGCATGTCCTTGTCACCGATGAGCTTGGCCCCGCTGGAGAAGCCTTCGGCCAGGGAGCGCAGCAGGATTTCCGTGTCGGCCATGTTCTCGCCCAGGCGGCAGGCGATTTCCTGCACGGTTTCGAGGTTTTTGCGGATGATCTCCCGGGCGCGGTTGGCGATCTCGTCGCGGCGCAGTTCCGAGCCGGTGACGTCAAACACGATGCCGCCGATGACGTTGCGCGGTTCGATGGTGAAGATGGTGACGCTAAACACCCGGTCGTCGAAGCGCAGGGCGTCGCGGTGGATGTCGGTCTCGGTGTCCAGCGACCGGCGAAACAGGCTGATAAAGGGCACGATCTTGTCCAGGGCCGCCCCTTCCATGCCGGGGCTGGCCTCGTAGGCCATGACCGTCTCCTCGCCGAAAAGCCGGGCGAAGTGCTCGTTGCACTCGATGATCTGGAGCTTGTTGTTGGCGATGACCACGCCGGCCGGAATGCAGCGCAGCAGGGCGTTGGCCTTTCTGGTGGCCCGCTTTCGCAGGAAATGCACGCACATCGACGGTTCGGCCAGGCCTTCGAGCATGGCCCGGGCCAGCCCCCGGCAGGATTCGTGGCCGCAGCCGCCGCAGTTGACCTCGTCCTCGGGGCCGAACTTGCCGATAAGCCGCAGCACCCGGGTGTACTGGTCCTCGCTGTAGACGGGCAGGTCCACCGGCGAGGGATTCTTGCGCTCGGCGATGGACACGGCCGGCTGGCGCACGGGCAGGTCGTCGCCGGGCTGGGCGGCTCGGGCGAACACGTCGAGCTGGTCGAGGAGCCGAGGCCGGCGGCTGGACACGCAAGGCCCGCGCACGCAGCCGCCGACGCAGGCCAGCATCTCGATGAACACCGGCCGGGGCAGCACATGATTGTGGATGCCCTGCAAGGCCGATTCGATGGTGGGGATGCCCGAAAGCGTGGTGAAACAGACCTTGCCGTTGCCGGCATAGGCCTTGATGGTGTCGGACATGCCGCCTTCGACGGGATACAGCGCCCCTTCCTTGGCCGGGTGGGGCATGAAGAGATCGGCCGGGCCGGGTATGAGCTCCTCGGGGCGGATGTTTTCCTCGCGCAGCATGGCTTTGAGGTCGGTAAACGTCATGGCCGCGTCGAGCAGGGCCGGGTGGTTGTCGGCCTCGGATTTCTTGGCCACGCAGGGGCCGAAGAACACCACGCCGATGTCCCGTCCATAGTTGCGCCGCAGCATCCGGCAGTGGGACAAAAGCGGCGAGAGCAGCGGGGTGAGGTTGGGCACAAGCTCGGGCATATAGCCCCGGATGAAGTCCACGGCGGCCGGGCAGGCGGTGGACAGCAGCAGCCTGGGGCCGCCCTGGGACAGGATGCCGGCCACGGCGGCCGAAACTTCCTGGGCGCCCAGGGCCGTTTCCGAGACGCCGGAAAACCCGAGTTTGCGCAGGGCGGCGATCATGGCTTCGGGGGAGACGTCGGGAAATTCCGTCACCCAGGACGGGGCCAGGGAGACGTAGGCCAGCTTGTCCGAACGCAACAATTTGTAGACGCCAAAGAGGTCGCTGCGCACCTGCTTGGCCTGGGACGGGCAGGCGGCCACGCACTGGCCGCAGGCGATGCACAGCTCGGGCACCACGGTGGCCCGGCCGTTTTCCACCTGGATGGCCTTGACCGGGCATTGGCGCAGGCAGCGGTAGCAGTCCTGACACTCGGCTTCGATGGTATAAATCGGATAGTGGGAAAGCATGCCGTCTCCGTCGTGGGGGCCTGGGGTTGCGTCCTGGGTACGCCCGGACGGGCGGGATCGCAAGGCGGCGGGGAGCGTCGGGGCGGGGGATCAGCCGGCCAGATGGCGGCTTAACAGTTCCAGGAGGCGTTCGCCGTTGATGTCGCCGTAGAGCTGGCCATCGATGCGGATGTTGGGGCCGCAGCGGCACTGGTCCTCGCAGCGCGAGCCGGTGAGCACCACGGATTCGGTCAGCCCGTGGTCGGCCAGATACTGCTCGATCATGAGCAGATGCTTGCGGTTGCCCCTGGCAAAGCACGAGCTGCCCATGCAGATGACGATTTCATGTTTCATGGGCGCGGGCCTCGTTCGTCACTTTTTTCACAAATTACCCGCAAAAATTGCGCTGATCAAGCACTATTCCCGCAATATGTTGCGAAATCGCCACTCGCGCCGCGTTGTCTCTTTGTCCCGCACATATAGCCACAACTTCCCATGGGGCAAGGTCCCCTCACCCCATTTGGGGGGTCCGGGGGCCTCAGGCCCCC
>ALAO01000384.1 GCA_000307955.1 Solidesulfovibrio magneticus str. Maddingley MBC34 | reverse complement strand
GACCCCCCAAATGGGTTAAGGGGGGAAAGGGGTTGTGGACGTGATTTGGGGCACGTCGTTTATGAAGAATAGGCCCAGGCAGCGGGGCGCGCAAGGAGTAAACTTCTTGCGGCATGGGCAAGGAGTGCCCTTGCGCGTCTCCTTTTGCCGGCGGCGGCGCTTCGGCCAAGGGCAGGAGCTAGGCGGGGCCAGCGGCCAGGGCGGCGTAGGCCGCACCCACGAGTCCGGCTTCGGCCGAGGCTTCCTCGATGAGGATGCGCGGGGCTTTGGCCGGGACCAAGGGGCGGCCGGCGGCAAAGGCGGCGTAGCCGTCGCTTACGGCGGCAAATGCCGGCCCGTCCAGGCGGTTGGCCTGGGAGCCCATGACCATGATCGCGCCAAGGGGGCGGTGGGCGTGGATTTCAGCGGCCAGCATGGCCAGGTGCGCGCCGAGGATACGGTAGACGCCGGCGGCTTCCCGGGCGGCCTCGGGGGCATCGCCTATAAGCCGGGCGTGGAAAAAGGGGATGGCGTCCTCGATACCCAGGCCGTAGTGGGCCAAAAGCCCGAATTCATGGGCGGCGGCGGCCAGGCCGTAATGGGAAAGCGGGTGGCGCGGGGTGGCGAAAAGCGCTCCGCCCGGCCGGGAGGGAACGGCCCGGATGGCCAGCCAGCCGTATTCGTCGAAGCCCGGCGGGCTGTGGCCGTCGACGTCCAGGCAGTGGACGCAGGGGCAGGCTCCCAGGCGCAGGGTCAGCAGATGGCCGTCGCCGGCCGCCGCCTGGCCGCCGGCAAAGTGGAAGGCGAAAAGCGCCTGGGCCCGGCCGTCGTTGACCAGGACCGCCGACCGTCCCGGAAAGGCCCGGGCCGCCGCCTCGGAAATGGCCGTGGCCGCGTGGTCAAGCTCGGTCTGGGAGCAGGCGGCGAAGAGTCCGAATTGGGCCACCGGCAGCGGCCGGCCATCCATGACCGTGGCGGCCAGGCTGATGCCCACGGCCTCGACGTCGTCGGCCGCCTGGCCCAGATCGGACCGCACGGCGGCCAGGATGTCGGCGATTTCCGCCGTGAGGCAGCAGCGTGTCAGGTCGTGATGGGTTTCTCGGCGAAACAGGCGCTCCACAACGCAACCACCGTCCGGGGTGAGACGAATGAGCCCCCAGCTCGTCAGGTGCTGGCCGATGTTGACGGCCAGGGCCAGCCCCGGCCGTGCCTGCCTGGGTTTTCCCCTGCCTGACGCGCGGCCATGGCCTCGGGCTTCGGGCAGGGATTCGTCGGTCTGGCGGGCGTCGATGGACAAGGCACGGCCAAAGGCCGAATGCACGAGCCCATGCAGGAAATAGAGGGACATGTTGGAAAAATCGTCAAGTCGGGCGAAGAGATTGTGGCGTACGGCGTCCAGCAATTCGGCATCGGGGCGGGCCCTGGAGATGATTTCGACGCCATGGGCTCCAGCGAGAGACAGCACGTTGTTGAGCCGGGCCGAGAGGTGCAGTTCGACGATCCGGCGGGCGCGCGGGTCGGCCAGGTCCGGCAGCAGCCAGCGTTCTACCACGTCCGGGAAGGGCGAGCGTTTGAACACCAGGGCCACGGGTGTGGCCTGGGCCGGATCAAGATCGGCGAAGGCCTGGGACCAGTCCACGAGATAGGGGGAGACGGCCTGGTCGGTGGCGAACAGGTCGCGGCAGGGATCGCACAGCATGGAAACCGCCTGATCCGCCCCGACGGCCATGGAGGGGCCGGGGCCGAACCATGGCCCGGACATCGCCGGCGGCCGCCCGAAGCGGGTGATGCCGGATGAGTCCGTCAGGCTGGACGGGTGGTTACGGGGCATGGGGGCGATTTCTTGAAAAAATGTCATGAAAGCCGGCGGCACGGACTCTTCGCCCCGGGGTGGCCGGCAAACCCGCGCGGTTCGGGATGTTCCGGCCGCCTAACCGGGCGGTTAGGTGGGCTTTTCCGCTTGCCAGCCCCAGGAGCCGCCCTTGCTGGCAGCGGGCTCGGGTCCTTGGGCGCGGCTTGGGGCCATGGCGCGGGCACGGGGCCGGGCCGGCGGCCAAGGCGGCCTCAGGCGGCGGTCTTCTGGCCAAGCTTGCGTTCGATGAGGGCCTTGGCCCGCATGGCCAATTGGCTGACGTCGGGCTTGGAAATCTGGTCGTCGGCGCCAACGGCCTCGCCCTTGTGGCGCAGCTTGTCGGTGATGAGCGAGGAGAACAGGATTACCGGCAGCTCACGCAGGAGCGGATCGTCCTTGATGCGCTTGGTGAGGTTGTGGCCGTCCATGGCCGGCATCTCGATGTCGGCCACCATGCAGTGGACGAAGTTGGAAAGAGGCTGGTGCTCGGCCTCGGACTTGTCCTTGATCTGGCTCAACAGTTCCCAGGCCTCGCGGCCGTTTTGCACGGCCGTGACGTCGAAGCCGGCCTTGTTGAGGAGGTCTTTGAGCATCTCGCGCACCAGCACCGAATCGTCGGCGACCAGGGCCCGGTAGCGGCTGGACGAGTTCCATTCGATGCTCATGTCCAGGCGCAGCCCGAGGCTCGGGTTGAGGTCGGCCACGATCTTTTCCAGGTCCAGCAGGAAAACGATGCGGTCCTCCAGCTTGACCACGCCGGTGATGGAATCGCCGCTCATCTTGGAGACGTAGCGGTTGGGCGGTTCGACGGCCTCCCAGCTCATGCGGTGGATGCGGGTGACGCCGGAAACGAGAAACGAGGAGGTCACGTTATTGAATTCGGTGACGATGACCTTGGGCGAGGCCGTGTCCTGGCGCTGCTTGTCGAGCCAGATGGAGAGATCGACCAGGGGAATGATGTGGTTGCGCAGGTTGAACGCGCCCATGACGCTTGGGTGCGACACCTCGGGCATGGCCGTGACCTTGGGCAGGCGGATGATCTCCAGCACCTTGGCCACGTTGACGCCGTAGTAGCCCCGGTAATGGCCCGAAGCTTCGGGAGCGTCGGCGGTGAACGAGGAGGCCGTGGGCTCGTCGATGAAAAACTCCACGATCTCCAGCTCGTTGGTGCCGGCTTCCAGGAGAATGTTGGTCTGGGCCATGAGGTTCTCCGCGGTTGGGGCCGCGCCGGACAAGGGCGGGGCGGCGTTTGTCGGCCGGTCGGTCGCCAGGGGCGGGCGACCGGCGTGAGGCTAATAGGATTCCAGCACCTGCTGAACACGGTCAATTATTTTCTTCGGCGTTGAAGCGCCGGCTGTCAAGCCGATTGTGGCGTAGCCCGTGAACATCTCGGGTGAAAGCTCGTCGGCGGTCTCGATATGGACGCTTGGGGTCCCGGCGCTACGGGCCACCTGGGCCAGTCGCCGGGTGTTGCCGGAGTCGCGCCCGCCGACCACCACCAGGAAGTCCACGGAAGCGGCCAAGTCCATGGCCTCCTGCTGGCGGTTCATGGTGGCGTTGCAGATGGTGGACAGCACGGTCAATCCCGCGCCGAAGCGGTTTCGCAGATAATCGCGGATGCGCAGGAATTCCTGTTCGTCCTGGGTGGTCTGGGCGGCCAGGAAATAGGTGGGGCCGTGGGGCAGGTCGAGCTTGTCGAGTTCGTCCATGTCGCCGAAGACATGGGCTCCGGCCGTGGCGTAGCTCAAAAGCCCCTTGACCTCGGGATGGTCCTCCTCGCCGAAAAGGAGCAATGTTCGGCCCTGCTTGGCTTGGGCCTGGATGAGGGTCTGGGCCTTTTTAACCTTGGGGCAGGTGGCGTCCACAATATCGGCCCCCCGGTCGGCGATGGCCCGACGCACGGGTTCGGGGATGCCGTGGGCGCGGATGACCACGGTGGTTCCCGGGGCGATGGCGGCCGGATCGTTGACCACGCCCACGCCCTTGGCGGCGTAGTCATCGAGCACCTGCGGGTTGTGGATGATGGGGCCGAAGGTGACGATGTTTTTTGTCGGCGCGTCCTGGGCCGGGGCGTCGATGAGGGCGGCGAGTTTTTTGAGCGCCAGATCGACGCCCATGCAGAATCCGGCGGTCTGGGCGCGAAGGAGTTTCATGCGGCTTCTCCGGCGGCTTGGGAGGAGGCGGCGGCCAGGGCCTCGGCCTCGCTCAGGATATCGGAAAGTTCATTCCAGGACTGCACGCGGCACAGCCGGTCGCGAAGGGCCCGGCAGCCGGGCAGTTCGCGCAGGTAGCGGGGCACGGCCGTGCGCATACGCATAAGCGCCTGGCGGTCATCGGCATGTTCCCGGCACAGGGCGGCGTGGCGGCGCACGACGTCGCACACCGACGGGACCGCTCGCGCGGTCTGGCCCTTTTCAGTGAAAAACGCGGCGTGGCGGGCGAAAACGCGGGGATCGGCCAGGGCTCCCCGAGCGTACATGACCCCTTTCGCGCCGGTTTCGGCCAGGACCGCCCGGCCGTCCTCGGCGGT
The DNA here is from genome assembly GCA_000307955.1 of Solidesulfovibrio magneticus str. Maddingley MBC34. GTDB lineage: Bacteria > Desulfobacterota > Desulfovibrionia > Desulfovibrionales > Desulfovibrionaceae > Solidesulfovibrio > Solidesulfovibrio magneticus_A. Next base: position 10,954 of record ALAO01000384.1, on the reverse strand, counting down.
CATGAGGTCGCCGCTGGCGATGACGGGCAGGGGCGAGGCGGCGACGAATTCCCCCAGGGCTAGCCGGTTGGCCGTGCCGGAAAACCCCTGGCTGGCATGGCGCGGGTGCAGGGCCAGCCAGGCCGCGCCGGCCTCGGCCAGACGCGCGGCCAGCTCCAGATCGACCCGGGCCGGAGGCTTGGGCCCCAGACGCAGCTTCACCCCGACCCGGCCCAGCCCCACGGCCCGGACCATGGCCTTGGCGCAGGCGGCGAGCCGGTCCGGGTCGCCGAGCAAGGCCGCGCCCGCGCCGGTCTTGACCACCTTGCGCACCGAGCAGCCGCAGTTGAGGTCGAAATACGTGTAGCCGGTCTCGGCCAGGGCGGCGGCGGCCCGTTCCAGATAGTCGGGTTCGGCCCCGAAAAGCTGCACCACCAGCGGGCTGTCGGCCGGACAGGTGTCGAGCAGGCGTTTGGTGTTGCGCGAATCGTAAAACAGTCCCTTGGCGCTGACCATCTCCGTCACCGCGACCATGGCGCCGAGTTCCCGGCACAGCAGACGAAAGGGCAGATCGGAAAAACCGGCCAGGGGAGCCAGCCAGGGCGCGTCGGGAGCGATGGGAGGATGGGACATGCCGAGAGAATGGGACATAGGGGATACGCAATTCCTCTTCGGTCTATAGCCCAAGGCCGGCACGGGGGCAATGGCCGGTCGCGGCTGGCGTAGCGGCTGGGCCAGGCCGGCGTGTCGTCTGCAGCGGTCGGCCCGTGTCCGGCAAGCTGCTGGCGAAGCACGGAAGGTCGTCCGGCCGAAGGCGCAGTGCGCCGCGCTGGCGACGCCGGCCCGGGCCAGACCGAGAGTCGAGGCAGTTAACCCCCACGGGAAAAGAGGGATTTCGAATTATCTTGCTCAACCTATGAAGCTGTTTTATTCTGTATAATCTTAAACCGTCCGAGGCGTCATGTCGCAGTCTCGACGGTCACACCCTCAAAGTGCACAATTTTGCGCCAAACTGCATTGGAGTTGCATGGTAGATCATCCCCTAACCCCTTCCCGGCCGTTGCCCCTGCTGGAGCAGGCCCTGGCCCCGTTTCGCCGTTTCAGCCATGTCCAGGCCTCGGGCGGCATCGTCCTTATCGCCTGTACCCTCGTCGCCCTGGTCTGGGCCAATTCGCCCCTGGCCCCGTCCTATTTCGCCCTGTGGGAAACGCCCGTGACCGTGGGCTTCGGCAGCCACGTCCTGTCCAAGACCCTGCTCCACTGGATCAACGACGGGCTCATGGCCGTGTTCTTTTTCATGGTCGGTCTGGAAATCAAGCGCGAGATCCTGGTCGGCGAACTCAATACGCCGGCCCAGGCCATCCTGCCCGTGGCCGCGGCCGTGGGCGGCATGGCCGTGCCGGCCCTGCTCTACGCCTTTTTCAACCAGGGGTTGCCGACCATGGCCGGCTGGGGCGTGCCCATGGCCACGGACATTGCCTTTGCCCTGGGCATATTGTCGCTGCTGGGCAATCGCGTGCCGGTTTCACTCAAGGTCTTCCTGGCGGCCGTGGCCATCGTCGACGACATCGGCGCGGTGCTGGTCATCGCGATCTTTTATTCCGGCGATATTTCGCTATTTTCCCTGGTGATCGGCGGGGCCATGTTCGTCGTCATGCTCGGCCTCAACGCGGCCGGGGCGCGCCATCCGGCCGTTTACGGCATCTGCGGCGCGATCCTGTGGCTGGCCTTTCTCAAATCCGGCGTCCACGCCACCGTGGCCGGGGTGCTGGCGGCCATGACCATCCCGGCGCGCACCCGCATTTCGGCCGGGGCGTTTCTGCACAAGGCGCGCCGGCTCCTCGACTGCTTCGCCGCGTCCATGGAACCAGGCCAGGTCCTTTTGGCCAACAAGACCATGCAGGGAACGCTTGAGAGCCTGGAGAGCGCCTGCCTGCGGGCCAGCGCGCCCCTGCCGCGCATGGAGCATGCCCTGCACCCGTGGGTAGCCTACGGCATCATGCCGCTTTTCGCCCTGGCCAACGCCGGGGTGCCGCTTTTTGGCCAGGCAGGGCAGTCCCTGACCGAGCCGGTGTCCCTGGGTATTTCTCTGGGGCTTTTCATCGGCAAGCAACTCGGCATTTTCCTGACCTGCCTGGGCCTTTTCCGTCTGGGGCTGGCGGCCATGCCGCAAGGGATGCGGCTGTCCCACTACTACGGGGCGTCGGTGCTGGCCGGCATCGGCTTTACCATGTCGATTTTCATCGCCGGCCTGGCCTTTGGCGACGGCGCGGCCGTGGCCGATCAGGCCAAGGTGTCCATCCTGTTGGCTTCGACCCTGGCCGGGGTTTACGGCTTTGCCGTGCTGCGCCGGGGCGAGGCTTCGGATGATCCGTCGTGTCGGGAACAGGACGACGAGAGCTCCTGCCCGGGATCGCCGCCGGGTTGCCCCGGAAGCGGCAGCCGGCATTGAGGGCGCGTCGCCTCGTTGAGGGGCGACGTTACGGGAGCGGCGGGCTTCAGAGGAAAAGGCCGAAGTCGATGGCGCGCCGCCTCTTTGGGGCGTAAGCGCCTCGGCAACGTCAGGCGGCGTTTGGCCGCCATGCGGCGGCCGGGCGGGGCGGGCCGGGACGCCGCTCTTAAACGACCAGTCCCGGCCGGGTCCAGGAGCACTGGCGTACGCCGGAAAGCCCCTTGAAGCAGCTGCCGGCCCGGATGCCGGCCAGCGCCGCCTCGGGGTCGGGCACGTCGCAGCCGGCCAGGACGTCGATGCCGCAGCGCAACAGGCCCGGGGCAAACGGCGTGGTGGGGCCGAGCATGATGACCATGGCGTCGTCCCGGCAGGCAGAAAGCAGCCCGGCCAGGGTGCCGTTTAACAGCGTCGTGCCGGTGACGGCCACCATGTCGGCCCGGGGCAGGATTTCGCCGGCCATCTCGGCCGGCAGGTCGCCCGGTCGTGGCCGTTTTTCCAGTACCCACAGCGTACGGCAAGCTTCGCGAAGACTGGCCGTGAAGGGAAAGTGCCCGACCACGGCCACGTCCTTGCCCCGGCCGAGGGATACGAGCAGGTCCTGGCCCGCGCCGTCCCGGGCGTCCTCGGGCAGCGGCAGCAGGGAATTGGCTGCGGCCATGGCCACCGAGGCCAGATCGGTCCCGTCCGCGGCCGGATCGGCGAGCAGTCGTACCGCCTCGTGGACCGTGGCCGGCACGGTCCTGGGGCGGGCCGGGGCCAGTCCCGGGACGATGTGGGAGACCAGCGAGGCCAACCCCAGGCCGCGCGAAGCCACGGCAGCCAGACACCTGCCCATGGTCAGGGAAGCGATGGGCCGGTCGGGCAGGGTCAGCACGTCGTCGGCTACGGCGGCCAATATTACGGCCTGGGTCAGTTCGCGGCGCATAGGCAGGCTCCTTACGGTTTGGCCGGATTTGCGACCGGACCCAGGACGTCGAGGACCCGGCGGCAGAGCAGGTCGTAGCCGGTCATGGTCATGTGCACGCCGTCGCCGGCCCGCAGGGAGACGGTCTTGCCGCCGATGTCCTTGGCCTGGACATAGTTGCCCGAGGCGTCGGTGAAGATGTCGCCGGGTTCCAGGTAGCGGCAGCCGGACGTCTTGGCGCAGCCGGCCCGGGCCGCGGCGTTGACCGCCGCCACGCGCTTGCCGTAGGCCGGGTCCTTCATGGCCGGCAGCCCCACCCACATGACTTGCACCCCGGCCTTGGCGGCGATAGCCAGGAAGTGTTCCACCTTGGCCGTGTAGGCCTCCTGCCATTCGGGCGTGCCCGCGCCCTTGCCAGCGATGGCGTTGTTGGCGTCGTTGCCGCCAAGGACCACCACCACGGCCGAGACGGGCCGGCTGGCCAGCGTCTCGGCCAGCGCCTTTTCCCAGTCGTACTTCTTGGAAATAAGCCCGGTGGAAACCTTGCCCATGGGCAGACAGCCCGGGCCGCCGGCCTTGGCCAGGCGTTGTTCCATGGTCATGCCGACGCCGACGGCCAGGGAATCGCCGACCACGGCCACCACCGGTCCGTCGGTTCTTTTCGTTTTGGTCGCGGCGGCCTGGGCCTCGGCCGGTCTGGCGGCTTGGCCGGACTCGGCGGCGGGCGCGGCCGGTTCGGAGCGGGGCGGTTTGATGGCGGCGTTGACGGCCGGTTTGGGCTCCAGGGCTTGCTTGGTGGCTTGCTCGGGCACGACCGGCTCCACGGCGACGGCAACCTTGGGCGGCGGCGGCACGGCCGGGGGCACGGCCGTGGGCAGGGTATCGACCGGCGCGGGTTTGACCTCGGCCTCGGCCGTGGCGGCCGTATCTTCGCCGGTCGGCGCGGGAACCGGCGGACGTTTGGCGCAACCCGGCAGCAGCAGGGCGGCGGCAAGCAGTGGTGCGGCAAATCGTGCAAGCGAGCGCATGGCGCATCTCCGTGAGGGCAGGCGAGCCCAGGTGGCGTTGTGGTTGGCGGCGTTGTCGGGGCGCGTCTTGTCTTGCCGCCCAAGGGGCGTGAACGGAACTCATGACCAAACGGCAAGGCCGCGACCGGACAGCGCCCGAGTACCCGGGCGCGGCGCGGCTGCGTCACGCTTGCTAGGCCCAATCGGCACGGCAAAATCCCCCGGCCGGGAGTATGACCCATGGCGGGCGGCCGGGTCAACGGCGGAAAGCCGTGGAGTTTCGGGCTGGTCGAGGCGGTCGGCTTGGCCGCTCCAGGCGGGCCTAGCGGCGACGTACGGGCAGGCGCAAGGACTGGCCGATGGACAGGCGTCTGGGGTCGGCGTCGGGATTGAGCGCGATCAGATCGTCCTCGGACACGCCCATGCGTTTGGCGATTAAGCGGAAGGTGTCGCCGTCGCGCACGCTGTAGACCTTGCCGCTGGCGCGGACTTTGGCCTTGGCCTTGGATTTGCCGGGGGTCTCTCGCGGGGTTTGGGACACGGGATCGGGCATCGGGCGCAGGTCCCGGGCCTGGGCGCGCAGTTCGTCGAGGCCGGCCGCGGGCGGCAATTGTTCCTTGCCGGCCAGGGAGGCGGCCGTCACGCCGGCCAGGAGCCGGGCTCCGGCCTCGGTCAGGTGCACGCCGTCGGCGGTGCGGATGGCCGTGGCTTCGCCTGTGGCCGCGTCTTTGGCGTGTCGTGTGTAACGGCCCTCCTGGTCGGAGAAGGCGGTTTCGGCGTCGATGAACCGACAGCCCGCCTCAGCGCACATTTTCGCCAGCACGGCGTTGACGCGCTTGACCCCGGCGTTTAAGGCCGCGTCGCCCATGGACGGCGCGCCGACCCAGCTTATGGCTGTCTCGGGGTTGGCCTGGCGGCAGATGGCGACGAGTTCCCGGGCCTTGGCGGCGTAGGTTTCGGCCCAGGCCGGCTGGTCGAAATAGACCCGGCTGCCGTCGGCGGCTGTCAGGGGCATGACGTCGTTGGCCCCGATCATGATGACCACCATGTCGGGCGGAGATTTGGCCACAAGCTCCCGCAGCCGGGCCGGCCAGTCCAGGAGTTCCGGGCGGCTTAAGCCCGTGGAGCGCTGGCCGTCGCGGGTAAAGTCCAGGCCGGGCGTGCCGGCCAGGGCGTGCTCAAGCTGTTCGCCTAGGCTTATGGACAGGGAATCGCCGACCACCAGCAGGCGTTTGGCCCGTGCCTGGGGCGACGAAGACGGCTGCGGCGTCGGCGACGACTGGGCGGTCTTGGCCGGCGTTGCGGCAGGGGCCGTCGCCTTGGGCGCTCCAGCGGTTTTGGGCGCTTCGTCCTGGCCGCAGGCCGTGCCGAGCAGGCAGGCCAGGCAGGCCAGGGCGGCCAGGATGCGGCGGGTAGGGCCGGGAGCGGCCTTTTGGGCGGCATGTTCCCGGTGTACGGTCGCCCCCGGCTGACGGACCGGCGTCCGTCGTCGTGGCCCGGGGCCGGCGTCTTGAGCTGTCAGATTGGGCACATGATCTCCAGCCGCCTATTTGGGGACTGTCTGGGCGGCCTGGGGCGCGGCGGCGGCCGGTTTCTTGGCCACGATCTCCACGTCCTTGGCCAGGGCGGCCAGGAAGGCCTGGGCCAGGATGTCGCCGCCGGCCACGGTGAAGTGCACCTTGTCGTTGGCCCGCACCTTGATCTTGACTCCTTTGTCGTTGGGCAAAAACGTCGAGTAATTGCCCTGGTCGTCGGCTAAAAGCGTCCAGGTGTCCAGGTAGGTGCTGTTGCGGAACTTGGCCGCCTCGGTCTTGACGATGTCGTTCATGATCTCGACCTGCTTGGCGTAGGGCGCGTCGCCCATGACGGGCAGGCCGATCCAGTAGTTGCGGATGTTTTTTTCCTGCAAGGCGGTCAGGAAATCCTCCACGCGCATGGAAAAGACTTCCGGCCAGGTCTTGTTGGGATTGCCGGGCGAGCGGGGCTTTTCATTGACGTTTATGTACTTGGCGTCGTTGGCCCCCATCATGACCACGACCAGGTCGGGCTTGTACTTGTCGAGAAAGACCCGAAGCGCCCGGCTCCAGTCGTAGTATTTGGGATTGGCCAGGCCGCTTGAGACCTTGCCTTCCTCGATGAGTTCCAGCCCTTCGATCTCGGCCACGCTGCGCCGCAGCGACAGGGACAGGCCGATGGCCAGGGAATCGCCAACCACCAGCAGCTTATGCGGGGCCGGTCCTTTGCCCTGGGTCAGGGTCTGTTCCCCGGGACCGGTCTGGCCGGACGAGGGCGCGCGAGCCACGGACGGCAATCCCGGCCCGGCGGCGTCGCCCTCGGCCGCGCCCGGTTTAGGAGGCGAAAGGGCGGCCAGCAGGTTGTCGGCGTCGATGGGTTCGTCGGGCTTGAGCAGGGGCTGGTTGGGGTCCAGGCGTTCGCGCAGGGCCTGGGCGGCGGCGTCGGAGGTCGGCTCCTCGCGGCAGGCCAGGTTGTTCTTGTAGGTTTCATCGAAATAGGGGGCCATTTCGCAGTCGAGCTGCCGCCAATGAGCGGCCAGCCGCGTCTCGCGCCAGAGGTTGCGCACGCGGCGCACCTGCCGGGCCGCTTCCGAGGCCGGGCCGTCGCCCAGGCGGTCGTCCACCCAGACCGACACCTTTTCGATGTTGGCCAACATGGCGACGATCAGGGCGATGCAGTATACGATGCAGGCTTTTTTCCAACTCATTGATGGCACTGGGGTATCGGCGTTGGGCGCGATGGTTGTCGGCGTCAGGGCGCCACGGGCAGGCCGGTGGCGATGCGGTCGGTCAGCAGCCTGCAGCCGGCCGGGCTGAAATGGACGCCGTCCTTGCCGCGAAGAGGCACGGCCTTGCCGGCTACCGGCTTCTTGGCCGAGAAGTTGCCGGAATTGTCGGCGAAAAGATCCCACGAGTCGATGAAGCGGCAGCCCTTGGAGGTGGCGCAGGCGGCCCGCATGGCTTCGTTGGCGGTCCAGGCCTTCTGGCTGAAGGTCTTTTCCCGCATGGGCGGCAGCCCCACCCAGGCCACGGGCACGCCTCGGCCGGCGGCGATGGACAAAAACCGCTCGGCCTTGGCCTGGAAATCCCGGGACCACTCCGGCGTTCCCTTGCCGTTCTTGGCGTCGTTGCCGCCGAGCATGACCACCATGGCGTCGGGCTTCTCGGCGTCCAGGAATTCGCCCAGGGCCTTTTCCCAGTCGTAGAACTTGGGGCTGTTGAGTCCGCTGGAAACCTTGCCCTTGCTGGCCAGGGCCACCGGCCCCCGGTGCTTGAGGGACTGCTCCAGGGTCATGCCCAGGCCCACGGCGAAGGAGTCGCCGACGATGAGGATCTTTTTGGGGGAGCAGGCCGGCTGGGCGGCGGCGGCCAGGGATTGGGCCGTGGTCGGCTCGGCTTGGGTCGGCTGGTTCTTGGGCTGTTTCTTGGCCCAGGCGTCAGGGGCGAAAGTCCCCCCGCCGAGGCAGGCGGCCAGGAGCGCCGCCGCGAAAACTCGGGACAAGCAGTGGGAGGTGCGCCCAGGACAAGGGCGGTCCGAAACATATCGCATCCGCTGGCGTATAGACGCGGCATGGCGCTTTGTCCAGAAGCGAAGCGGCGGCCAAACCGGCGCGGCCGTCGTCCTTGTCCCCGAGGCCGTCTGGTTGATGGCCTCGGGGAACAAAGGCGAATTTTTTGAGGAAAAGATCAAGTGGGACGGCTTGCCGCCCCATGGCCAAGACCCGTCGGCCGGGGCGCGGCTAGTTGAGGAAGCGGCTGGCCACCCAGCCTTCCTGGCCCCGGGTGAAGGCCCAGACATGGGTCCAGTCGCCTTGGTGGCTGAGCACCTGCACCTGTTCGCCGGCATTGAGGGAGTTGATGATGTCGCAGCGCATGGAACCGCAGCTGCGCAGGCTCAACCCCGAGGTGTTGACCACGGCGTAGACTGCGTCTGGCGGCACGACCACGCCGGCCGGCAGGGGGATGCAGCCGTAGCCCGAGGCGTAGTAGTAGCCTTCGGGGCAGGCCGGCGGCGGCACGTAGACCATGGGCGCGGCCGTGATCGTGCAGCCTGAAAGCGCCGCGACCAATGCGAACAAGGCCAAGAGATTCCAGATCGTCTTCATGTTAGCCTCCTGGGCCGGGAACATCCGCCGGCCGGTCGCCTCCGCGCCTGCCTCGGCCAGGCCGGCAGACCGGGAGGTTTTCCCATCTGCCACTTCTAGCACCGGCCCATATCCCGGTCAACGCGCCGGCAGGGCGTCGGCAGGCCACGGCGGGCGTTACAGCGCTTTACAAACGTCGCGGTTGAAGGGTAACGACTTCTTTTTTACCAATTCTGGGAAGTCGCTCCGGAAGGATACCGCAATGCCCCGACATTTTTTGACCATCCTCGATTTCACCCGTGACGAGGCCGCCCGCATCCTCGATCGGGCCGCCGCCATGAAGGCCGCCGACCACCGCAGCGATCTGCTGGCCGGCAAGACCTGCATTCTCATTTTCGAAAAAGCCTCCACCCGCACCCGGGTGTCCTTCGAGGTCGCCGTGCGCCATCTCGGCGGCTGGCCCATCTTCATGACCCAAAACGATTCCCAGCTCGGCCGCGACGAACCCATCCGCGACACGGCGCGGGTGCTGTCGCGCTACGCCGATTGCTTGATCGTGCGCACCTTTGGCCACGACAAGCTGGCCGATCTGGCCGGCTACGGCTCCATCCCCGTGGTCAACGCCCTGTCCGACGCCTACCATCCCTGCCAGATCATGGCCGACCTGCTCACCATGCGCGAGCACTCCGGACGCCTCGACGGCCTGAAGCTGGCCTACGTCGGCGACGGCAACAACATCGCCCATTCCATCGTGAACGCCGCCGCCCGCTTCCCCATCCGCGTGGCCATCGCCTCTCCCGACGGCTACAAGCCCGACCCGGCCGTGGTGGCCAAGGCCCGGGAACAAGGGGCCGACGTCACCGTCGTCACCGATCCGGCCGAGGCCGCGGCCGGGGCCGACTACCTCTATACCGACGTCTGGGCCTCCATGGGCCAGGAAGCCGAACACGCCGCGCGCGTGAAGATCTTCGCCGGCTATCAGATCAACGACGCGCTTTTGGCCAAGGCCGCGCCCGGAGCCAAGGTGCTCCACTGCCTGCCCGCCCACCGGGGCGAGGAGATCACCGACGCCGTCATGGAAGGCCCGGCCTCCATCGTCTGGGACGAAGCCGAAAATCGGCTCCACGTCCAAAAAGCCATCCTCGAATGGGTTTTCACGGCGGCCGACTAGCGCGCCTCGCGCGAAGGTCCGCCCCGTTGCAGCAATATTCCGGCCATCCCGTCGTCGCCGCCTGATCGCCAGGGGGCTCGCCGGCTGGCCGATCCAAGGAAAGCGCCATGAGCACCATCAAGAAAGTCGTCCTGGCCTACTCCGGGGGCCTCGACACCTCGGTCATCCTCAAGTGGATCAAAAAGACCTACAACTGTGAAGTCGTCACCGTCACCTGCGACCTCGGCCAGGAAGAGGAACTCGACGGCCTGGAAGAAAAAGCCCTGAAAACCGGCGCGACCAAGGCCTACATCGACGACCTGCGCGAAGAGTTCGCCAAGGACTTCATCTTCCCCATGCTGCGGGCCGGAGCCATCTACGAAGGCCGCTACCTGCTCGGCACCTCCATCGCCCGGCCGCTTATCGCCAAGCGTCTGGTGGACGTGGCCCGCGCCGAGGGCGCCCAGGCCGTGGCCCACGGCGCCACCGGCAAGGGCAACGATCAGGTGCGCTTCGAACTGACCACCGGCGTGCTGGCCCCGGACCTGCGCACCATCGCCCCCTGGCGCGAATGGGATTTCGCCTCGCGCACGGATCTGCTCAATTTTGCCAAGGACAACGGCATCCCCGTGCCTTCCGACAAGAAAGGCTCGGACCACAGCATGGACCGCAACCTCATGCACCTAAGCTTCGAGGGCGGTGAGCTGGAAGACCCCTGGAACGAACCCTGCGCCGACACCTATCTGCTCACCGTGCCCGTGGAAAAAGCCCCGGACACGGCCGACGTCGTCACCATCGACTTCGAGCACGGCGACCCGGTGGCCATCGACGGCGAAAAGCTGTCCCCGGCCGCGCTCATCAAAAAGCTCAACACCCTTGGCGGCAAACACGGCGTGGGCCGCATCGACATGGTCGAGAACCGCTTCGTCGGCATGAAGTCGCGCGGCGTCTACGAGACCCCGGGCTGCACCATCCTGCACATCGCCCGGCGCGACCTCGAAGGCATCTGCCTGGACCGCGAAGTCATGCACCTGCGCGACAGCCTCATCCCGCGCTACGCCGAAATGGTCTACAACGGCTTCTGGTACGCCCCGGAACGCAAGGCCCTGCAGGCCATGATCGACCAGGCCCAGGAGCGCGTCACCGGCACGGTGCGGATCAAGCTTTACAAGGGCCAAGCCTATCCCCTGGGCCGCAAGTCGCCCAACAGCCTCTACAACCCCAAGCTCGCCACCTTCGAAAAAGACGAGGTCTACAACCAGGCCGACGCCACCGGCTTCATCCGGTTGGTGGGGCTGCGGTTGCGGGGCTTGGGGCAGTAGCTGGAGAGAAAGAGAAGAGGAAGATGCCTCCGGCGGCCGGG
>ALAO01000383.1 GCA_000307955.1 Solidesulfovibrio magneticus str. Maddingley MBC34 | reverse complement strand
CCCGGCCGCCGGAGGCATCCCCCCTCTCACCCCTACTTACCGCAGCACTTTTTATACTTCACCCCGGAGCCGCAGGGGCAGGGATCGTTGCGGCCGGCCGGGGCGCGTTTGGGGGCGGCTTGGGGTTCGGCCGCTTCCAGCTTGCCGTCGAGGTAGTACCAGCGGCCGCCTTTTTTACGAAACCGGGCGTGTTCGCGGATGTCGCCGGCCTGGCCGTCCTTTTCGTAGGAGGCCACGAAGCGCACTTCGCCGCGCTCGTCGTCCGGGCCGCCCTGGGCGGTTTCGAGGATCTCCAGGCCTTTCCAGACCACGTCGGCGTTCCAGGCGGCGATGGTCGAGGCGGAAAAACCGGGCCGTTTGGCCGCGACCAGGCTGGCCCCGAGATAGGCCATATCGTTTTTGACAAAGGCGGCGTAGCGCGAGCGCATGAGCGCCTCGGCCGTGGCCGCCTTGGCCGTGCCGGCCAGGATCGGGCCGCAGCATTCGGCAAAGGGCCGGCCGGAGGTGCAGGGACAAAGTTCGGTGTCGGTCATGGGGCATCCTTTGGCGGCGATGGCCGCCGCAGGGCTGTTTCCACAGCCGGGCGGCCGGGTCAATCCCCAACCGATGGATCGCGGCCCTGTCCGTCATCGGGCCGGCCTTGTCGCCGGCCCCGGCCCTGGGTTAGGAGATGGCAGACCCGGCCGCTCGTCGTCCGGGGAAAAGCCTTGCCGACCGGGAGACCGCCATGCCTTTCGACCCCGACCGCTGGACCAGCTTCGCCACGGGCGACGCCGCCATTTATCTGTATCCTCAGGGCCCGGACTGGTTCGTGCCCAACGCGGCCGGGCAGGCCGCCATCGAACGGGCCGCCTCCGGCTGCGCCGGGTCCGTGGACGACGCCTTGTTCCTGGCCCGGCTGCCCGAGGCCGCGGCCGCGCCCTACGCCGGCCGCCACCAGGCCCTGACCCTGTCGCGCCTGGGCGAACTGTGGCTGCACGTCACCGACCGCTGCAACCTGGCCTGCCGCCACTGCCTGTTCTGCTCCGGCCCGGCGGCCGGGACCGAGCTGTCCACCGACGTCGCCCTGGCCCGTCTGGCCGAAGCGGCGGCCCTGGGCTGCCGGGTCTTCGCGCTGACCGGCGGCGAACCCTTCTGCCACCCGGGACTGCCCAACATCGTGGCCGCCGCCCTGGCCGTGCCGGACAGCCATGTGGCCATCCTCACCAACGGCACGGGCTTTTCCGACCAGGCCGCCCTTATCAACTCCTGGCCCCGGGACCGGGTGCATTTCCAGGTGAGCTGCGACGGCCTGGCCCCGCGCCACGACGCCCTGCGCGGACCCGGCGCCTTTGCCCGGCTCGCCGACGATCTGGCCCGGGCCAGGGCCCTGGGCTTTGGCGTCACCTTGTCGGCCTGCCCCACGAGGGACAACGTGGCCGATCTGCCGGCTCTGGCCGATCTGGCCGCCAGCTGCGGCGCGGCCGGGCTGCATTTCATGTGGCATTTCGCCGCCGGCCGGGGCCGCGACGACCATCGCCCGGACGACGACGCGCTTTTTGCCGCCGTGACCGAGGCGGCCCGGCGGGCCGAGGCGGCCGGCGTGGCCATCGACAACCTGACCGCCCTGGCCGGCCAGGTCTTTTCCCCGGCCGGCACCCGCCACGACGGCGCGACCTCGGGCTGGGAATCCGTGGCCCTTGGCCCCGACGGCCGGCTCTACCCGAGCCCGGCGCTTATCGGCGAGACGGCCGTGGCCACCCCCGTCGGCCCCGGCGGCCTGGCGGCGGCCTGGCGTGACAGCCCGGTCCTGGCCGGGCTTCGCCGCGTCACCTGCGCCGATTCCGACGATCCATGGCGGTTCGTGCTCGGCGGCCCGGACCCGGACCATGCCTGGCGGCATGACGGCCGCTTCGACGGCGAAGACCCCTATCTGCCGCTTCGACGGCGTCTCGCCGCCTGGATGATCGCCCGGGAGGCGGCGGACGTGCCCGAAGGCCGGCCGGACCGGCCCGGGCTGCGGCTCAAGATGGGCGAGACCCACGAGAGCTGCCACGCCCACGGCGAGGTGGCCCTGGCCCATGCCAACTGCCTGCTCTCCATGGCCGGCACGACGAGCCTTGGCCACATCAAGGATTTTTACACCGAAGCGGCCGTTGTGGAGAAAGGCGACATCGTCAACCCGGTGCGCTATCCCCTGGAACTGGTGGACCATATCCCGGAATTTTACCGGGTGCGGGGCTACGGCTGCGGTTCCCCCGTGGCCGACGCCGCCCTGGCCCCGGGCGAGACGGTCATGGACCTCGGCTGCGGGGCCGGGGTGGAATGCCTCATCGCCGCCCGGCAGGTGGGGCCGACCGGCCGGGCCATCGGCGTGGACATGCTGCCGGCCATGCTGGCCCGGGCGGCCAAGGCCGGAGCGGCCACGGCCAAGGGGCTCGGCTACGCCAACGCCGTCTTTCTCCAGGGCTACCTCGAAGCCCTGCCCGTGGCCGACGGGTCCGTCCACTGCATCGTCTCCAACTGCGTGCTGAACCTCTCCACCAGAAAACGCCGGCTCTACGCCGAGATCCTGCGGGTGCTGGCCCCGGGCGGCCGGCTGGTCTTTTCCGACGTGGCCACCGAAACCCCGGCCCCAGCCGTCATCCGCAACGATCCGACCCTTCGCGGCGAGTGCATCTCCGGCACGCTGACCCAGACCGATCTGGTCGCCATCCTCGAGGAAGCCGGCTTCACGGCCGTGCGCATCCTGCGCCGCTTTCCCTACCGGGTGGTGGGCGGTCACGATTTCTATTCCGTCACCGTGGAAGCAAAAAAACCGCTCGCCGCGCCGGCGCGCCGCCGGGTGCTCTACCGGGGGCCGTTTCGGGCCGTGGCCCTGGCCTCGGGCGAGCTGCTGCCAGCCGGCGAGGTGCGCGAGGTGGAACTCCACGAGGACGACCCGGCCGGAGCCTTCCTGCTGGTCCTGGACGAGCGCGGCCAGATCGCCAATCCGGACTTCGACGCCGGCGGCTCCTCATGCTGCTGCGGTCCGGCCCCGAGCGAAACCGTGACCGCGCTTTTACAAAAAACGGCCCAGCAGTCTGAATTGACGCCGTTCAACATCGCCCCGCGGGTCCAAGGCAATTCCTAGACGCCGCGTGCAAAACCGGCCGTTGCACCAACAACGGCCGGTCCCTGGCGATGTCGCGAAACATCCGACCTACACAGTTGCACTGTTTCCCTTGGCCTGGCTCCGACCGCTGCGAGCCCGCCGCCGCGCGGCCAAACCGATCACGATTCCTGGTCAGGCTGGTGTCCGGCGTGTTGCGCTTTGCAGTCCATTGCGTTACGCAAACCCCACCTGTATTTATGGAGCCGCCCATCGGCGTCGGAGGATCGCATGAAATCGTTCCCGGTTGTGTGCTGCGTCATTGTCAATGCCCTGTTCCTGGCCGCCGCCGGCTTCCTCGGCGGCCCGACCGCCCTGGCCCTGCTGGCCGCTTCCTTTGCCCTGACCACGATTTTTGTTTTCTGGACCCAAAGCGCGGTCAACGTGGCCTGTTCTCAGATGCAAGACACCTTCGCGGCCATGACCTCCAACGCCTTTACCTGCAACATCACCGGCCACCCCCTGCTCGAAACCGCCGCTCTGCGCGAGGCGCTGACTCCCCACGAGGCCGCCCTCAAGGCCCGCTTGTCCAGGGACGAAGCCATGATCGGCAACATCATCACGCCCATGGCCATCGTCGACGAACAGGGCAAGCTCAAGTGGCTCAACGAATACATGGTGAAGCTGACCGAAAACGACGGCGCGCCGGAGAAACACGTCGGCACGTCTTTTTCGCGGTTCTTCTACGGCGACTCCCGCGAAACCATCGCCGAGCAAGCCCTGCGCACCCGCCAGAAGCAGTCCTCCAAGACCGAATTCGACACCCGCAAGGGCCATCACAAATACATCAGCATCTTCTCCGCTCCGATCGTGGACTTCGACGGCAAGCTCATCGGGGCTTTCGTGTCCGTGGCCGACTTCACCGGCGTGGTCCTCAAGGAACGCACCATCACCGAGCAAAACAGCCGCATCGCCAGCGGCGTCAAGGAAGCCACCGCCGTGGCCGAGAGCCTGGCCGAGGCGGCCGAGCAGATGAGCGCCCAGATCGCCCACTCCACCGAAGGCATGGAAGAGCAGCGCGCCCGCACCTCCGAGGTGGCCGCGGCCATCGAGGAAATGAACTCCACCATCCTCGAAGTGGCCCGCAACGCCGGCGACGCCGCCGCCACCGCCGGACAGGCCAACTCCATGGCCGCCACCGGCGCGGGGCTCGTGGACAAGGTCATCGAGGTCATGGAGTCGGTCAGCGAAAAGGCCGACGGGCTGAAATCCGAAATGCGCGGCCTGGGCGAACAGGCCCAGGGCATCGGCCAGATCATGCAGGTCATCTCCGACATCGCCGACCAGACCAACCTCCTGGCC